>JBAQUG010000107.1:0-17502 GCA_049297395.1 Victivallales bacterium | reverse complement strand
GTGCACCATGTCCTATGAAGCAATGATTGTTGACATAAGCAAGGATAAATGTATCAACTGCGGCGGGACATTGTCCTATCGTCAGAAGTGCGATGAATGCGGGTATGAGTTTGAATTCAGACAACCCGTGCTATCAGGCGAGGAGAGCGTCAAGGACTCAGTGCAGAAGGATATCGAGCTGAACAAGTGTCCGAAATGCGGTTCGCTGCATACTTCTGCGGCTCCGACAAGCCTTGAATTGAAGCAGGAAAGTCCACATGAGTGAACTTATCTTCGATTACAGGGGAATTTAAATGGGTGTAAAAATCAGGATACTTATTGCCGAGGACAGTCTCATCAGCAGGAAGCTCGCCCTGAAGATGATCGAGCACTGCGGATACGAGGCCGATTCCGCTGAAAATGGCACTCAGGCCGTCGACATGGCATGCGGAAATCAATACGATCTCATTCTAATGGACATGTTCATGCCGGAGCTGAACGGCGGAGACGCGGCGCTTGAGATTTCAAGAAGAGGCGTCTCAACTCCGACAGTAGCACTGAGCGGAGATGTGATTGGATCTGAAGAGCTTGACAGGTGCCGGATGAGAGATTCGATACAGAAGCCGATGTCGGAAAATGAACTGAAAAGAGTTATAGCGGCATATTGCCGCAGGAACGGGCAATCGGCCCAACCGATTCCCACCGGCGACTCCTCAAAATCCGATCTTGTCTTTGATGAAAAGGCCGCGCTGGAATTCGCCGGCGGAAACAAGGACACTCTTGCAGAGATGCTCTCAATATTCATCGAAGGGACAGAGAAGAACATAGAAAGACTTTCCGCGAACATCGATGCAGGCGACATGCAGAAGGCCAAGTCCGCAGCCCATCTGATAAAGGGCGAGGCTAAATCACTTGGGGCCATGAAGATCTTCCAGAGCGCGGCTGCGATCAATGATGCCGCAAAATCAGGTGACTGCAACAGGTGTACTTCAGCGATACAGCCTCTTAAGGACTGTTTTTCAGAATTCCTGGCACATACGGGCAGAGAAGGTGGAAAATGATGGAAGACTTCTTCAGATCAAACATGGACTACATATTCTTCCTGTACGGGCTGTCATACATGCTGCTTGGCTCGGTCACATATCTTATCAGCAACAATTCAATACTCAAATGGAAATGGTTCTCGCTCTTTGCGGTCACGCAGGGCCTGATGCATGTCGCGGATATCATAACAGCCCCCTACATGCCCAGCTACAGCTATACCACGCTCGACTTGTCGTTCTCAATACTTTCCTATTTCTTCCTTTTTGAGTTTGGGCGTTCGGGCCTCGAAATGGGGAAAGGGGGGAAGAACACAGGCAAATGGGTATATGCAATTCTTTTCTGGATGGTTGCGGCAGGTGCGTCGAAAGGGATTGAAGGGCTCGAAGCCACATCCCGCTACTTCATGGCCTTGCCGGGCGCCTTGTTCGCGGCCTACATCCTGTCAATGACGAGATTGACCAAGTTCCAGGGGAACCGGGCGCTTTTAACCTCGGCGACCTGCCTGATCCTCCTGGGAGTGTCCATCGTCGCCGTACCTCCACCCGAACCTTTCTTCCCCGCAAATTCACTTAATGAAGGCACGTTTCTGACGGCCATGCATTTCCCCGTAACCGTCTTCAACACCATGCTCATCCTGATCCTCTGCTCCTGCTTCAGCTATTTCTACTGGAAATGCGTCACGGTACCGTATGCCGGCTCAGGCATCAAGGACAAATCCAATTTCAAGTATTACATTCCAGCACTTCTCGCCATATCCATAATCGCAGGGTGGATAGCGACAAAAAAGGCCGGAGACCTGGAAGAGGACCATCAGAGGGGCAATCTGCTTTCACTGACTCGCGCAATAGCGGCTTCCATCGCCCCTGAAAAGCTCCGGAGTCTTGCAGGCTCACCGTCCGATGCCGAACTCATTGAATACAAGGACTTGAAACGGAAACTGACGAAAGCAGCAAGCAGCCAGATTAACATAAGACATATATATATCATGGGCTGCCGGGAGGGTGAAGTGTTCTTCTTTGTGGACGTGGAATCTGAACGGCAAAGCAATGGGAATGAATTATCCGCCACACACATATCTTCCCCAGGGGAAACATATGACAACGCCAGCGTCCTCCTAAAGGAATCCTTCAAGAAGGGATATGAGTTCACCGAAGATGCGGCTGAGGATGAATGGGGGCGATTCGTATCGGCGCTTGTTCCAATAACCGCGCCCGGCTCTAAAAACGTCCTGGCAGTCCTAGGCACCGACATTTCGGCACCTGACTGGGACAAGTCCATTGCAGACCACAGGATGCCTCCCATCCTTACAACTCTCATGATCTGCCTTCTTCTGATAATCTTCTTCGTGATCCAGCAGAAGAACTTCGAAAACTCGATAGCTCTCAAATCCTCTGAGAACAGGTATCGCAGCCTTGTCGAATGCTCTCCAAACTGCATCGAGCTGTTTGACAGCGAAGGGAACTATATATCTATAAATGATACCGGTCTTCTGACAAAAGGCCTTTCAGAAAAGGAAATAATCGGAAAGCCATTCAGGGAAGCATGGCCGGAAGGTTTCATGAGGGAGATCGTCGACGAGGCCGCAAAACGGGTCCTCCGCGGGGACAGGTGTACGTTTGAAGCTGAAAGCAGGAGGCTCGATGGCACAATGTTGACCTGGATGACAGTCCTCAATCCGATATGGGACGAGGAAAGGCAGATAAGCAGGTTCGTGGCTATTTCGACCGACATAACTGAACGGAAAAACGCGGAGAAGGCCGTTCTTGCATCGAAGGAGCAGGCCGAACTACTGAACAAGATGCTCCCCAGCGGCCTGTTCACCGTCGACAATAACAGGATAGTGACAAGCTGGAACGACGCCGCTGAGAAGATCACAGGATATCATGCCTCCGAAGTAATCGGCAAAGCGTGCATCCTTTTCGGAATTGAACCGTGCAATGAGAAATGCGGCCTCTGCGCCAAAAATGTGCCAAAGCCTATTTTCGGCAAGGAATGCGTGATCAAAAGAAAAGACGGCGAGCTTGTCAACATATCCCAGAACGTAGACATCCTGAAGGACGACAAGGGGAATGTTATCGGCGGGATTGAATGTTTCATCGACATCTCTGACAGGAAGAAGAATGAAGCCGAGCTACAAAGGAAGGACAACATCCTTGAGGCCGCCGCCTTTTCCGCGAAAAGACTGCTCAACACGCCCCATTGGAATGAATGCATGCAGGATATCATAAAGGAACTGGGAACCGCAGTGGAGACAGACCGGATCTGTGTTTTCCAGAATATAAATGACAATCATGACAGGATAATTCCAACTACGGCATTTGAATGGCCTTCGTCCGACAAGGTCAAAGATCTGAAAAACCCTATCGTCAAGGACAGGAATTTCGATGAGATTGGCCTGTCCAGATGGAAATCCATGCTGGAATCAGGGATGCATGTCTCCAGCATAATAGATGAGTTCCCCGACGATGAGAGAAACTTACTTTCAGGAAGCGGGCTGAAGTCGATCCTCGCCATCCCCGTCTTTGCCGGCTCCAAATGGTGGGGCTTCATGAAATTCGATGATTTCACCGTCCTGCGGAAATGGACCAAGACAGAGATTGAACTTCTACGCGCCATCGCCGATCTCATCGGTTCGGCCATAATAAGGGAGCAGTTTGAAAAGACCCTCAAGGACTCCAAGGACGAGGCGCAGGCGCTCAACCGGCAGCTCGAACACAGCATCCACCAGGCCAACATGCTTGCAGTCGAGGCTGAATCCGCGAATGCCGCAAAGAGCGACTTCCTCGCAAACATGTCCCATGAGATCAGAACCCCTATGAACGGCGTCGTTGGAATGCTTTCCATGCTCATGGATACCGAGCTGACCCAGGAACAGAGAAGATTCGCCGAAACAATAAAGACGAGCGCCGACTCGCTGCTCACAATCATAAACGACATACTTGACTTCTCCAAGATAGAGACCGGAAAACTTGTTCTGGAGGAAACTGATTTCGACATCTATGACGTCGTTGAGGAGGCTGTCGACATCCTTGTCCTCAAAGCCCAGGAAAAAGGGATTGAAGTCAACTGCCTGATTTCCCAGGACATGCCGACAAAATTCAGGGGGGATGCCATCAGGCTCAAGCAGATACTGACCAACCTTGTGAGCAATGCCGTAAAGTTCACGCATAAGGGTGAGATAATAGTAAGAGCTGAACTGAAAAAGGATGAATGGGACAGGTCGCTGGTCTATTTCGAAGTCAAGGACAGCGGCATAGGCATCCCAAGGCAGAAGATCGACTCCCTGTTCAGCGCCTTCACGCAGATAGATTCCTCCACGACAAGGAATTTCGGAGGCACGGGGCTCGGCCTATCGATCTCAAAACGCCTTGCGGAGAAAATGGGCGGGGCAATAGGAGCCGTCAGCGAGGAAGGCAAAGGCTCCGCCTTCTGGTTCACGGCGCTTCTTGAAAAGCAGATGTCCGGCAAGCTGAAGCGGAAGCTTCCCCTTGAACGTTTCCATGACATCCGGATACTGACCGTAGACGACAACGCAACCAACCGCACGGTCATGGAGAAGCTCCTGGATTCCTGGGAATTCACGCATGATGAAGTTGAAAACGCATCATCCGCGCTTGACGCACTTCGCAGCGCCAAAAAGGCCGGCACCCCATACAAAATAGCCTTTCTGGACATGCTCATGCCTCTGATCGACGGCGAAGCGCTTGCGGCTGAAATAAAAAATGATCCCGGAATTTCCGGCACAATCCTGGTGATGATGTCTTCAGCCGGCCAAATTCTCGAGAAATCAATAAAGGACAAGAAACTCTTCACCGCCTCACTGCCCAAGCCCGTAAGGAAATCCCATCTCTTCGACTGCATCGCCAATCTGACAGGCGAAAACCAATTCATAAAGGAGACCGCCGTGGCGGAGACAGCCGCCCCTGCATCCGATAGGACTGCCGTCAGGAAGATACTCCTCGCCGAGGACAATGAGATAAACCAGAAGGTTGCATGTGCGATCCTCGCAAAAATGAATATCAGGCCGGACATCGCCACGAATGGATTTGAAGCGGTAAAAAAGCTTGAGAGGAACACATACGATCTTGTCCTGATGGACATACAGATGCCGGTGCTGGACGGATTCCAGGCTACAAAGCTGATCCGCGACAGAAGCTCCAAGGTACTGAACCATGACATCCCCATCATAGCAATGACAGCGCATGCGCTCAAGGGGGACAGGGAGAAATGCCTTGCGACAGGCATGGACGATTATGTTTCAAAGCCGGTCAACCCCAAAGATCTCGCTGAAGCGATAGCCAGACAGATTTCAGGTGGACCGGAATTCAAGGGGACGCCTGCAGCCAGGGATATACAGGGGGAGGATGTGAAACTCAACGCCGCCGTATTCGATCTTGACACGCTGATGGAAAGGGTTTTCGGCGACAAGGAATTCCTGAAGGAGCTTGTTGGGATCTTCTTCAAGGACACCCCTGTCCACATCGGGGCGCTGAGAAGCGCCTACAAGGATAATGACATGTCCGAGATCCAGCGCATAGCGCATACGATAAAGGGCTCCGCTGGAAATTTCGCGGCCATAAGCCTGCAGAAAACGGCGTTGTCGCTTGAACATGCTGGAAAGGCGGGCGATTATAAGAAGACAGGCCTTCTCATCGACGCCGTTGAAATGGCGTTTGAAATCCTGAAGGATGAAATCAAAAAAACCAACATACAGGTGATGAAATGACTTTCAAAATACTGATAGCGGACGATGACAACATAACCAGGCGTCTCATCGAGAATGTCCTTACCAAGAATGCATATGAAGTCATCTCATGCCAGAACGGGGATGATGCGTTTGAGAAGCTCAGGCATGAGGACGGCCCCAAGCTCGCCCTCCTCGACTGGGTAATGCCCGGACTTCAGGGGATTGAGATCTGCAAGAGGCTTCGCGCGACAAAATTCAAAATCAATCCCTATCTGATAATCCTTACCGCCTCAATGAATGAGAAGAAGGACGTCCTGGAGACTTTCAGGACCGGCGCGAACGACTTCGTCGAAAAGCCTTTTGACTCGAATGAACTGCTGTCGCGGGTGAAGCTCGGACAGGAACTCATCTCCCTGCACGTGGCCCTTGCCGAAAGAATAAAGGCCCTCGAAGACGCATACCAGCACATCAAGACACTGCAGGGTATCCTCCCCATATGCATGCACTGCCACAAGATCAGGAACGACAATGAAAGCTGGGAACGGATGGAGGAATATATTTCAAGGCATACAGACGCCCAGTTCAGCCATGGACTCTGCCCGGAATGCAGGGACAAGCATTATCCGGACCTAAAAAAGAAATAGGAATTAAAATGGGGCCACGTAAATGGAAGACCAGAAACAAAAAGTTATTTTTTCCATTCGGACTAAACTGACAGTACTTGTGCTGGGATTGATCCTGGTGGCAATATTGTCCACCAGCAGCATCCTCTACTGGCATGCCAGGGAGATAATGCGGGACAGGATCCTGTCAGATTTGTCCGCTTTCCTTGATTCCAAGGAAAACCAGCTCCTTGACACTCTCCAGCACGACTTCGACCTGGTGGACCTTATTGCATCAAGAAGGCTTCCCAGGGAGCATCTTGCCAGAATAATTTCCAAGGAGCCGAATATTGCGAAATTTGAAAAGGACACCCAGAAAACCCTTAGGGATGCCATGGTCTCGGCACCGGTCATTGACAAGATAAATGTCATAGCTCTCGATGGCAGGATAATCGGCTCGACCGAAGTCAAGGACATAGGCGGGAATCTTTCGTCAACGGATGCCTTCGAATATGGCGGAGGCATGAGGTTTTTCAGCGGATTCTATCCATATGCCGGAACAATCATGTTCGATGTTTCAATCCCCCTGTTCAGTCCCGAAGGGGAGGAGGACATAGTCGGAGTCTTGCTGGTCCGAATCAGGGCGGACAATATTTATAGGATGTTGAATGAAAGCAGCCAGACTTCAGGCGGAGAAATATTGCTTGGCAAGATCTCCGGCAAAGACATGCTGTTCCTCAACACCATACGCAGCATTCCAGATTCAGCATTCAAATACCGGGTTCCTCTTGATTCGAAGTTAGCAGAACCAATGCGGCTGGCATTGAAAAAAGGCAGTGGGATGGCTGACGGGGCCGGTGTCCAAGGTGAAAGAGTCCTGGCGGCCTACCGCTATGTGCCTCTGGGAGACTGGGGCATCGTAGCGAGAATCACTGCTGGCGAGGCCTTCAAACCAATCGACATGTTCTTGAAATATACGCTTCTGGTCATACTTGCCGCCTTATTGATTAGTTCAATCGCCGTCTTCTTCTTTTCCAGATATATCACCGCCCCCATAAAGGATCTGCATGACGGGACTGCAAGGATAAGTGCAGGAGATCTCGACTATTGCCTGCCGATTAAGACCCATGACGAGATCGGCCTGCTGGCTCAATCATTCAATTTAATGACACAGCACCTGAGGAAGCTCACTGCTTCGCGTGATGAATTGGACAGGGAAATCACCGAGCGGAGACGGATGGAAGGGAAGCTGAAGGAGAGCGAAACCCACATGCGCGCCATTACCGACTCCGCCCAGGACGCCATCCTTATGATGGATCCTGAAGGCGGCATATCGTATTGGAATCCTGCAGCGGAGCGTATTTTCGGCTATCTGAGCGCAGAGGCCATTGGTAAAAACCTCCACTCATTAATCGTACCCTCCCGGTATCTTAAGGCGCACCATGCCGCATTCCCTATGTTTCAGAAGGCTGGACAGGGAGCCGCAGTTGGTAAGACACTGGAGCTGGAGGCCATAAGGAAAGATGGGAAGGAAATCTCAGTGCAGCTTTCGCTTTCAACGGTCCACATGAACAATGGATGGCACGCCGTAGGGATTATGCGCGATGTCTCAGACCGCAAGCGGGCGGAAGAAGCATTGAAGGAAACCAACCGCCAGCTCGCGGCAGCCACGGCCAGGGCCGAGATGGGCAATGCCGCCAAAAGTGATTTTCTCGCGAATATGAGCCATGAAATAAGGACTCCGATGAATGGTGTCATGGGCATGATCTCAATACTGCTTGATTCCGGTCTTGACCCGGACCAGCGGAAATATGCCGAGACAATAAGGCTCAGCGCCGAATCCCTTCTCACAATCATAAACGACATACTGGACTTTTCGAAGATAGAGGCCGGAAAGCTCGAGCTGGATGAAACTGATTTTGATCTAAGCCTGCTCATGGAGAATGTCATGGACATCCTCGCCATCCGGGCCCAGGAGAAGGGACTTGAGCTCAACTGCCTCATGAAGCCGGATCTTCCATGCGCCTTGTACGGGGATCACACCAGGCTGAAACAGATTTTGATTAATCTGATAGGGAACTCGATGAAATTCACTATGAACGGTGAAATCATCATCGCCGTGGAATTGAAGAAGGACGAAAACGACTGCATCCTCCTCTATTTCGAAGTCAAGGATACCGGGATCGGCATCCCTGCAGATAAGATAGACTCCTTGTTCAGCGCGTTCACACAGGTTGACTCGTCCACCACCAGGAAATTTGGCGGCACAGGGCTTGGACTTTCAATTTCAAAGCGCCTAGTTGAAAAAATGGGGGGGGGCAATCGGGGTACTGAGCGAAGAAGGAAAAGGTTCCACTTTCTGGTTCACTGTCATGCTGAAAAAGACAGCTCAGCAATCTGCGCCGGCAAAAGCAATCCCCGCAAGGTTCCAGGCCATCAGGCTGCTCACTGTCGACGATAACGCGACAAACCGACTTGTCATGAACACACTTCTCGATTCCTGGAATTTCAAGCATGATGAAGTCGATAACGCAGCATCCGCCCTCGACGAGCTCCGGTCCGCGAAAAAAGCGGGAAAACCGTATCTAATCGCATTTCTGGACATGCTCATGCCTGAGAAAGACGGTGAAACGCTCGCGAAGGAGATAAAGAACGATCCTGAAATTTCCAATACACTGCTTGTCATGATGTCATCCGCCGGAGCGGCTCTTGAAAGAAAATTCAAAGATTCAGCGCTTTTCGCGGCAACATTTCCAAAACCGATCAGGAAATCACATCTATTCGACTGCATAGCTAACCTTCTCGGCGAAGAAAGGCTGGCTGAAGAAACCCCGCTCGAAACCAGCAGGCCGCTCCTCAGCGCCATACCCTCTGAAATACTTCTCGTGGAAGACAACGAGATCAATCAAAAAGTCGCCTGCGCAATCCTTTCAAAAATGGGAATTACACCTGATATCGCCGCCAACGGAGCAGATGCCGTGAAGATACTCGAGTCGAAAAAATACGATCTGATCCTTATGGACATACAGATGCCTGTAATGGACGGATTCGAGGCCACAAAAATGATCCGTGACAGGAATTCAAAGGTTCTCAACCACGATATCCGCATTATCGCGATGACCGCCCACGCCCTCAAGGACGACAAGAGGAAATGCCTGGAAGCTGGAATGAACGACTATGTTTCAAAACCGGTTAATCCCAGAGAACTGGCAAACGCGATATCACGCCAGATTTCAGGTATTCCGGTATCCTTCGGAACTGATACAGTTACCAGGATGAAAAATGAAAAAAGAACAGTGAATCCGGATATCTTCAACGTCGACACCCTTCTGGAACGGGTTTTCGACGACAAGGATCTTCTCAATGAGCTCATCATCCTCTTTTTCAAGGACACCCCTGTCCTCATATCATCCCTGAAAACCTACTACAAGGCTGGGGATATAAAACAAGTCCAGAACACAGCCCATACCATCAAGGGGATGGCGGGGAATTTTTCCGCTGAAAGCCTCCAGAAAATCGCATTCCAGCTTGAGCAGGCCTGCAGGTCAGGCGATTTAAATAAAGCGGGACTTCTGATTGACACTGTTGAAATGGAGTTTGATCGTCTGACCAGGGAAATTAAAAAGCTGAAGAAGATATAGTTTTTCATTTAAATCCAGTTATTTTTTGGACTCCGGGTATAAGTGACTTATTTCAGGATAATACTTCTTTGCACAGTCAGCACACAGGGAATGGCTGAATTTGGCCTCCGAATGTTCTGATATATATGTTTCCAGCTGGTTCCAGTAGCCTTTGTCATTACGGATCTTCTTGCAATGCATGCAGATTGGAAGGATTCCGCTCAACTGTTTTACTTCATCAAGAGCCTCATGAAGCTGGACAATAAGAGCTTCACGCTCATTTTCTATCTTCTTGCGCTCCGTAATGTCGCTCAATGTGCCAACCATCCTGAGCGTATTGCCGTCAGCATCCAGCTCTATTGCCTTGCCACGGGTGGAAACCCAGCGCCAATCACCAGTTTTTTCCCTCATCCTGAGATCAATGGCAAAACCTCTGCCGGTTTCGATGCTTTTTCGGATCTCGCGCTCGACCCTGTCAATGTCCTCCGGATGGACGAGGAGCCGCCATGCATTATATGTGGCTGGAAATTCTCCATCATCGTAGCCAAGTATAGCATAGTACAGGGTGCTGAAAAAAGCGTTGCCGCTAGGAACATGCCAATCCCAGAATCCGTCGTTCACCGCGGCCAATGTCATTGCGTATCGTTCCTCGGCCTTCTTTCGCTCGGCGCTCTCCACCCTCAGCCGCTGCATGGCATGGGCCAGTTCTTCGGCCTGAGTTGTCGGCTCATTCCGCAGACTGGTCTGCTGCACCTGTAATGCGTAATTACGGAGTTGCTCGAGCTGCCTCTCCACCTGGGCATGCTTGATCCCCTGTTCAACCTTCTCCACCGGTTTGCCGGAAACATCATCAGCCAGGAGGTTTTTAGAAAGATAAATGCGATATGCTGTTTCCATCGAGTACACCTTGGCAATGGCACCCCAGCGGTTATAGCAAACATAGGCCTGCTGCCAATAGACATGCGAAAGGCGCTCATTCCCGCATTCAAGCCAGAAGCTGTGAGCCCGTTCATTGGCCATGCCCTCCCACTGCAGAAAACCACCGGCCCGAGCTGCATCTACCGCCTCATCATAAAGCTGCATGGCCTCAACCGGTCTTCCATCAATCCTTGCGAGTTCCGCAGAAGCCAGAAGGTATTTATGTTCGAAATTATCGGGGCAGTTGTCGGCCCATATGCGAAGCCTGGTCATCATCTGTCCAAGCTCCTGGCGCCATTTGGACCGTCTCTCATTGTCTGCCTTTGAATAAAGTGCAGTAAGAATCAGAAGGCGCGCGAAAACATGTTCGGGCCAGGGTAAAAGCCCCTGGCTTCCTACTGTGTAAATCAACGGTTCAGTTTCGTCCGACAGCGCCAGGGCTTCATCATAATTGCCGGACATGAGAAGGGAAAATGTTTTGAGAACTTTGTAAATACAGGTGACCTGGATATTGTGATGATCTTCAACCCTCTTCAGATATTCCTCCTCGGACCATGCCTTTGCCCCATTGAACGCAGGCCTCTTATCTGACAATATGCCGAAAATATCCAGCCCCCCCTCCAGCAGATCGACGGCCCATTGATTGAGGCGTGTACGGCTGAATTCAAGGGAACGCTGTGACTCCTGTATCAGGCCCGCCAGAGGAACCCCCTGGTAGAAGAGACAGTACATATTATGGCCGAAGGCATAAGCGGCATACTGCAAATTGCCCGACCTCAATCCTATTTCGAAGGCATCGGTATAATCCTGGGTTCCGTACCTGAGATGCTTGAACCAATGCCGCAGCGAACTGCCGATCATCAGGTAAAACACGCTTTGGTCGGTTGCGGATCGGAACGTGCCGGTCATTAGACTAGTTGCCAGCTCACCAAACTCCTTCGCCTTAGTGTAATCGTTATCCACCCACCCCAGCAGTCCGCCAAATGCCGTATGGCTGTAACCAATCTGGGGGATATTGCCGTGGAGCAGCGTGAGGTTCACCACTTTTGGGACAATTACGCTCCAAAGCCGTTGGTGTGACCGGTAGCAAGGCGGTCCCATCGTGATCAGGATTTTAGATGCCATGAGCATCTCGGGATTACTCATGACCGGAAGTTCAACCAAAGAGGAGACCAGGCTATTTCCCAACTTCTGCCGCACCTGCGCGATTTCATTATGACACGCTTTCTCGTAGCCTTCCCCAGGAAGGCTGATCCCCAGCGCATCCAGTGCCTGTCGTCCAACCGCAATAGCCTCAGGATACCTGGCAAGCAAGGTATATTGAACAATAAGAATATTGAGGGCATCAGCTTTCTCGAGTGCTGTCCTGGCACGAGCCACAGCCTGTTTAATGCATTTTTCAGCCTCGATGCGGTCTCCCTCGAGGAATTCACATTCTGCGCGTTCCTTGAAAAGGCACATGGCCGTTTCGTGCTGGTCGAGCCAGAAGTGTTCGGCAAATCCGGGCCTTTCCAGAAAACGGTTCGCCAACCGGTAAAACTGGAGCGCTGAACGGTAGGCGGTAGCAGCGTAGGCTTTGCGTGCCGCAGTAATGTTGAGATCGATAATCTCCAGCTGCTCTGCATCATCATTAACCAGGGCGCATCCTGCATTCAAATCACCAACAACCTCGAACAATCTTTCAGAAAGCTGTTCCGGCTCAAGGCTGACGAGCAGGAGTCTGCCGATTTTCAGCAGTATGTGCGAAAGTTCTGCCGGTTCAATCAATGTATAAGCTGCCTGCTGTACCCGATCATGCAGGAACATGCATGTCTTGGGGTTGCGAATATCTTTCTCCGTCTTATTGCTTCTGCCACCGTAAAAAGGCAGGAGCAGAGTTTTTGCCTGATCGGAGAAAAGCATCGCCATGCATTCCCGGGACGGGCGTCCACTGATGATACTCAGGGTTTCCAGATCAAATCGATTGCCAAGGCAGGCGGCCAAGGAGAAAAGATTCTGACTTTCAGCGTCAAGACGGCGAATCTTCATGACAAACAACTCGACCAAATTGCCTGGCATTGACACCCCTCCGATTTTATCAATGCGCCATCGCCAGCAGTTCTTGTCCTTGTCAAACCATAGCAGGTGGAACTCGTGGAGAAAACTGAGAAACGACCGTACAAAAAAGGGATTACCCAGGGTTTTGCCGTGGATCACCGCTGCCAGTCCCTCAAGGTCTTCAGTAGCCGGCTTAAGTGTGTCTGACACAATCTCCAGCACATCATTCGATGAGATATTTGCAACTTGAAGCACTTCGACAGGAACAGCATGGCTCCGCAGGTCATCAACCGTGGACAAGAGCGGGTGGCCGGGCCCTACCTCATCGTCGCGATATGAAACAATCACCAGCAGGTAGTGAAGTGTATTTCCTACCTGTATCTGCTTGAGCAGTTCAAGTGAAGCGGCATCGGCCCATTGCCAGTCATCAATGAAAAGTACAAGGGGGTGTTCGGGTCTGCAGACGACCTTTAGGAATTTCCGGAAAACGTCGGCAAAGCGGTGCTGTGCTTCCTGAGGGCTTATGCCTCCCAGGGGGGCTTGCACTCCAAGAAATGACTCGAATTCCGGCACCAGGTCAACCAGCACCTGACCCATATTGCCAATGGACTGGAGTATATCGGCTTTGAATCGCGAGCGCTGCTGCGTATCCCCCTGCAAAGCCCGGCATAGTTCCGTCAGCGCCTGCCGAAACGCAAAATAGGGGATATTCTGTTGGTATTGATCAAACTTGCCCCTTATGAAGAAGCCGTTTCTGTCCCGGATCGGTATCTGAAGCTCTTGCGCCAAGGCAGTCTTTCCTACCCCGGAAGACCCCGGAACCAATAAAACCTCACCATGCCCGACGCTGACGCGTTCAAATGTTTCCAGCAGTGTGATAATATCCGGGCCGCGACCATAGAGCTTGTTCGGAATCGTCAGTTGATCCATAGTCAAATACCGCCAATAGGAACTTTGATTTGTGATTTTGATGCTGAAGTAAGGTATATGGAATCGGATTATAAATCAAGCATGCCGTCCTTTTACCTCAGCTTAGGGTCCACCAAAAAATAACTTGGGCATTTGACGGGAGATACAGGCGGTAAAGATTCACTGAACTATGTTCGTTCAGTGAATCTTTACATCTAATAAAACACGAAATGAACAGTTCTTCATATTTTATTTGAAGTACGAATTCAGTAAACGAGAGTAGTTTACTGAATTCGTACAATGCATGGATTCCCGTCCCGAGGGGCTGGCGTTCTTCCGGCCGCTTATCACGTTGCTCAATCGTCAAATATCTTCAGATATCCTCCTCTTTCGCACCTGAAAAAAAGAGGCAGTTACTTCACTTTCAGGAGCGATGCTCTCTTCATGACGTAATACTTGCCGTTCTTCCTGATAAGGCTGACAAATATGGCTTCTACGCTGTCGCCGTAATGCTTGTCAAGAAGAGCCTTTGCAATGTCGGATGAGTTGTTGACAGGCACCTCGCCGAGTTTCACGAGTATGTCGCCACGGCTCACATTTTCAGAGTCTCCGGGCAGATCGCTCACCACCAGTCCTCCTTCAAAAGGATAATCGAGCGCCTTCGCCAGTTTCAAGGTCAGTTCCTGGAGGCCGAGACCGAGCTTCGCCTTGGCCATCTCCAAGCCGCCTGCATACTTTATCTTCTCGGTTTTCATTGTGATGGTTTTCAATTCGGATATACGGATCCGTATTTCCCCGCCGGACTGGATCTTCCACAACACTAAACTGATGTCCGGGAGCCTGGAAGGCGTTACACCATTGACCTCGAGAATCCTGTCATCCTTCTTCAGCCCTGACTTTTCTGCTGGGCTGCCCGGAATTATCTCCGCGACAAAGAAGTCCATCGCTCCTGATGGATTCTTCCTCTGCCCCGGAACAATTCCCAGGGATACGTCGCCAAACCTTTCCGGTATAAGCCATCTAGCCAGTACATCCTCGACCCTTTTGACAGGCAATGCAAAACCAATACCCTGTGCATCCTTGAAGATAGCAGTGCTTATACCGATAAGCTCCCCATCCAGGTTGATGAGCGGACCACCGCTGTTTCCGGGATTGATAGCCGCGTCGGTCTGTATTATGTCCGAGAAGATGACCTTCCCCTCATACGTCGCCTTCCTGCCCTTCGCGCTCAGCACTCCCTGCGAAATGCTGTTTCCAAGTCCGTATGGATTGCCTACGGCTATGACGGTCTCACCCAGGAGGAGATCCTCCGGCCTTGCAAATTTCAACGGCTTGAACTTCTTTCCTTCAGGCAGGTTTTCCAGCATCAGAAGAGCTATGTCATTAAAATCGTCACTGGCAATCTCCCGCGCCGTGTACTGCGAGCCGTCGTCTAATGTAACGGTTATTTTTGTCGCCCTGCTGACCACATGTGAGTTGGTTATTATGAGACCGGACTGGTCGATCACGCTTCCGCTTCCGAGTGAGGTAGTGTTGACGGCCCCCTGCTCCGCGAAGAAATCCCTGAACATGCCTTCAAAGGGATCGTTATCGCCCCAGCGGGAATAAGGCCTGCTGACTATCCTTTCGGTACCTATGTTGACAACTGAGGGCAGCACCTCGGAAACCGCCCTTACAACAGGAGTCGTCCTCAGGTTTTCCGTTTCAGCCGCCCTGTTGGATATCGAAAGGGCAATAACAAAAACAACTGCCAAATATTTTTTCATTTTGCTTGACATGCCAGGTTAATGCTAAATATTATTAGCGGGTTCACATGTTATATAAATAAACATCCGGCATCGGAAATTGCAAGGACTATCAACCTATGAAACCGCAAAACAGGAAAAACGACGACTCAGAACTCAGACTCCAGTCCGCCTGGAACAGCTTCTCCCACGGAAAGGTCCTGAGAACCGTGGACAACAGGCGTCTCACCATACTGTTCCCCGGCAACTGGAACTTCGAGGAAGGTCCCGACTTCAAGAACGCCAAGCTGGTGATTGACGGAAAGGAGGTCGTCGGCGACGTCGAAGTGCACCTGGAGAATTCCGACTGGTTCACACACGGGCACCACAAGGACGACAACTACCGCGGGGTTGTCCTGCATGTCCTGTCAAAAAAATCCGCCCCCTTGAAGGATTCCTCCAGCCTCCCCCCATTCCCGGCGGTCCTCATTAAACCCGACACAAAGTCGGAATTCCCGTTGACTGAATCCGAGAAATTCTCGAATGGAACCTGCGTCTCTTTCTTCTCATCCGCAAATGACGCAGAACTCCACGATGTCTTTATGAAGGCCGGGATAGAAAGATTCGAGGAGAAAAGCAGGAACTTCCTGGGCGAGATGATCGACTCCGGCGCCGAACAGACCTGCATGAAGCATCTATTCGAGGCATGCGGATACAAGAAGAACCGCGAGGCGTTCATGGAACTCCACAACCGGTTTTCTGAATATGCAGAATGCGATGACAGATCCGCTCTCGCCGCAGTTCTCTGGGGTGAGTCCGGCCTCCTTCCCGATCCTTCATCGTCAAAGCTTGATGGTGAAATGAAGAAGTTCGTCAAGAAAACCTGGGCCGCCTGGTGGCAGACGAGAATGACCAGCCGCGACAATATCAGATGGGTGAAATCCGGCGTACGCCCTCTGAACATGCCTGAACGCAGGATCGCGGCGCTGACCGTCCTGATAGAGATGTTCTCGATGAATCCGTTGAAGTTCCTCGCGGAAAAGACTGAGCCAGGCATGAAGGAGAAGGATTTTGCCAGGTATCTCACCGAAGACCTCAAGGTCTCGCACAAGCTATGGGACGGCCAGATAACGTTCTTCAGGAAGTTCTCCAGGCCTTCAAGCGTGATCGGCAAGGACAGGATGAACGACATAGCCGCAAACGTCCTTCTTCCGGCACTGCACGCATACTCGACCATAAGGAAGGATGAACGCCTCGGCAGCTTCGCCGTCAATACCTGGCGGCTTCTGCCGATGCCCCAGATGAACAGGAATGTCAAAACCGCATATCACCGCTGGTTCATGCCCCCGGACCGTTTCCGCAGGATAATTTGCAATACCGCCTCTTTCCATGGCGCAATGCACCTGTATAATAAGCACTGCAAGGAATTCACCGGCGACTGCGGTTCATGCAGGCTCGGAAACCTGAAATAAATTGAAATTTACAGGATATTTTTTTCATGAATGAAAAAAATAAAATAAACGACATCGACTTCTCCGTGATAGTCCCCGCCTTCAACGAGGAGAACTTCATCGGAAAAACCCTCGACAGCCTCCTGGAAGCCACGAAAGCCCCACGCGGCGGCCTCAAGGGCGAAATCATCGTAGTCGACAATAATTCCACAGACAAGACCGCGGAATTCGCAAGATCCAAAGGAGCAAAAGTAGTCTTCGAAAAGATCAACTGCATTGCCCGGGCGAGGAATGCAGGCGCGAAGTCAGCATCAGGGAAATATCTTTTATTTGTCGATGCCGACACCTGTATCTCCGCAAGACTCCTGGACGAATGCCTCCTTCAGATGGAGGATAAAAAAGTGTGCGGCGGCGGTGGGGATGTGACCTTTGACATCGAGCTTCCGTTTTTCGGAAAAATGTTCCTCCTGTTCTGGAATACGCTCGTAAAAATCTATCCGATGGCCGCCGGCTCATTCCTGTTCTGTCGGA
>JBAQUG010000106.1:0-5802 GCA_049297395.1 Victivallales bacterium | reverse complement strand
CCGGATGTTAAAGAAGATTGTTGCGAATCTTGCAGGGAAATGGACTATTAAGATGGCGTTTCCACAATTCGCAGAATTGTGGAAACTTATAGATTTGCTTGTGCGGAAAGACTTCCGCCAAGCAAATTTAGGGATATCTTTCTGTATTCAAGAAGTGCAGGGACATGATTGAAATTGCCGAAGACTTTCCGAACGTGCTTGATGAAATCAAATGTCACAGGGAACTGCTGTCAAAATTGCCATGCCCCATTGATGAACTTGAAAAGGAACTGGATGCTGAAAGAAGAAAACTCATGCATGCGAAAGAAATAAATTCAATATGATCTTAATGTTCAAACAATTATGGGGTCTGTTCACGCTCAGGGAGCGTCTGATATGTTTTTTCCTGCTGTCCATGATGCTGATATCAGCATCATTGGAAATATTGGGGATCGGACTGGTCATGCCTATTATCGCATTGCTGGCCAGGCCGGAGCTTATAGAGCAGAATGTTAATTTGAAGATGCTGAAAAATCTAATCAATCCATCTTCAAATGAGAGCTTTCTGATAATATTATGCTTGATAATAATCATTCTTTTCATCTTCAAAAATTCCTTCCTGGGGATACAGAATTACATCCAGGCGCGATTTATTTTTTATAAGAAGGCGCAGCTGGCTTCAAGACTATTCGACAACTACATCCATGCTCCTTATAAATTCCATCTTTCACGCAATTCAGGACATCTAATAGGTTCTCTGGGGCTTGCTTCTGGCCTGTGCAGTGGGATTCTATTGCCAATGATGACCCTTCTCACCGAGATTATCATTATTGTCAGTATTCTGATCATGCTTCTTCTTCTGTCGCCATTTGTTACTCTTGGTCTTATAGCGGTGGTGTTGATGATATCTGCCGTAGTCTATTTTCCTTTTCAGAACTGGAATAGGAATTTAGGGAATTCCATGGGTAGGGAATCCCTCGAACTGTCAAAAATAGAGCTGCAGGGGCTCAAGGCCGTAAAGGAGAGCAAAATTAGAAATGTGGAAGACTACTTTTCAAAAGACTATTTCTCCCATGCCAGGACTCTAAATCATATTATGGCAAATATTTCTTTTATGAGCAATATTCCTCGTTTCATGATCGAAGCATTGCTTGTCGTAGTAGGAATGGGAACGCTGATTGTCCTAGTACTTTCCGACAAAAGTGTCGGATCTATAACTATGACGCTCTCTCTCTTCGCGGTTTCTTTGGTCAGGTTGATGCCATCAATGAGCCGGATCCAATACAGTCTCACAAACATAAAGCACTCTCAGGGAATATTCGAACCGCTCTCGAAGGAATTATGCTTCTTCGAACGGGAGGAAAAGACTCCAAAACGCCTGGATTTACCATTCAATTCTAAAATATCCATTGAGGGTATTAGTTTCAGTTATTCAGATTCATCTCCAAACATATTTGAAAAATTTTCCCTTGATATCCCGAAAAATTCATCGATTGCCTTCATAGGGCAGACTGGATGCGGTAAAACTACGTTGGTTGATATTCTTCTAGGTCTCCTCAAACCAATTTCCGGTAAAATCTGTGTTGATGGTGTCAATATTGAAGAGAATCTCCCGGCTTGGCAGACAAGGATAGGCTACGTCTCACAGTTCATATATCTGCTTGATGACAGCATCAGGAATAATGTTGCATTTGGAGTCCCCTCTGACCGTATTGATGAAAACCGTGTCCGTGAATGCCTTCAAATCGCCCAGATTCTTGAATTCGTAGAATCCCTTCCAAGCGGTATAAGCAACTTGATAGGAGAAAATGGAATCCGCCTTTCAGGCGGGCAGCGCCAGCGTGTAGGCATCGCCCGGGCTTTGTATCACAGACCGGAAATACTTGTCCTCGACGAGGCGACATCCGCCCTTGACAACGATACAGAAAAAGCCTTTGTCGATGCCCTCAAAATCCTACACGGGAAACTTACTATAATAATTGTGGCGCACAGGCTTACAACCGTGCAGAATTGCGACAGGATTGTTGAAATCGGGAAATGACAACAATCCATTAATCCATGGGATGGCAGTGAATATCAGCCTGCCGCGCCGTAGTTGGTCCTGTAGAGCGAAGACGTGTGGTCAAAGTCAAAGGTGGAAGTGACGGATTCCCATCCCAAGGGGCTGGCGTTCTTCCGGCCGCTTATCACGTTGCTCAATCGTCGGATATCTTCAGATATGCTCCTCTTTCGCACCATGATTCAGCGTGACCCCGATACACACAGGGTGTGTTTCGTGGAAAAATAGTAGTCTTTTCCAAGTCTGTGGCTGAAATTTCAATACAAGGGTTAATGCAATAATAATATATATTGACTTATAGTAATATCGTATTAATATATAAGTATGATTAAAAGAAAATTGATAAATGAACTAAAGAATCATCTCCCTTCAAAGGAGATATCCCTTATTGCCGGGCCTCGTCAGGCTGGTAAGACAACCCTGATGAAAGAACTGATGTCATTCTTGGAACAGCAGGATAAGAAAACGGTATTCCTAAATCTTGACTATGAGCCTGACAAGGTTCATTTCTCAACTCAGAGTGCGCTGATTAATAAGTTGAAATTGGAACTTGGGGCAGAACCTGGGTACGTATTTATAGATGAGATCCAGCGAAAGGAAGATGCAGGACTTTTTTTAAAAGGTATCTATGACCTTGGCTTAAAAATTAAATTTATAGTGTCCGGGTCGGGAAGTCTCGAATTAAAAGAGAAAATACATGAATCCTTGGCCGGGAGGAAGCGACTGTTTGAACTAAATACGGTGTCGTTTGAAGAATTTGCAAATCACAGGACATCTTACAGATACGAGAACAATCTGGGTGATTATTTTAATATCGAGAAAGATCGGACAAAAGCCTTATTGGATGAATATATGAATTTTGGGGGATACCCAAGAGTTGTCCTTGAAGATAAAGTCAGGGAAAAGGCGATGATAATGGATGAAATATACAGGAGTTATATTGAGAAGGACATATCATACCTGCTGAAAGTTGATAAGCCCGAGTCCTTTTCAAAAATGATTAAGCTGTTAAGTTCTCAGGTGTCGGGACTTCTGAATTATTCAGAACTTGCTTCAAATTCAGGGATATCGGTTCCGACTCTGAGGAATTATCTATGGTATGCCGAAAAAACATTTGTCATCAACCAGATAACTCCATATTTCAGCAATAGGTTGAAAGAAATAACAAAATCACCGATCGCATATTTCACTGACATTGGCATGAGGAACTATATGATCGGCCTGTTTGGCAATCTTCAGAATCCTGCCGAGGGCGGACATCTCTTCCAGAATCTGATTCATAATATACTTCATGAAAGATTCAGGTTTTCACCGGTTTCCCTTCATTACTGGCGCACTATCGACAAAGCTGAAGTTGATTTCGTAATTAAAAAGGGTGAAACAGTCATACCTCTTGAGGTTAAATATTCTGCTTTGAAGAAGCCTGAACTAGGCAGATCCTTCCACAATTTCATTGAAAAATATAATCCTGCAGAGGCTTTTTTAGTAAATTTAGATCTCAAGGCAGAGATAAAAATCAAGAACACACACGTGAAAATAATTCCATTCTACGAATTGCTGGCTTATGAATTCTGAGAATAGAAATTATCACCACTAAAGATACTGGATTTTAAGTAAAAAATATAAATAGGCATTTTTGATTTTTCTCATGTGTTTCATATTGTATAAGTCTTTAGATTTGCAACAATCCATTAATCCAGCAATCCAATAATCCATGGGATGGCAGTGAATATCAGCCTGCCGCGCCGTAGTTGGTCCTGTAGAACTAAGACGTGTGGATAAAATACTATGTCCGCCGTAGGCTAAACGATTGATGGAGAAGATCAAGACAGTGTCAAAATCAAAGGTGGGAGTGTGACCCCGGAGATGTGAATGAATCAATTGGAGAACTCTGCCATATTAACTCTGAAATAGGAAAACTTTCACGGAAATGGAAAATACAGCAGAAAAATTCATAGAAGATCTTGCTTCAAGAGCCCGAATAAAATAATTCCATTTGAGTGGTTAAATCTTGCCAAATCAAACATGTATGATAAAATATGACAGATTATAATCTAACTCCTTATGGTATTAACGGCTCCTAATGGGTTCAAAATGAAAAAATACTTACGGGATCCAATAAAATTTACATCCGAAAATGAATGGGAAGACTGGTATTCTCTGACACCGGCTGAGCGGTGGGAGGAAAGCCAGAAATTATGGCATTTTTATATATTGGCAGGAGGTTCTCTTGATCCCGAATCCGATACTCAAAGTCCTTTCCACTCTGCGCTTGAGAAATGTAAAAAACCTTCTTATGGGAGGTCAGGCTTGCGTCTTCTACGGCGCTGCGGAGTTTAGCAGAGACACGGATATAGTGATTCTTTCTGAGCCAGCAAACCTTAAAAGACTGGCATCTGCCCTGGATGAGCTGAAGGCTGAAGTCATTGCAGTTCCGCCTTTTCATGAGAAATATCTTATAAGAGGACACGCTGTTCATTTCAGATGCCGTCATCCTGATGTGTATGGAATGAGGATTGATGTCATGTCCGTATTAAGAAATGTGGATCCCTTTCCGAAACTCTGGGAAAGGAGAACAACCGTTGAGACTGATGGGCATGGCAGTTATGATTTGATGGCAATTCCTGATTTGATTCAAGCTAAAAAAACGCAAAGAGATAAAGACTGGCCTATGATTAGAAGGCTGGTTGAGTCCAATTACTTTGAGTTTGGCGGAAATCCCAGTCCCGAACGTATTGAATTCTGGCTAAAAGAATTAAGGACTCCTGAATTATTAATCGAAATCTCAAAGAAATATCCCAAGGCCAATAAAAAGGTTTCCATGATGAGGCCGTTGTTGAAATATGCTTGCGCCGCCATGTTTGATGAGTTGTCGGAGTCCCTGTTTGAAGAAGAGCTTGCTGAAAGAAAAAAAGACATGGAATATTGGAAGCCTTTGAAGGATGAACTGGAAAAGATCCGCAGAAGGAAAACTATCTGAAATGATTGGAAGCGGATTTAGATGGTGTGATTGTCCGCGTAGTCAAAGCGGATTATCTTGCTGCTATGGCATTAAAAGTAGGCAGAGCTAAGGACAAAACCAGAATACTCTCACTTCTGGAGGCAAGGAAGAAATCGGCAATATTGCCATGAAACACAATCTTGCAAAGGAATGGAAACAATTCAAGGGGAAATTCTTAGATGAAAACTGAATCTAAAAATCTATTCGAACGGCAGTCGTCGTGGCAAAAAGCACGCAAAAATGAATCCTGGGTCGAGAAATTGAGAAAATCTGCCCAGGCGCGTGATTCTATGCGTAAATCCATGTATTTGTCTTCTTCGTTGCTTCACCCTTTGCGTATGTTTAATACGCGCATGGCTTGCGCCTCGCAAATGTGTTCTTCTCGAAAAATCATTAATGGAAAAAGTCCAAAGTATCTGTATTGCTCACATGGATGATCCTCATATGCAACGCTATCGTTTCCGGATGCATTATGTCAAAAAACACCTTGCCTGAATGGGAAAGAGTTCTTTCCTCGGCTGCGAGACTGCAAAGCATATTGCCGGGCGCTGTCTTAGTAGGAGATAAAATCGATATAGTATATTTTTCGTAAGATAAGAACAACGTCTAAACAGGATAATAAATACTTGAACACGCTCGCAAACCGGCTTGGATTAACTACCCATATATCTATCCTTGATCACAAGGTGCGCACGTTGTTTATGGCTTATCCGTCAAATACGGCTACAGTTGTGGAGGATTGGCTGTTGGATGTTGCAAATGC
>JBAQUG010000105.1:0-25412 GCA_049297395.1 Victivallales bacterium | reverse complement strand
GAATATGGATGAATGGATATTGGAATCAAGTATGCCAGTTTCGCTGAAACTGGCTCGGAAGGCGGTTTCGGCGAAACCGCCATACCTATTCACAAAACCCCCGTGCTCATCGTGCCCTTTTACGGCTTCACTTCATTTTGCGCGGGGACGGTCGGTTCATTATTCTTCACCGGAGCAGGAGTGACAGCCTCGCTTGCAAACCAGGAATTCACATCCTTGTAGATTCTTTTCATGTCGTAGAATGTGACAAAAACCATCAGTCCTATCAGAAGGGATATGCACACCACGAATACGGGCTTTATCAGTTGTTCAGATATCGGCTTTCCTGTAACGCCCTCAATGCATGCGAGAAGTATGTGCCCGCCGTCGAGGACTGGTATGGGCAGCAGATTGAATATGCCAAGGCTGAATGTGATCATGACGATCAGGTTCAATGCCTGTATGACTCCGCTGTGGTAAACCGTCTTGCCTATGAAGTTGACAATTCCAAGAGGTCCGCTCATATGCCTCGGCCCCAATGTGCTTTTCCTGGAAGACATCCCGCGCAGGGACTTGTATGTCTTGTCCAGGATGCTCATCAGCTGCTGCACGGGATTCGGATGGTTGTAGAAGACGGGAAGGATGCCTATGTCATAATTTTTTGCGAGTTTCGCAGACAGTTTTATGTTCATCGGCTGTCCATCACGCTGGACAAGCAGATCCATTTCTTTCCCTTCGCTCTGCTGGATTATATTGCTCAAGTCCTGGTTCTTTGAAACCGCATTGCCATTCACCTTGAGTATCCTGTCATTCGCACGGATGCCGGCTCCCTCTGCAGGAGCTCCGGGCTTGACCTCGCTCACTGTTATCGGTATTGAATTATTATATACGATGCCGATCCTGTAGATTTTCGATTCCGGAAGCTCGACAGCCTTGATATCCGCGACATCAAAGATTTCCCCCTGCCTGTTTATGGTAAATACAAGCGGGTTCTGGGCATATTCATTTACCCTGTCAAAGAACTCATCGAAGTTATTGACCTCCGCTCCATTCACCTTCAAGACAATGTCACCCTTCCTGAGCCCAGCCTTTTCTGCCGGGGATTTTGCCAGAGGCACAAGGACAACCGGAATCTTCGGACGGAAATATGGAATCCCGAGTCCTTCTTCAGGCATGATGAACTTATTCGCCTCAGGGGAATATTTTATCGTAATATTTTCATTTCCCCTTTTGACTCCGAGACTCACATCTCCCACAGTGAACAGGATCTTCTCGACAATTTCAACCCAGGTGGAATTGAAGCGGGAACCGTTGACCGTGCTGACAAAATCACCCTTCCTGAGTCCGGCCCTGTATTCCGGACTTTCCTCATATACGGTGGCGATTTCAAAGGAGGTCATGCGCGGAGTATCCTGCGGGATGCCATGTATCCAAAGGAAGGTCCCGAGAACAAATCCGAAAAGGACATTGAACAGAGGTCCGGCAAAAGCGGTGATTATCCTGTCCAACGGCTTCACCGGCGGCAGGACGTTTCCGTTCTCGTCCTTCGCCTGTCCGGTGCAGTCTATCTGCGGCAGATCGACATATCCGCCGAAAGGAATGCATCCAATCCTGTAGTCGACCCCCTTGTGCTTGTAACCCCAGACCTTTTTAAAGCCTATTGAAAAGGCCACGACGTGGAGTCCACGCCATCTCGCGGCAAGAAAATGTCCAAGCTCGTGGATGAATATGCAGAATCCGAAGAAAAATATTATGAAGAACGCTATAAAAATTATGAAAAGCACATTTCCAAGCATTTATAAGTTTCCTAGTTAAATGTTTCCGGGTTGCAATTCCTAATGGAGGACATCCTGAGTCGTACCACCTGTGAGGAATGTTTTAATTTGAGACCTGCCACCGTTCCTGTTTTCAAATCGAAACGGCGATCTCCCTAGCCCATTTATCGGCTGATAGAATAGCATCAAGTGACGGACGGTCAAGTCTTTTATGATAAGACATCGCTTTTTCAATAATGTTCCATATCTCCGTGAATCCTATCTCGGATTTCCTGAAACGCTCGACGGCAACTTCGTTGGCGGCATTCATCACGGCCGGCATCGTCCCCCCAAGGCGGAGGGCCTCATAGGCAAAGTCGAGCGCCGGAAAATTACGGGTGTCAGGCCTCTCAAAGGTCAATCCTGCGAGTTTCGCAAAATCAAGGGGTTTGAGCGAACCGGAATGCTTCACGGGATAAGTCAGGGCGAACTGTATCGGAAACCTCATGTCCGGAGCGCTCATCTGCGCAAGGACGGTCCCGTCTATGAACTCGACCATGGAATGTATCACCGACTGCGGATGGATGACCACGTCGATCTTGTCGCCGGGGACATCGAACAGCCATCTCGCTTCAACTATCTCAAGGGCCTTGTTCATCAAGGTAGCCGAATCGATCGTGACTTTAGGCCCCATGTCCCACACGGGATGGTCAAGCGCGGACTTGTATGTCGCGGACCTCATCTCAGATTTACTTCTGCCCCTGAACGGACCGCCGCTAGCCGTCAAAATGATCCTCCCGACATCTTCCTTCCTCTTGCCTTCAAGGCACTGGAAGATCGCGCTGTGCTCGCTGTCGACCGGCAGGAACTGCACCTTGTTCCTGCGGACTTCGCGCATGACAATCTCTCCGGCCATGACAAGGACCTCCTTGCTGGCAATGGCGATATCTTTTCCGGACTTGACAGCTTCCAGGACAGGAAGCAGTCCGCCCGTCCCGACTATTGCGCATAGGACAAGATCAACTTCCGGCCTCCGGCAGAGTTCAAGGATCCCCTCTTCTCCGGCAAGAACCTTATATCCGCGGGGAAGCCTTCTCTTGATTTCCGCGGCTTTGCCGCCATCGGAAACGGCGACATGCCTGCATTTCAGTTCACGTGCCTGGGCTTCGAGGAGTTCGATATTTCCCCGGGCCGCAATCCCGACGACCTCCAGCTCATCGGAAAGATGCTTCACTACGCTGACTGCATTTCTCCCGATGGAACCGGTAGAACCGAGGATGACTATTTTTTTTTTCATATGGCACGGATTTCCGGAAAAATTAAGACAAGCTAAAGCTCGAACTCCAACAAATCCTTCTAACTTTCGAACTCCCGCATTTTCGAGCTTTCGAACTTCTTCGCGGTCGCCCCATCTCCGATACCGCAGATGATCGTCTCAGTATCTTTTCCGGTCCTGAGCTTGAACGCCGACTTGATCCTGTCGCAGTATTTCTCCGCCTGCTTCTCCTCTACGAGATGAATGCTGATGCCGCCGAAGCCGCCGCCGCTCAGGCGTGCGCCGATGCATCCCGGAATGGACTTCGAAAGCTCGACAAGGTAGTCGAGTTCCGGGCAGCTGTTCTCGAAATTCTTCCTGGAGCTCTCGTGCGATTCGTATAGGAGCTTCCCGAAAGCCGCAACGTTCCCATCATCAAGAGCCTTGACACCTTCAACAACCCTGGTGTTCTCTCCGACGACGTGGAGGGCCCTGAGATAGTCGATCCTGTCCATGAGGTTCTTCTCCTGCTCAAGGAGTTCGAGCGACACATCGCGCAGCGCCTTGACCTTCGGGTGCTTCTTCTTGATTGCAGCCACCGCCTTCTCGCAGCTCTGGCGTCTCACATTGTAGTCCGAATCAACGAGGTCGTGCTTTATCATGGAGTTCGCGACGACCAGGACATATCCTGAATGGAGTTTGACATTCCTTATGACTTCGACTGTGCGGAAATCGCAGTAGATCAGCGAGTCCTTCTTTCCAAAAATCGAGCTGAACTGGTCAAGCAGCCCGCTTTTGATTCCGATATAATTGTTCTCGCTCCCCTGCCCGATCCGCGCCCAGTCGGGAGATGAGAATTCAATTCCGAAGGCCTTGCTGAACGCGAAGCATGACGAGACCTCGAGGGCGGCGGAACTGCTCATGCCGGCCGAAAGCGGGACAGTGCTGGTGACGGCTGCGTCGAAAGCCCCGATATCCTTGCCGCGTTTGCGGATTTCGCAGATCACGCCTTTCACATAGTTGGTCCAGTCGCCTTTCACGGGCTTGTCCATGTCGTCCAGGCTGAAGGAAACCGGATTGTCGCCTTTCTGGAGGCTGCTGATCATGCGGCAGATCCTTCCCTTCACAGGCTTGAGCGCGACTTCGGTCGACTGGTTTACAGCGGCGCTCAGGACAACTCCCTCATTGTAGTCGGTATGATTGCCCAATATCTCCAGCCTTCCCGGAGCCCTTGCGAAAACTTCGGGTTTCTGACCGTAAACCTTCTCGAAAAGTCCGATTGCCTGTTTTCCAGTCTCAGCTTTATCCATTTTCATCCCACATGTATTTATTATTATTTATTATAAGGAACAAGAGTGGGAAGATATCAATCAAACGCCCTTTTTTCCAGCATGGGATCCTGAAATTCATAAATTTAAGATTGCGCCGATGCTTGACATTTCTTTTTAAAATATCTATGGTAGGTAAGGATTCAGTGAAGCGGTACTTCAATGAATCCTTACATCAAACTAACCAGAGAGCAGAAAAATGGCAATAACCGTTTTAGTCGGAGTCCAGTGGGGGGACGAAGGAAAAGGCAAGATCATAGACGTACTTACCGAGGACGTGGATGTCGTAGTACGTTTCCAGGGCGGAAACAACGCCGGGCATACCGTGGAGATAGGCAAGGAGAAGTTCGTCCTGCATCTGGTACCTTCAGGCATATTCAGGAAGAAGGCCACATGCATCATAGGAAACGGCGTTGTCGTCGATCCGCTGGCTCTTGAAGAGGAGATCCAATCCCTTGAAAAGCGTGGCGTGAAGATAGGGAAAAGGCTCCAGATCAGCACGCGGAGCCACCTCATATTCGCATATCACCGGATGATGGACGCGATGCACGAAGGTTCAAGGTCGGAAGGCAAGAAGATCGGGACGACCAAGCGCGGGATAGGACCTGCATACGCCGACAAGATGTCGCGGATCGGGATCAGGGCCCTTGAGATGCTCGATCCCAAGAGGCTTGAGAAGAGCTTCAGGGAGCACGCCGAATACTATAATAACATATTCAAGGCCGCCAGGATGGACCAGGTCGACATCAATGCGGAATGGAAGAAGATTTCAAAGGCCGCGAAATTCCTCGGCAAATATGTGACGGACACGGTACTTACCATCAATGAGGCCGCTTCTGAAAAGCAGGACATCCTCTTTGAAGGCGCACAGGGCATGTGGCTCGACGTTGACTACGGTACATATCCCTTCGTTACAAGCAGCAACACGACCACCAGCGGCGCCTGCACAGGCTCCGGACTTTCACCGAAATACATCGAGAACGTGGTCGGCGTAATAAAGGCATATACTACCCGCGTCGGTGAGGGCCCGTTCCCGACCGAGCTCAAGGACGAGATGGGCGAACTCATCAGAAAGACGGGCCGTGAGTTCGGCGCGACCACCGGCAGGCCGCGCCGCTGCGGCTGGTTTGACGCAATCTCCTCGCGCTATTCCTGCATGGTCAACGGCGTCGACAAGCTCGCAGTCACAAAGCTCGACGTACTCGACATGCTTCCCGAGATTAAAATCTGCACCGCCTACAGGATCAACGGGAAGAAGAAGACCGTCATGCCTTCCGACACGGACGAAATTACCGCCGCAGTTCCAGTATATGAGACGATGCCCGGGTGGCAGCAGGCAACTTCGAATGCCCGTTCCTTCAAGCAGCTTCCGAAAAACGCCCAGAGATATCTCAAGCGGATTTCCGAGCTTGCCGGAGCGAAAATAGGGATCATCTCGGTAGGGCCGAACCGCGCTCAGACGTTCTATATTTAAAATCCGAAGCACGAACTTCGAAATTTGAAACAAATCCAGGCAAATAATAATTGAAAGTGGAAGAACAGCCCTTACGGGCTTAACTACGAACATATTCCAAATTGTATTGCATCCGTTTGTAGTTAATGCCGTAAGGCATGTTCTTGGAAGTCGATTTAAATGACACAGATTCAACCAGGCAAAGCGACTATCTGCATAGTCAACTACAAGACAGAGGAACTTACGCGCCTCTGCCTGAGAAGCATCCGGAAGTTCACGGCTGACTATCCGTACGATGTGGTCGTGGTTGACAACGATTCAGGCGACGCATCCCTGGAATATCTGCGCTCCCTGAAATGGATCAGGCTGATTGAACGCCCCGGACAGGTCGTCAAATCCGGTTCCTGGGCACACGGCACCGCGCTCGATCTCGGTCTTGATGCCGCCGGCACCGAATTCTTCGTGGCGATGCATTCGGATACATTCGTGCACAAGGCGGGATGGCTTTCAGAAATAGCCGGATTGGCGAAACCCGACGTAGCCTGCGTAGGCGGTGGAAAACTTGACCTGACTCCGAAATGGCAGCTCCTTCTAAAACAGGCGACTGATTTCCAGCTCTGGTACAGGAAACTGACATCCGGCAAGCGCCGCGACTTCTATATCAGGACGATCTGCGGACTTTACAGGACCGATATCCTGCGGAAGGAAAACCTGCGGTTCGCGATGAATGTCGACGATGGCGTGACCTGCGGGAAGCAGCTTTATTACGAACTGGTCGACCGCGGATACAGGACGGTTCCAATACCTCCATATAAAATGGCCGGATACATATACCATCTTGCACATGCCACCATGGTACTCAATCCTGAATTCAAAGTAAGGAAGCGCACCGAGAAGAAATGCCGCAGAGAGCTCATGAAAGTCCTGAATTCCGACATGGCCAGGGAAATCCTCAGCGACAATTCCCTCGACAAATAGGCGGACTTGCCCTGAATTCCAAGTTCCCCTCAGTCCACATTGAGCAAATGCAAAGAAATCATGCTCATTAGAAAAGTACCACAAACCGTATTATATTATAGGTTTCTTATATTCAAGGAAGCCTACGTTCAATCTGTTTAAGGGGAGAAACATCATGAAATACGTCTTAATCCTGCTGTTCGCAGTATTTTCACTTCTATCGTCCCAGCTTATGGCCCAGTACACGACAGAAGAAGGCAATGCCGCCAGGACGCTCTGGCTGAAGGGATTTGATATCTACGAAAAGGCCGAGACTTCTGAAAAAAACAACGACAAGAATGCTGCGCTTTCACTTTACAGGGATTCCACCACCTACTTCCAGAAGGTAAAAAACCAGTACCCTAAATGGAACAGCGCCCTGGTAGAATACAGGCTGAAGATATGTGAACGGAAGACCCGTACCCTGGAGGCGGAAACATCGTCCGGACAGGCTGCCGCTCCGGGAAAAGCCATAGCCGCTCCACCCGATCCGGAAAAGGAGATCAAACAGCTCAAGGAAAAGAACAATCTTCTGGACAAGCAGCTCAGGGAGATTCAGAACCGTCTTGACCTCACCCTCCTTTCCCTGAATGAGGCGAGGAAGGAAGCCGCACTCGGAAGCAAGTCCAAGGAGGAGATACAGTCAGTCATTAAGGAAAAGAATGAACTCGAGAAGAAATGCGCACTTGTGTCCGACGAACTGAAACGTCTCCAGGAAAACAAGGTGCAGAAACCTGATGACACTAAATGGAATGACAAACTGGACGCAGAGCGCAAGATATCGACTAAGCTGAAGGAGGAGAATATCGTTCTTTCTACAAAGAACGAGGAGATCAAGGCGCAGTACCAGAAAGCTGCGTCAGACAAGATGGAACTTGATTTCAAGCTGACCAAGCTTGCTGAATCCCAGAAAGCCAACGATGAAAAGCTTGCACAGTCGGCAAAGACCGTGGGTGACCTGAATGCAAGGCTTAAATCTTCAGAAAAAAACAAGGCCGCGCTCGAAGGCGATTTGAAGGACGTGCAGGCTAAGCTGGACAAGCAGAAGGAGGAGAACACCGCTCTCTCCAAAAATCTCAAGGAGCTTGTCGACAATCCCAGTTCGAGCGATCTTGCAAGACAGCTGCAGGCTGACAATGAAAAACTGAAGAAGGACCTAGGTATTCTTAGCGCTAAGATGGAGCGGGAAGCACTTGAGAGGAATAAGGTTGACGAGGTGAAGAAGAAAACCCTGGCGAAGCTTGAGCAGGTCGAATCAATCCTGATCGACACCAAGAACGAGAACACAAAATACGCTTCGGAAGTGGAAAACCTCAGGAAGAAGGCCGCTGACTCGACTTCATCCTCGGAGACCTATCAGAAGAACATCACCCAGCTGTCAACGGAGAACAAGTCATTGAAGACCGAGGTGGAATCGCTTGCCGCGAACATAGAAAAAATGAGCAAGAAGGAGAAGTATCTGGCTGAACTTACGACGCAGTGCGCCCTTCTCGAGGAGAAAAACAGGAAGCTTGCCGAATCCGGCCTCGCCTCTGCAAAGGAAAATGCCAACCTCAAGACCGCCCTTGAAACCAGCGGCAAGGACTTCCAGGCAAAACTTGACAGGAACAGACAGGAGATCGAAGAGCTGAACAGCAAAGTCAAGAAACTTGCCGACAATCCGGAATCAAGCGAGCTCGCGAAACAGCTGCAGGCGAGCAATGAAAAGATGCAGAAGGAAAGACTGGAACAGGGCAGGAAGATTGTGTCCATCCAGATGACCGTGGACTCACAGGCCAAGGAAATTGCCGTCAGGACAAAGGAGCTTGAATCAGCGAAGGCCGACATAGATGCAAAGACTGGCGAGATCGCGAAGAATACCGGACTGTCAAAGAAATACCAGGAGCTTCAGAAGACCTGCGAGGAGTTCTCCCTGAAGAACGCCGAACTCGCAAAGCTGAATTCCGAACTCCAGAAGAAACAATCCGAATTGAGCAGTTCCGGAGACGCCATAGCTAAAGCAAAGAATGAAGTCGTCGCGCAGAAGGAAAAGGAGCTTCAGGCTGCTCTCAAGACCGCGTCGGCATCCTCCGACAAGGCGCTGGACGACAGCAGGAAAATGCTGCTTGCAAAAAGCGAGGAGGCATCGAAGCTTGGCAGGGAGCTTAAAGATGTCAAGGCGCAGATTGAACTGTCCGACAAGATCCGCATTGAAAGGGATGAGCTTAAAATGAAGATGTCCCAGAAAAACGCGGAAATTGAAAATCTTAGAAAGGCGAACGGGCAGGCGAAGGACGGAAAGACCGTGACCGTAGAGAGGGTGATAAAGGAAGTTGTCAAGGAAAACCCCAGATCCGCAAATGAGGAGCAGATAAAGCTTCTTCTCAAGTCAGGAGAGGAATCCGAGAAGAAGGGCAAGAAGGAGGCCGCGATATGGCATTACGAGAAAGTGCTTTCCCTGGACATGGAAAACCAGGTAGCACTGACAAAGCTCGCATTTATTTATTCCGATCAGGGCGATGACGCCATGACACTGAAATATCTTGAACGCGCCCTCTGCTATGAACCCTACGACGTGCAGAAGCTGCTTGTTGCGGCTTTCGCATACATCCGCAAAGGCGACTATTATCTTGCGCTTGGCGTGCTGAGCCGTGCGGCGGCAATGGATCCCAAGAATCCTGAACTCCAGAGATATCTCGGAGTCGCATGCAGCAACCTCGGCTGGATCGAAGCAGCGGACCGGCAGTTCAGGAGCGCCTATGAGCTTGATCCGAAATCTTCCGAAACGGCTTTCAACCTGGCCGTCCTTCTTGCAACAAGTGAACCTCCAAAAATGGACGAGGCGCGGAAATGGTACAAGAAGGCCAAGGAACTAGGCGCAGAAACCGATCCCGGCATGGAGAAACTCTTCAAGGAATAAGAATAAGATAAGATTAACCACCAAGGCACAGAGGCACAAAGTTAAGAGGAATAACATAGGTTTTTCCACATTCCTTAGACTGTATCTCATAATTAAACTTCCGACCTTGTGCCTTTGCCACTCTGTGCCTTTGTGCCTACGGGACATGACGAAAATACAATTTCCTATACGATCAAGATAAATGATGATTTCTGATTGCCACGCGAAGCGAGCTTCGCTAACAAAAGCGCAAGCAAGCTTGCGCACTCCAAGGTCAGGCCGATGTCCTGACATAAGAAAACACCATAAGATCATTGGCAAGGCTGGCTAGTTCGCTGTAATTTTATACCTGAAAGCCAGAATTGCCGGCTAGACGCCGGCGTTCCATTAAAGGGCACATGTTTAAATTCGACAAAAAAATAAATACTTATCTCGTATATCTGATTCCTCTTGCCGCCGCGCTGGCGGCGAGGATCATCCTTTTTTCCAGCTGGATGGAATCACCGTTCAGATACTATCACAAGGTTTCCGGACTGGACATGAAGACAATCCTAAACTTTGTCGAAGCATTCAGCCATGGCGGTTCAGAATTCTCCATATACAAGTTGTTCGCCTTCCTCTGCCTTAAGACAGGCGGAGGCGTGCCTGCGATAATCCTGGGACAGCTGATACTTGGACTTTCAACAGTCCTGCTGATAACGTTCATAAGCCACAGGATCTTCAGGAACAAGCTTGCCGCCATGATATCCGGAACAATTGCCGCGCTATATGCACCGGAACTCATGTATGAAAGCATGACGCTCATCGAGTCGGTGTCAGTCTTCATATCAGCTTTGTCCTTGGGAGTTCTTGTCCTTCAGGCGGACAGGCCCAGATCGAATTATTTGTTTTTCATCGCCGGCGCGGCGGCCACGTTGCCGTCGCTTATGAGATTTTCAGGGGTGCTATGGACCCTGCTTGCGGTCTGCTGGCTAATCATATCGAACATCAGGAAAGAACGCAGGAGCGGCATAAAGGTTCCTGTGAAAAGCCTGGGACTTCCGCTTGCTGGAATGGCCGCCGTGCTGATTCCGGTCTCAATCATCAATCTCATGACAATTTCATCGTTGAACCCCCTGCCCGCGCTGCCACAGGCCGGATATGCAATCAAGACAGGCGTGGAAATGAATTTCACGGGACGTCCGTTCATCACAAATCAAAACCTTTCCAGAAACAGTATCGGCAACATAACAGCAAAAGCAAAGAACTACGCAGAAAAGTTCCTGTGCCTATTCAAGGCGTATGAGATACCCGACAATCTCAACTATTATTTTGTCAGGGAGTTTTTAAAACCATTGAAGGATATGCCCGGCCCTCTCCTGCTAATACCATTTGCCACGCTCGGCATGCTGATCATGATATACAGGCGGCGTTTCAGCGGAGAATCAATCCTGCTGTTCATCTACCTTGTTTCATTCGCCGTTCCGTTTACAATATTCATCCCGCTTGGAAGATACAGGCTCATACTCCTGCCTGTATTCTGCGCATTTGCCGGATACGCCCTGATATTCATCATCAGCAGCATCCTGCATTTTCAGAAGAAATATCTGACGCTGCTTATCCTTGCGCTGGCATATTCAGTCCTTTTCAAATTCGCAGGACCAAAAACGATTCCGCTCCGTCCTGAAGATTTTGTAGCCTATGGCAATGCCATGGAGATTTCAGAAAAATACGGCAGCAGGGATATTTCAGGGGCGTACAGGATCGCCCACGGCATCAACCCGGCCTCCATTTCAGCTGCAATCTTTCTTGCGAACTTTCTCATGAAGAATTCTGAATTCGCCGAAGCCGAGGAAGTATTGAAAGACATCTACGGGGCGAACCCGGACAACCAGACGGTTTCAATCAGCTATGCTTCATCCCTGCTTGGAAACGGGAATGCGGAAAACGCGGAGAAGGTTCTCATGGGAATTCCGGAGCCCTACAGCAGGACAAGCAAAGTCAACTACTATTACCAGCTCGGTGAAAGCCGCAGGATGCAGGGCAAGAAAAACGAAGCGAAGATCTGCTACCAGCTGGCGCTGCATTATTCGGACACCGATGCGCAGAGGCAGCTGATCAACAAGGTCATCGAACAGAAATAATTGAACATTCCGTGTTCGATATTGGACATTCGCGCAGCCTATTTTAAAGAGTGAGCTTCGCCACTATCTCTTCTGCTTCCTTATAGGCATCATCCAGAGGGGGCGTCTTCTTGTCAACAGCATAAAATGCACGTATCAGACAGCTTTCCTTGATCTTATGCCACTTGAAAAACTCATTGTATCTCGGAGAGTGCTTCCGTGAGATCGTCCTTTATCACACAGACTTCAGATTTGTCCTTGCAGGCCATGCAGCTCTGGCAGCCGATGTATTTGAGCTTGTTGATGTAATAGGACTTAACAGAAACGCCTTTAGCCTCGGCAGCGGCACAGAGATGATTGGCAATCTTTGAACTGTTGCCCTGTTCACGCGGGCTTCCGTAAATGCATACGAGTTTCATGGGGCAACCTCTTTAAAAATTTATTTCTGAAACTAATTTATATCACGAGCATAATATTGACAAGCAGGAGCAGGCAGACATGCAGGAAGCGCATCGAAGAATAAATCCAAAATGGAGTCCGCTCCTGACATTTTACGTGTTTTTATTTCTAGTCATCGCAGTAAGCCTGTTCATTTTCCTGTTCATGAAAAAATCAATCCTGATAGAACTGGAAACAATAACCGGGCTTGTATCATTCCTGATATTCCTGTTTCTCAGCATAGTACTTTACCATGGAGTCGGTTTTAACAGAAATGAAAAAATCACAATCACCTGGTTTTCCCCGAATCTCAATGGGTTTGATTCGGCTTATAATGTTATCGACACCGGAGGGATGTTTTCGATGGCGGGTGCCGAATCAGGAATAAGTGGATTTCTTGCAGGATTATTGCTTGACATTATAGTTTCATTTTTTCTGGCAATAGCATTGGCGTTACTTCTCTGGATTGGAATAAACGCGGCGATTGCAACATTCGCAATAATAATATTGCCTTTGTTTTTCCTTTATGAAAAATCGCTGCGGATTGTTGTCGCGAAAGGCAGAACATGCCGTACGGATTTCGCAAAGACAATTCTTTTTTCCCTTGCCTTGACGGTTATATATACCGGCTGGTTTTATGCAATACTCCTCGCAGCGCATCTGATTGCGAGGATGGGAAGATGATTTTTCACCAAGATTTATGCGCCTATGGCGCACGGCGAACTCTACATTGGGATCAGGAATAATAGAACGGACAGGAAATCAAACCCACAGGCAGGATGCCTGTGTTACATTATAAATATTTTCCGTACCCGGAAAATATTTATCTGCGGAGCAGTTTCTCCATCCAGACATAGAAGACAGGCGTGATGTACAGGGTCAGGAACTGGGAGAAGACAAGTCCGCCTACGACAGCAAGTCCGAGTGGTTGTCTGGCTTCTCCCCCTGCACCGAAGCCAATTGCGATCGGTATGCCGGTCATAAGGGCGGCCATGGTGGTCATCATGATCGGACGGAACCTTATCATGCAAGCTTCGACTATTGCATCTTCCGCCGACTTGCCTTCATTCCGTCTGGCGTTTATGGCGAAGTCGATCATCATAATGCCGTTTTTCTTGACGATGCCGACAAGCATTATGATTCCGACATACGCATATAGGGAGAGAGGCATGTTGAATATCATGAGCGTTATGAGTGCGCCAAAGCCTGCGAATGGAAGCGCGGTAAGAATCGTTATCGGGTGGAAGAAATCCTCATAGAGGATCCCCAGTATTAAATAGATTACTACTATGGTCACGATGAGAAGCCAGTGCATCCCCTTGAAGGAATCAATGAAAACCTTTGCAGTTCCCTGGAAGCTGGGGCTTATGGACGCAGGCATTCCTGGATTGAGTTTCTCTTCGATTTTGGCCATAACCTGGTTGAGCGCCGCCCCGGGTTTCAGGTTGAACGAGATCGTAACGGACAGGAGCTGTCCCGTATGGTTTATACTCATTGGACCCGGCTCCTGCTTTATCGTCACTATATCGCTTAAGGGTACAAGCTGTCCTGTGCCGGAACGGACATAGAGCAAAGTGAGGGCATCAGGATCAAGCTGATATTCGGGAAGAAGCTCCATGAGGACGCGATATTGGTTGTCAGGAGCATAAATAGTTGAGATCTGCCGCGGTCCAAACGCGCTGTAGAGGGCGCTCTCGATCTGCTCTGCGGATATTTTCAATGTCGAGATCTTGTCGCGGTCGATATCGAGGTTCAGCTGCGGATTGGAAATCTGAAGATCGCTCGAGACGTCCTGGAGGCCTGGAATATCGTTCGCGAGCTGCTGTTCGGCATAGAGGCCGAACTTGTACAGCTCGGCGTCGTCGAACCCCTGGAGCGTGTACTGGTACTGGCCCTTGGATGGTCTGCCGACCATGATCTTGCTTGGAATCTGGAGGAATGCCCTGAAACCTGGGATCTGGGCGAGTTTCGGCCTGATGCTCTGGACGATCTGCATCGCGGTCATCTTCCTTGATTCCCTAGGTTTCAACCTTACGACAAACATGCCGCCATTTGCGCTGCCGACTCCGCCTGCAACGCCGGCACGCGACATGAAGCGCTCCACCCCAGGCTCCTTCTGGAGTATTGCAGCTCCGGCCTCCTGGTGCTCCTTCATAGATTCAAAGGAAATACCCTGCACGCCTTCAGTCTGTCCGAAAATGAGCCCCTGATCCTCGTCGGGCAGAAGTATCTTGGGAATATATTTGAAAAGAAACACTGTGGCGACGAGAACCGCCATCGACAAAACAAGCACAAGCGCCTTCTGGCTGATGACGGCACGCAGTGTCTTCTCGTAGAATTTGAGGAACCAGGTGTCCCTTCTTTCATGGCGGGCGGCGTGCGCACCAAGGAAACGGCTGCACATCATCGGAGTCAAGGTAAGGGCGACAACTCCGGAAACCAGGACAGCCACGCCTATGGTCACGGCAAATTCCCGGAACAGCCGGCCGACAATCCCCCCCATGAACAGGACAGGAATGAAAACTGCGGCGAGGGATATGGTCATGGAAATAATTGTAAAACAGATTTCCTTCGAACCTTCAAGGGCCGCCTGGAATGCTGGCTTGCCCATCTCGGTATGACGGAAGATGTTTTCAAGCATGACAATCGCATCGTCGACCACGAAACCTATGGAAAGGGTAAGGGCCATGAGGGATATGTTGTCAATGTTGTACCCGAGCAGGTACATGACGATGAATGTTCCGATGATCGACATCGGAAGAGTGAGACTTGGGATTATCGTCGCCCTGGCGTTCCTCAGGAACAGCCAGATAACCGAGACAACGAGGATAAGCGAGATGAACATTGTGACCTTCACATCCCTTACTGACTCGCGTATTGAATCCGAACGGTCGAACAGCACCTGCATGTCAACGGACGCAGGAAGCTGTTTCTGGAGGGTTGGGAGAAGATCCTTTATTGAATTTGCGACAGCCACGGTGTTGGTGCCCGGCTGCCTCTGGATGGCCAGGATGATCGCCCTGGAGCTGATTTCAGGCGTGCAGAACCATGCGGCAACCTTGTCGCTCTCGACGCTGTCCTCGACATTTGCCACATCCTCCAGCCTGACGGGCTGGCCATTCCTGTTTGTTATGATTATCGACCTGTAGGCTTTTGCGTTGTAAAGCTGCCCCTTGGCCTGGATCGTGTAGGCAATGTAACGGCCGTCCACCTGGCCGGTGGGGAGATTCACATTTGCGGCCTGGACGGCATTCTGGACTTCATCGATCCCCACGCCGAGGAAGGCCATCTGTTTCGGATTGAGCTCGATCCTGACGGCATATTTCTGGGAACCATAGATCTGGACCTGCGCGACCCCGCTCAATGTGGACAATTTCTGGGAGATGATGGTCTGGGCATAATAGTCGAGCGTATACAACGGCAGCGTCGGGCTGGTCATGGCCACGTAAAGAATCGGCTGATCTGCGGGATTCACCTTGGTATAGGACGGAGGACTCGGCATGTCAGCCGGCAGATCCCTCATTGTCTTGGATATCATCGCCTGCACGTCCTGTGCGGCTATGTCAATGCTCTTCTCAAGATTGAACTGGAGGGTTATCGCAGTGCTGCCCTGGAGGTTGGAGGAGGACATTACATCGAGTCCGTCAATTGTCGAGAACTGTTTCTCCAAGGGAGTCGCGACGGCTGACGCCATTGTTTCAGGGCTGGCTCCGGGAAGGCTCGCGGAGACCTGGATGACGGGAAAATCTACATTCGGCAGATCGCTGACCGGAAGCTTTGGATATGAAATAATTCCAAAAAGAAGTATCGCCGCCATGACAAGCGTCGTCATCACGGGTCTTCGGATGAAAATTTCAGAGAAGTTCATTTTGTTTCAGTCTTTTTCTCCGCAGGTGCATTCGGAGTCCTTATATCGACCTTGCTTCCTGGAACAAGTTTCAGATGTCCGTCCGTGACTACGGTTTCCCCGTCAGCGACACCTGAGCTCAACGCCGTCTCTCCGGTCACAGACCGCAATATTGTCACAATGCGCAAATCGACGGTCATATCGGATTTGACCACATATGCGTAATTGCCTTTCTGGCTTGGCTGGACGGACTGTGACGGAACGACAAGCACAGGATTTTCGGACAGCATGTTTATAGTGGCATTCACAAACTGGCCAGGCCAGAACCGCTCATTCTCATTTTCGAGCTTTGCCTCCATCCTGATCGTCCCAGTATTTGGATCCACGGTATTGTCCATGAATTCAAGTTCCGCCTTAACGGATACCTCATCCGCGTTCTGCGCCTTGATCTGAAGATCGAGCGTCTTATCAGCTATATGCCTTTTGATCTGGTTGAGATGGAATTGCGGGACGGAAAAAGAAACCGAAACAGGTTTTATCTGGTTGATCACAATCAGGGTCATGTCATTTGCCTTGATCACGCTCCCTTCATCGATAAGGACATCGCCCGCCTTGCCATCGATCGGCGATCTTATGGAGCAGTATTCCACGTCGAGCTTTGCCTTGTCCATGTTGGCTTCATCAATTTTTACAGCACGCTTAAGGGACTCGGACACTGCCTTGGTCCTGAACATCTCGTCCTCTGAAACAGCCTTCTTCTCGTACAGTTCGATCTTCACCTTGGCTTGTCTTTCAGCATCCACAGACAGCACGGCGTCCCTTTCAAGATTCGCCCCTGTCTGCTTTAGCGTCGCCTCATATGGCCTGGCATCTATTGAGAAAAGGAGATCCCCTTTTTTAACATCCTGACCTGACTTTACCTGCGCCTTTACAATCTGTCCGCCAACAAGGGACTTTATCGGCACAACCGTATAAGCATTGATCGTCCCATAGGTATTGATCTGCGTCGGAATAAGCTTCAGTTCGACTTTTGCGACAGTCACCGGGACGGGGGGCGCCTGCCTGATTTCCTCCTTTTTAGAACACGAGGCCATAAAGAGCGAGAATAACAGCAGAAGCGGCAATCTGTACACATGAATAGATTTCTTCATGTCAATCATCCTATGTTTAAAGATCAAGAAACAAATCAAACCTATTGCATTCAAGCATAAAATCAATAGTGACAGGGAACCATCCCGGATTCAATCCAGCTCTGTCGTCAAGCGGCATTCTGGTCTGGCATCCGTGACTTCAGGAACGTCTGCAGTTTTTCCATCCAGACATAGAAGACCGGAGTCGCATAAAGCGTAAGTATCTGAGAAAAAACGATTCCGCCGACGACTGTCACGCCAAGAGGCTGCCTCGCCTCACAGCCGAGCCCGGTTCCGATTGCAAGAGGTATTCCGGCCATCAACGCGGTCAGCGAAGTCATAACGATCGGCCTGAACCTCAGCACAGACGCCTGTATGATCGAATCTTCCGGGGACATCCCCTTGCGCCTGGCCTCGATGGCGAAGTCAACCATCATGATACCGTTCTTTTTAACTATTCCAACCAGCATAATCAGGCCGATGAACGCATATATGGACAAGTCGATATTCAGGAGCCATAGGGCGAAGAGCGCACCGAACCCTGCAAACGGCAGGGCGGTCAGGATCGTCAGCGGATGTATGAAGCTTTCATAAAGTATGCCCAGCACCATGTAGATTATGAAAATAGTCAGGATGAGAAGCAGGTTCATGCCCTTCATCGATTTCTGGAACGCCTGCGCAACCCCCTGGAAAGATCCGGAAACTCCGGCGGGAAAAAGCGGCTTTACATCTTTCTCTATCGCTGTAACGGCGTCTCCTAGCGCGACGCCTGACTTGAGATTGAAGGATATTGTCACAGAGGGCAGCTGCCCGGTATGGTTCACCGACTGCGGACCGGCAACGAGCTTCCTCCTTATCAGCGTGTCCAGTGGAACCAGCTGGCCAATGTCCGACCTGATATAAAGCAGTGAAAGGGCCTCCGGAGTCCCACGTTTCGACGGTTCAATCTCCAGAAGCACCTTGTACTGGTCGTCAGGGGCGAATATCGAGCTGACCTGCCTTGTGCCATAGGCGCTGTAAAGGACGTTCTCTATCTGGTTGATCGAAATCCCGTACTTCGAGGCCTGGTCGCGGTCGATGTCGATGTCCAACTGCGGAGTCAATATCTGGAGATCGCTTGAGATGTCTATCAGATCGGGCATGGTGGTCATTTTGGCTTCTGCGATGGGAGCGAACTTATACAGGACCTCGGTGTCAGGGCAGGAGAGAGTGTATTGATACTGGGACTTGCCGCCGCGCGCGCCGATCTGGATTGGGGGCGGATTCTGGATGAAGACCCTGATGCCGGGAGTATTCGAAAGCTTCTTCCTCAGATCGGCAATGATCTCCTCGACGCCCCTCTTCCTCTGGTTTTTCGGCTTGAGCGTTATCATCATGAATCCTGAATTGCCACCGCCGTAGCGCGACATGAAGGCTTCTGTTTCCGGCACCTCCTTCTGTATGATCTTCACAAGGGCATTCTGCCTCCCGGCCATGGCCGGGAAACCGACTCCCTGCTCCGCCTCGGTGTTTATGGCTATCCTGTTCTGATCCTCGTTGGGGACAAACCCCTTCGGAATCTCATTATACAGCCAGAACATGGCGGAAATCACGGCCACGGATATTACAAGCGTGACCCAGGTATTATGAACGCTCCAGGTCAGCGTGCCTTTATAGAATCGGATTATGCCGTTCCATATCCCCCCGTGCCCATCGTCAGTCTGCTCCATGTCATGCGCAATACGCTTGGTCATGAACCTTGAAGAAAGCATGGGGATAAGGCTCAGAGCTACAACGCCCGACACCAGGACAGCCGTACCTATGGTCATTGCGAATTCGTTGAAGAGGCGACCGACTACGCCGCCCATGAAAAGGACAGGTATGAACACGGCTGACAGAGACAATGTCATCGAGATGATGGTGAACGCAACTTCGCCCGAACCGTCGAAGGCCGCCTGCATCGGAGTCTTCCCCATCTCATAGTGGCGGAAAATATTTTCCAGCGCGACAATCGCATCATCGACGACGAATCCCAGCGAGAGCGTCAGCGCCACAAGCGAAAGATTGTCAAAGCTGTATCCAAGGATATACATTATTGAAAAGGTACCGAGAAGGGAGAGCGGCAGCGACAGGCTGGGAATCAATGTCGCACGGATGTTCCTGAGGAAGACGAATATCACCATGACGACCAACCCGATCGTCAGCATCATTGTGAACTTCACCTCTGAAGCTGAATTCTTTATTGTCAGAGACCTGTCGAACAGGAGTTTTATTGACACCGAGGAAGGAATCGCCGCCTGGAGATCCGGAAGAAGAGCCTTGACATCCTCGGCGACCTTGACGGTGTTTACGCCGGGCTGCTTCTCAACCGCCATGACAATCGCCAGCTGCTGGCTGTCAGCCGTACAGTACCATGCAGACGACTTGTCATCTTCCACGCTGTCAATCGCTGTTCCGATGTCCCTGAGCCTCACAGGTTCCCCGTTGCGCTTGACGATGATGATATTGTTGTAGTCCTCGGCCTTCATGAGCTGGCCGTTGGGCTGGATCGTGAAAGTCCTGGTCTTTCCATCAAGTACTCCGCCGGGCATGTTGACATTTGCCGCGGCAATGGCATTCTGCACCTCTTCCATCCCTATGCCCATGGAGGCGAGATTTTTCGGATTGACCTGTATCCTCACGGCGTATTTCTGCGTGCCATGTATGGAAACCTGCGCCACTCCTGGCGTCATGGATATCTTCGGCACGATTATATTCTGCGCTATCCTGTCTATATCCGACATCCTGAGGGTCGGGCTGACAAGGGCTATGAACAGTATCGGAGTATCTGCCGGATTGATCTTCCTGTATGATGGCGGCGATGGCATATCGGAGGGAAGGCTTCGCGAGGTTCGCGCAATGCATGACTGGACATCCTGGGCTGCCGAGTCTATGTCCCGCTCCAGCGCGAACTGCAGTGTTATCCTCACACCGCCCTGCGAACTTGATGATGTCATCGACTCAAGTCCGGATATCGTGGAAAACTGCTTTTCAAGGGGAGTCGCAACCGCTGAAGCCATTGTCTCCGGATTCGCCCCCGGCAGGCTCGCCGACACCTGTATCACAGGATAATCGACATTAGGAAGATCGCTCACGGGAATCAGCGGATAGCAGAGAATGCCGAACAGCAGGACGGCCGCCGTCAGGAGCGTCGTCATTACAGGACGTTTGATGAATGGCGAGGAAATATTCATTTCTTGTCCGGCGCCGCCTCTGTCTTTTTATCTGGCTCCATCGACACCCTGGCTCCGGGTACAAGCCTGAACTGTCCGGTCAGGACAACCGTTTCGCCCGGCTGCACGCCTTTCGTTATAGCTGAAAATCCGCCCGAGCTCCGTTCAATCTCAACCTGCCTGAGATCGACTGTCAAATCAGCCTTCACGACAAACACCTGCTGCCCAAGCTGTCCGCTCTGGATGGCGTCAGTGGGTATCGAAGTATATGTCTCTCCTGCGGAGAGCTCAATAAACACTTCGACGAACTGTCCGGGCCATAATTTTTCATCACTGTTCTGGAACAAGGCCTTCATCTTGACCGTGCCCGAATTCTGGTTCACCGTGTTGTCAATGAAACAGATCACGCCTTTGCTCTCAATTTTCTCCTTTGTGGAGTCAACCATGGCGGTGACCTCAAGCTTCTTCCCGCCCTCCATGAGCTTCTGGATTACCGGCAGCAGCCGTTCCGGCAAAGAGAACGCCACGTACGCCGGAGCCGTCATTGATATGTTGGCGATCTTGTCGTCATTCGCCTTTATAATCGAACCAACATGTATGAGGATGTCGCCGATGCGCCCGTCAAAAGGCGCCCTGATCGTGCAGTATTCGACGTCCAGCCGCACTTTATCCATATTGGCCTCGTCTATCTTCACCGCCCTCTTGAGCGATTCCGATATTGCCTTTGTCTTGAACATCTCATCTTCTGAAACTGCATTCTTCCTGTGGAGCTCTTCCTTGACTCTCGCCTGGCGGTCCGCGTCCGTACTGAGAACGGTATCCCGTTCCATGTTGGCCCCGATCTGCTTGAGATTGGCCTCATAGGGTCTTGAATCTATCAGCGCAAGCACATCGCCTTTCTTGACCTTCTGCCCGGGAGCGAAATCTATCTTCGTGACTTTTCCTCCGACCATCGAATTTATGTCCACGGATGAGAACGGCTCGACGGTTCCAAACGTGTCAAAAACCCACGGTATGTTCCTGGATTCCGCCTTTGCCACAGCCACCGGGACAGCTCCCTGCCCCGCTTTTTTTCCGCCGGCATCATCCTTCCTCCCGCAGCCGGATGCGAATATCGCAGCCGCTGCCACAGCTGTCAGGCAAATGAGAAAAGAGTGGCTGGATAGTCCTGCGGCTACAAATGATGTCCTTTTAAAAATCATATTAGGCCTGATTATTCCGTGATATTTAATTTATCGGCAATCTAGGCTTGAAAAGAAATATTTCAAACATATAATTAAAGTAATTACTTGAATTAAGAGGTCGCAAGACAACCATAAACTGTTCGGAGTATGCAATGCGCTGCAGGAAGGACGGGGAAAAGACGAGGCTGAAGATCCTCAGAGTTGCAAGCAGGCTCTTTGCTGAAAAGGGATATCGGAACACCACCCACGAGCAGATATGCGGCATGGCCAAGGTCAACGCAGCCGCGATAAACTACCATTTCCGGAAGAAGGAGACATTGTACGTCGAAGCGTGGCGGACTTCCTTCAACAGCCTGTTGAAGAAGTATCCCGCCGACGGAGGAGTCTCCCCGGACGCACCTGCCGCGGAACGTCTTCATGGGATAATCCTCTCAATAATGCGCCGGATGTCCGATCCCGAGAACAGGGTGTTTGGCATCATAAACAAGGAAAACTTCAATCCGACGGGTATTTTAACAGACGCCATAAATGAATCAATCGCGCCCATCAGAACTGCAATCGAGTCCATTGTGCGCGAGCTTCTCGGTGGAAAAGCCCCGGAGCGGGATGTCCAGATATGCCGGATGAGCATCATGTCCCAATGTTTTCATCCAATCATGTCCAGGCGCCGGAAAGTCATGAAGGCTGGAAAATGCAATGACTCCCTGCTTCATGGCATGGGCATAGGAGAAATAGCTGGTCATGTAACCCGTTTCTCCATCGACGGCATTGCGGGAGTCAGGACGCGGCTAGAAAAAGGGAAGCGGCGATAGGCTTCGAAAATCAAGACGGGGGCACCCTGTGCCCTGCATAATACTGACAGGCAATTGTATTTTATGATTTGATTTATAACTTAGGAGTCGTGCAGAAATATCTTTTACATTTGGCGGAAAATACAGGTGTCTGTATTCGAGGCGCGAATCCCGCGCGTATGGTACATACGTAAGGAATGAAGCAACGAAGAAGACAAACACATGGAATTCCGCCCCGAAGGGCTGGCGTTCTTTTGGCCGCTTATCACGCTGTTTGCTCGTTGTCCCGGCTCCATGAGGTCGGGACTCCTCGCAAACATCATGATAAGCAATCCAAAATCCCAGCCAGCAAATGTAAAAGTTATTTCTGTACGGCTCCCTTAGGGGCTTATGGAAAACAAAAGCGGATTCAAATCGATTTCATACAGCAGGAGATGCCTCGTCCTATGCGCCATCTCCTCGGCGGCCATCCTGGCTCCCGGCTGCTACAACTATCCTGCAATTCCCGACGCAGTGAACAGGAGTTCATACTCCGAACTGAAAAAGGAGCAGGAGAAGCTGCTTCCTGCCGACTGCAGGAGCCTCACACTTGAGCTTTCTCAGCAGATATCCCTCGCGAATAATCCGAACTATCTCTCGGCTGCCCATGCGGTCAATGCCGCCTGGTACACCTTCTACTCGTCTCTCGGACCATATTTCCCGACAGTCAACGGAGTCTACTCCTTTTCAGACGCGCAATTCAATCCTGCGCCTAGCGCTGAACAGAACGTACCTTCCTATACCATGGGAGGAGGCCTCCAGGCACAGTGGCTCCTCTTCAACGGCCTTGTCAGGGAAATGAACATGCTGGTGGCAAAACATCAGGCCAGGCAGCAGGAGGCCTTGGACAGGGATGCAAGACGGCTCCTCATGCAATCTGTCGCAAATGCCTATAACAACATCCTTCTTGCAAGGGAGAACATAAGTATCGCCGAGGCCAACGCCGAGTTCAACGAGAAGCTTTTCAATGAGACGGATCTCAAGTACAAGGTCGGGGAGGTTTCACTAAGCGATCCCCTGAACTTCAAGGTGAGATACAACCAGGCCTTGAACCAGCTGATAATTTCAAGGTACAGCTACCAGACCTCCAAATACGTCCTGGCCGCCCTTCTCGGACTGACGGAATCCGACATCCCCTCCAACATCGAATTCCCTCCGATGACGCCTAAGAACATCCAGTATAACTCAGACATCAACGTCTATCTCGACACCGCACTGGCAAACCGCCCTGATCTCGCAGCGTTCAGGGAATCACTCATTGCAGCGGACTACACCGTGTGGGCAAGCTGGGGGGTGTTCTTCCCGACTATTACGGCAGACCTTAACTATGGATATTTGAGGACGAACTACAACAGCCACAGGAGGACCCAGTGGAATGCCAGAGGCCAGGACAGGAACTTCAACTACGGCGTCTCAGCCACATGGCCCCTTTTCACAGGGGGACAGAACTGGTTCAACCTGAAGACATCCCAGGCCCTCCTCGCGCAGAGCCAGCTTTCGGTCGTGTTAAAATGGATACAGGTTGTGGAAGAGGTCAGACAGGCGCACGACAACTACAGGCAGGCGACGGAACAGGTCACTCTCTTCGAAGAAACTCTGGGGCTTGTCCAGAAAACCCGGGATCTCGCGGAAGAACAGTACAAGGCCGGAAATGTAAATCTCGACTTCTTGAACCAGGCACAGACCGATCTTGTCCAGGCCGAAGCGGATCTTGCAAGTTCCCGCGTGAACCTTGAGAACGCAAAAGCACAGATGGAGGCGTCTATCGGCTCTGACTGATAAAATGCTGCCCGAAGGCGGCGATCAAAGGAAATCTCGGTGAAGGACGAACTTGATTTATGAATCTACCAAAATCAGCGAGGAGCTTAGTGGTGGGATGCGCATGCAGCGTCTCCTTCCTCACGGTCTCGGCAGAGCCTGGACCACCGCCTGGAAAAGATGCCACCATCACCGGAAAATGCCTGTTGAATAACACGTTCACCAAATGCGTCGAACAAAAGCGGCTCAGGATCTGCGTGATCGGGAACTCCGTAACATACGGCGCAGCTTTCGATGGCAAGCGAATAGACAGCTACTATGTCCGTCTGGCGGACTGGTTCAAAAAACGCTTTCCTGAAGCCGAGATCGAAGTTCGCACCGGCATTATATTCGCCATCGGCCCGGAAGTGCAGCTCTTCCGCATGGATGACAAGCTTCTGGCATTCGATCCCGACCTCGTAGTGGCTGAGTTCGGAGCGGCCAACGGTGCGTGGGGCGCAAAAGGACGATGCGTCACAGATCCGGCTACCGAAGGATATGTCCGCCGCCTCAGACTGCTGCGCCCCGAGACGGATCTCCTCTTGAACCTCGGCCTGTTCACGACGATGATGGACGATTACCGCGCCGGCGAAGTTCCAGGAACAGTTGATTTCATCCGCCGTCTCGCAGCGCATTACCGTTTCCCGGCCACCGATTCCGGCGGGGCGATCGCGAAACGCATACTGGCCGGCGAGGCATGGGAGACTTTCATGAAGGATGGAATACACCCGTCTGCGGGCGGATACGATGTGCACGGCAAGGTGATAGAAGAGGAATTGGACCGCCAGTGGGCCCTGTATCAGGCCTCGCCTGCCACTGACCGCAAAATTGCAGGGCACCCCTTCCCTCTCTCCACAATCATCCCCGAACCATGGATGTGGCCGCGACTGGAGTCGGCATGGTTCACTCGAAAGCTGAATGGCTTCAAGCTGGCTGAGCACGGACGGGTGAAATTCATCGAAGGCGGCTCCGGAGCCTCGGGAATTTTCACTCCGGGCCGCGGAATGATTGTCGGCATCCTGTATCAAGTCGGAGATTCAACAAAAAGCGAACCCCGCGCCGAACTTGAGATCCGCCTAGACGGGAAGGGCGAATGGATTCGAATGCCGTTACGGAACGAACCCAGGTTCCCGGAGGATGACGACCGCTCCAACTATTTCCAGCGGCAGTTCTTCGGCGGTTACGATCTTCCTCCGTCGGGTTGCAGCTCGCTCGAATTCCGAGTCGCTGATTCCACTGCAGGCGTCACC
>JBAQUG010000104.1:0-5898 GCA_049297395.1 Victivallales bacterium | reverse complement strand
GTCAAAAACCAACTGAAAAAGTCAAAGACGAGTAAAAGTTCGGCTCCATTATGGACATCTGTAAAACAAAAACATATATCAGCCAGAATAACAATAAGACAATTAAATATTTTAACAGTAAAGAAGTACTTGAATTAAGTTTGTATAGAATAATCCAAAAAGTCCATATGGCAGGTATGATCCCTATACTCCAAAACCAGTTATACGGTTCGAATAATAACGGAACGAGCAGGCATTTTGAATAATCATAGGAATAGCCCCTTTCCAATGCTGGACATATAACTCTAGGTAAGACGAAAGCATTTCCTATCGTTACCCCCCACAAAAGGAAAAAGAAAAGAAATAATACAAACATTTTGTTGTGATATTCTTGTTTTTGTTCTTTCATTGACATCTCCCATTATATTCTTTTTGTGAATTATATGATTACCTGTTCCCGTGGTCTATTTTCATTATATTATCATAATCAACATGTCCCTCAAGATTAGGAATGCTGTTTCTAACTTGCTCAAATTCTGTTTGTGCTTTATTTTCACCAAAGCTTCCTCCTGGATGCAAATTGGTATGCTGGTATTCTGCAAAGGCTATCAATGTTAGTCTTAATAGATGATCATTAGAAAAAGGAATCACATTACCTGCTCTAGCTTCGTCGAAACTATCAGGAAGTGGCTGGAGTGGGATTGAGCTTCTGCTTATATAAGCTCTGTTATCCTTCCTGAATGCTCCTGTTTTCATATTGTCTAATTGTATTGAGCCTTGAGGGCTACACAAGTAAACTTCGAATTCTCCGGAATTTAAATGCCTTTTATAACTCTGCATCAAATTTAAATTATTGTCGTTATTCAAATTGTAACCTATGATCAAATCTATGACGCTACTCATGCTGTTTATTGCAGATCCCCAGTTGTAATTTAGACTATCAGACGTGCCTCCTGTGGCCGCATTGAGATGGTTCCCCAGTCTAATTGCTGAACTAGCGATAAGGTCATATTTTGCGCGTTCCTTCCAGTTGAGTAAAACTGCGACAACTAGGAATGCTACAGTAATCACAGCTAGCACTGCGAATACCTCAACAACAGTAAACTTTCCGCTAGGATCAATTCCATTCACCGGATCTCCGCCGCAGTACGCATACTTATGCAGACTCTGCGGATCGTAATTATTGCCAGCAAACGGATCGAGCTAGCGGGTATCGGGTATCGGTGTCGTTTGCACTCAACTAATTCATTATAAATAAGATATGGCATTATTTAGCTGCTATTATATGATTAGACTAATTATTTAGGCTTGTTTTCGCATTTTAAGCTTTATCGCTGATGCTTTTTCCAGAATGCCTCTTTTACCCTGCTCGACCCTGTCAGACTATACAGTGCCGTCTTTTCTCCGATATGGAAATATGATTTGTCAATGGCTTTCATTTCTAGGCCATGTATGCCTTTCCCCAGTTTTAAAAGCCATTCCTTGTTACCTATGGCAAGAGACTCCGTCCAGATGGTTTCACGGGCATGATAATTGCTTTTTATGTAATCTTCGAGAGTTCGTTCATACCATTTCTTGAATTCTTCCTTTTCTCCTTTGTGTCCCAGGCATTTCAACAACTGATTCGTATCGACAATCCGGTACCTTTTCCTCTTTCCGAGCAGTTCGTGATGTCCGCTTTCGGCCCATCCTGAAGGATGTTTGCATTCACCGGCCCTTACCATGTTCATGTCAATATAAAAAAGACACCGCGACAGATGGGCGCCGTCCTGAATCATTGTCGGATGATAGCGCCCCCTCCAGAAAGAACCTTCCCGTTCCTTCCTGAGATTATAGTCTCTCGCAGAATTACCCTGGATGTAGCGCATCGCCTCGGAAACCGCCACGGCCTCATACGCATGGAAAAGCAGATGCACATGGTTGCTTGTCACCATGTAGTCCAGGACGGAAACATCGTATTTTCCGGCCGCCTCCCGCAACCTCCGCAGATAACTCCTGCGATCCTTCTTGAACTTGAGAAGGAATCGTCTCTCCTGGCAGCGGTGTGTCACGTGGTAGCAACACGGTTCATTCCGATTCTTACGAGGATGTCCCAATTTTTGTCCCCTCCAATCCTCTTCACTCTGATTGGGGTTAAAATCAACCTTCTATTGGAAAAAGCAAGTCTTACACTCTCTTTTTACCGTCTTTTTACGCATCTATGACCATTTTTAGAACTTTATTGATGCTTATCTACCTGTCATTTAGAATCTTAAGTGCTAACGACACCGCTTACCGCACCGAAACTCTGCCGTCAACGTCATAGACCGTGCGGCTGACCGTGCCGTCGGCGTATTGCGTCTCGATTACGTTGCCCCGGTCGTCATAGACCGTGGTAGTGGTGTTTCCTAGGATGTCCGTGGTCTGCGCTGGCTTGCCGATCTCGTTGTAGATGGTGCTTGAACTGTTGCCGAGGGGATCGCTGGAACTTACGACCTGTCCGGCGGCGTTGTAGGTGGTGCTTGTGGAGACCGTGGTCGTGCCGCCGGTTCCCGACGGATCGCTCCAGACGTATGACGTGCCTGTCTGGTTGCCGTTGGCGTCCCCGATGTTCTTCGAAATCGGGGTAAACTCCGCTTCATTTTCGGGATGGATAAAACGGAAGCCTTCACGTTCGAGGGCTGAGTAATATTCCGAATCTAATATCCTACATCCCATCTTTTCACTTCCTGTTTCAGAGGTTTGCTAACACGAACTCCGCCGACTGCACGAGTTCAAAGCCTCATCTTTTGTCAATTGCGGGAGTTGATTCTGTCTTTGCCATTTTTCTCCTACGCCACAGCCATATAACCAGTAGCGTCAGCACCATCGTAATCACTACAACCATAACGATGATCCTGTGTATTCGTTCCGACTGGTAGTATTGACTGTAGTATTCAGTAGACCTGCTCCATTCACTCCAGCTGTTAATATCATCAGGATCTGTTATTGACTTTAACTTTCTTTGAACACCAGCACTCAGGAGGTTCCGGTGACAAGGCGGAACACCCCTGCAATCATATTAAGTTTTCAAAGAGCATTATGTTAACATCAATCTTTATTCATCTTCTGGCATCTTCATGTTTCCGAGGCCTTCCGCCCAGAACTTCGCACTCGCCGTAGTCAATAACAGATTCTGCTGAAAAAGTCCGAACGCGGTCTTTTCTCAAGTCGCAACTCATTGCTAATCAATAAACCATTTTCAATATTTTACCGCAAAACGGGATTTTTCAGCAGAATCAATAACAAGAGTGTGACCCCGCGTTTTCCAATATTGGTCGAAGTGCCATCACCTACCTTCTGACCAGTGGAGACACTCTGTTCGGGTGATTCCGGGAAAAACTTTCTTTTGAAAACCCATCCTATTGTCCCGAAAATGCCTGATAGAAATAAGACGCCAGCACCACTGAAAAGCCAGTCCTTGTTGTCCGTGATCCATTTTAACATTCTCACCGCTCCTTCTTAAACATCCTAGATGCTAAATGTGAAATGTGAACTTTCCCCATGATCGTACAGGGTTACCGTACCGCCGCTGACACTACCGCTGAAATGAGAGCTTGTGCCATGGTCGTAGCCGGAGAACGTATTGCCTGCAATCCGAAGGTCAATGCTATGACTGTCGCCGTGGTGGTAGAGGGAAAGATGCTTCTCGTTGATGCTGCCGGAGATGTGGCAGCCCTGATCGTGGTCATAGATGTTTACATTGTTATCCTGCAGCGAACCGCTTATCAGGACGTGCTTGCTTCTGGAAAAGTCGTATACGGCTGACGAACTCCTGCCGGTAATCCGGCATCCGGCTATATATGCCACACACGCTCTTGGATTAGGCTTCACTTACGTCTATCGTCCTTTCAGAATTACTTATCTGTCTATGCCGTCGTCCTATCCCCCGCCCCTCCGCCGCAGGCCGTGGGGCGTATGCATCCCAGGGCACAAGGGCTACAGGTGGTAACTATCTTCCTTCTACTTCTTCTTTGGAAGCTTAAGTCTCTCGTTAACGGTCGCGCTCGGATGGACTTTGGCAAATGATCTCTTTACAAATTCTCCAGTCTTCGCCCTCCCGCCTTGACCCTGCCGGAAGCGGGCCGGTTCCTCCGCCGCCTGGCGCTGCACGCCGGTCAGTTTTCCACGTCGGCTTGAGGCTCCGGAACTCGCTGGACACCTACACCCTCCATCAATTACTTCGCCAGACTGGCACCGGTTTCTTTTTTAATCCTTACAATTTAATCTTATGTATATTTAAATGTTCATTGATATAATGGCGTATGACTGAGATGCCTGGATCAGTTTCTTTATATCGGTCAATTCCTACATTTATTTTCATTTTATTTTTCATTATCTCTAGCCATATGTAATTTTTTCCCGACCTTGATGTAATACCGTTCGGATACTGCCATGGAATATAATTTAAAAGCGCAGAATAATACGGTATTACTGTGCTGTTTTGATGAGCATATCTTGCCATTTCCATTGCCGAGTCATAGCTACAATTTAATACTGGGCATTGTATACTAAGCGAATTAATTGCAAATGGTGTTTTAAATCCAAACCCCATCCCCCAGCCATAAACTGAAATATTCTTAGGAAATGAATCGAATTTATCGACAATTCCATTTGTAATTATTTCCCTATTGTTTTTACAAATTTTCAACTTGAATCCACCTGTAATATTGTCTGGAGAAATAATTTCAATTATGCGACTTATTGCTCCAGGTATTCTATTCCTATCAATAGCTATGGTTGCATAAAGTCTAGTTACATTATCTTGAATAGATTGGCAAAATTTGATGTCAGCTGTATATCCGAGAGAATTATATAATAATTTGGCTATTTCATTTTCTGCAACATTATATTTGTTCACATCAGGTGTTCCGTTAATTCTTTGCATGATTGAGATATCTACAATTTCTGGAGTGTTCCAATCCCAATCTGTTAGTGGCATAGAGCCAATTCCTGGGTCGCTAATGTTAATAGTATATGCACCGGCATCGAGCCATGCGGAAGCAGAATTTGTCAAGTATTCTAATATTTGTCCCTTTATTGGCTTTAGATAATTCTGCCATGTTGCAGCCTCAACATAATCAATATTAGTTTCATTGATGAATTTATCAATCAGCATAGTATCTCGAAAATATGTTGATATCGATAGTTTATCAGTTCTTGCATCTGCACAATGAAGTATGGAATCAAATATATTGATAGCATGTTCTATATTTGACGATTGGCTGAATTGTATAGAGAATATTGACATAAAAAACCTCCATTAATGGATTATTGTTCCCACCACGCTTCAAACGCTTTTTCACCCCATAATACCTTATCATAATTTCTTTTAACAGTTAATTCAACTTCTTCCGCAGCCTTTTCTAAGCCTTCAGGAACTTTACTTGAAAAGACAATAACTCTTTGATTAATGGCACTTGTTCCTGCCTGCGCTGCTTTCTTAAATGCCTCAGCCTGAGACGATAATTGAGTTAGATATGTTTGCCAACCTGGTTTCCCAAATAAATACCATGGTACACCTTTACCTTCAACTAAAATATTTTGCATGTTTCCATTTTGACTGCCTCTTTGTAAAAGTAAATCTATCCTAAACTTTCCAATAAATTCACCACTTTGATTTTGAATTCTCTGTTCCCACTGAAGAATTTCACCGCCTTTTGCTATAGCAGACGTTGCCAGGTTGTTGACGAATTGCAGGCCTTGGATCGCTCTACTCCAATATCTCTGAGTGCCTCTGACGGTTACAGCAACAGCAATTGACATTCTTGTCAATTCCATATTTATAGCCGTGACATATAAGGTATCGGTGTCGTTTGCACTCAACTAATTCATTATAAATAAGATATGGCATTATTTAGCTGCTATTATATGATTAGACTAATTATTTAGGCTTGTTTT
>JBAQUG010000103.1:0-9202 GCA_049297395.1 Victivallales bacterium | reverse complement strand
GCCTACTGCGGTGGCCGCAGTTTTATCAGTGTGAAACTTAAGTAGTTTGCGATCTCCGAGCGCAAAAGACAAAGAGGCCGATTGCGCCAAGGATGTCGCAAGCTACTCAAAGCAAGTTTCAAAGGAGGAGTCAGAAGTCAGCGATTCACTGCGCTTACCGCAGTTTCAAAGGATTCAGAATTAAAAAAATAATATGAACCGAGTTATTTTATTCTGACTACTGTCTTCTGAATTCTGGATTCTTTTTGGGTTGCGGGCAAAGCCCGCCTTAGAATACCCGAACACGATCTGTTTTGTTTTGACATATGTATGAAATGACAGTAAAGTGTTCATCATGAACGCTGAAATCATATACATGTTCGCCTTTGACATCGCGCAGGAGGCGGATCTCAGGAAGATAGAAGGACTTCTTAGAGGTTCCGCAGAGCTTCACAAGCTTGGACGGCTGAAGGACACGCCGCGGCATTTTCCGGTATACCGTCCTCTTTCGATCCAGGTTGAGGGAGTTAACATCAAAGGTCCGTCAGGCCAGATGCAGCTTGCTGCGTCAGTGAAGATATTCGCCATCGGCGCAATGTCCTTGAAACTCAGGGTTCCTGTGAGCATCGAGAAGATCTCGGATCTGCTCCCTTACCGCAATCTGCAGTTAAACGATGAAACGGAGATGGAGCAGCGCGTCATGGAAACGGCCCTCAAGGTGTTCAACAGTATTAAGGAAGGGCTTGATACCCCAGTTGCCGGACTTGCTCCGCCAGAGGATTTCACGGTCTTCTGCATCAAGGCCCCGGTCTCCGATTCCATAGGAGGCGACAGCGACATGGACAGTGAATCGTGGTTGCGTAAGAACGCACGCGATGTCGCGGGGCTCCTGGTCGGAGAAGCTGATCCGTCGCGACTGAGTTCACAGGAGGTGGAGGATGTCACAAAATGCTGGTATTCATACTATCGCCGCGACCTGACTGTCATCGACTGGGACACCGCGCTGCTGATTGACATTCCGGAAGACTACAACGACACGCTATACGTCATGGAGATGGCAAATCTCCAGCTCGAAGAACTCAAGGTATATGACATGTATCTCGACCAGACCCTCGACAAGGCCTACGACGAAGTCGAACGCTCTTCACGGCTGAAAAGCTGGTTCTCGCGGCAGAAAGTGATCAGGGATCTCCGTGAGGTGAGGATGGATCTTTCCAAGGTTACCGATGAAATCACCAACATCTCGAAGTTCTTCGGCGAATGGCACCTTGCCCGCATCTACATGGGATGCGCCGTCCGTTTCCATCTCTCTGAATGGGAGAATGCAGTCAATCAGAAACTCCGCGCGCTGGACAGCCTCTATTCAATCCTACAGCAGGACACTTTCAACTGGGTCATGTTCCTGCTCGAAGCCGCGATAGTCGCACTCTTCATCATCGACCTGATCATCATCCTTGCGCTTGCAGTGTAAACAACAGCAGTATTTCCACAGTTTTTTAGAGTGTACGCGGTCTGTTTTATGCCTTAAAGTATGGTGTCCCGAGGCTGTTTTGGGCGCTCGGGGCGCCTCGTGTCGATTTCGGCGAAACCGGCATACTTCTTATATTAAGTTGCAATCAAAGAGCACGGCAACAGAGTGCCGTGGCTACAACGAATTCGAGCTGTAGCCGCGTCACTCTGCTGACGCGTTCCTTTCCCAATGAATGCAACTCGGTATTACAAGCGGATTTGAATGTTCACACTTTCAGCTTCTTCCTGTCCAATACCTCGTTCAGGCTGCCTGTCCGGTAGCCTTTCATGTCGATGGACACCCAGGTGAATCCGATTTTATTCAGTTCCTGGATGATCTTGCTCCTCAGAGGATCTTTTAGAAGCTTGGTAATTTCCTTTTCAGGCACTTCTATTCTGGCAAGTTTCCCATGATGGCGGACACGGACGTTTTTGAAACCATTGTTCCTTATGAAAGTTTCCGCCTTGTAGATCATTCCGAGTTTTTCCTCGGTGATTTCCTCTCCGTATGGTACCCTGCTTGCTAGACAGGGATTCGAGGGCTTGTCCCAGATCTTGATGCCCATCTTTCTTGCGAGCTTCCTCAGCTCGGCCTTGTCGATGCCGAATTTTATCAGAGGGCTGATTATTCCAATTTCCTGGGCGGCCTTGCGGCCTGGACGGTAATCGGAGGTGTCATCCTTGTTCGAGCCGTCGAAGATATATTTGAAACCACGCTTTTTTGCGACTTCCGCAAGCTTCGTGTAGAACTCTTTCTTGCAATGATAACAGCGGAGCGGAGGATTCGACCTGAAGTCGGGATTGTCGATCTCATGGGTTGTCACTATGACATGTTCGACACCGATTGACTTGGCAAATTTTTTCGCACCAGCCAGATCGACATCAGTGAAAGTTTCCGAAGCACCCGTTACTGCAAGCACATTTTTCCTGCCTATCGCTTCCATGCTGAGCTTGAGGACGAACGATGAGTCGATCCCACCGGAATAGGCGACCATCACCTTCCCGCAGTCTTTTATGTAATCATTGAGTTCAATCAATTTGTTTTTCATAATCAAGACACAACTGAAGTTGTGAACTCCTACTTTATTAATGCTGTCGTCTGCTTTCTGAATTTATCGCCGTTTCTCCCTATCACCGATTCGCCGATTCAATATTTCTTCTCACTGTCCGCCCGACACCTGTTTTTGTTCGGCCTTCGGGCACCACATTATCTTCGTTTCGACCCCGCCCGGGAAGACCCTGACGTTCCTATAGGAGCAGCTCTGCGCGAGGAGAGTGTACGGTGAAATCAGGAATGTATACGGTTGCTCCTCATGCAGAAGTTTATGGAACTCGTGGCACAATTCGATCCTCTTGTTCAGATCAAAACAAGGCCTGATCGCTTCAATGATCCTGTCGGCCTCCTTGTTCTTGAAGCCTATGTGGTTGCTGGAACCCATCTTCTCCGCCTCAGACGAGTGCCAGAGCTGGTAGGGATCATCCTCGATTCCCATGCCCCATCCAAGAATACAGACTTCAAAACTCTTGTTCTCAAGACGCTGCGTATAGACGGACCATTCGACAAACCTGATGTTCATGACGATCCCGGCTTTAGCCATGTCTTCCTTGACTATCGGCAGTATCCTCTCCTGCAGAGGATGGTTTGAAACACCTAGGATTGTGAACTCGAATTTCTTCCCGTCCTTGTCCAGTATCCCATCCCCGTCAGTATCCTTCCATCCCGACTTGTTCAGGAGTTCCTTCGCCTTTTCAATGGAGAAAGGATATGGCTGGATGCTCTTGTCATAATAAGGCGTGTCGATAAATGAAGGGCCGGAGACGATCCGTCCGAGTCCGTAATAGACTTCCTTGAGTATCCGCTCCCTGTTAACCAGATGGGTGAGGGCCTGCCGGACGGTCTTGTCCTGGAAAAGAGGCATCGTAAGGTTATACCCGATGTAGCTGTATGATCTCGAAGGATATTTAAGTTTTGTGAGTTTCCCTGTCTTTTCATCGAACTCCGGAGTGTTCGTCCTGTTGACCCACTGTTCAGGAGTCAATCCCATCCTGTCGATCATTCCTGATGTGAGTGATTGGAACTGCGTATTTGGGTGGGGTATGATCTCGAAGACGATGGTTTCAAGAGGAGGCATGATCCCGTACTTCCTGCCATAATACTTCTCCCACCTCTTCAACACTATTCTCTGTCCCTTGTCCCAGCGGTCAAAACGGTACGGGCCGCAGCCGACCACCATTCTGTTCCTCTCATGGTCGTCGTTGAACTTCTTCCCGTCGAACGGGCCGTCATATGCGTGATAGAGGTGTCTTGGAAGAGGGTTCAGTCCAAGAGTCATGGATTCCGACAGGAAGTATGGCTTGGACCATTTCACCTTGAACTCATAATCCGATACCACTTCGACTTTTTCCAGATCCTGGTAATATGTGCGGGACGCGGCGCAGTCGGTTTTCTCATCCTTTATCACGTCGACATAGAACTTGAAGTCCTGGGCCTTCACCTCAACGTCCGTCCATTTCTTTCCTGTGACAGGATCCGTGAAGTCATGCCAGAGTATCCCTTTCCTGATTTTTATGGTATAGGTCGTCTTGTCCTCGGACAGGAACCAGCTTTCCGCGAGTTTCGGTTCGAAGATCTCGATATGCTCGAGGTTCCTGTCGGTCAGAGAGTCCGTCGCGTAATCCCATATGGCTGAAACAAATGATTCGTTGTTTATCAGATAGTTCATGTTTTTCGTTTCGCTTGCGAGTGCGGTTATCAGCCTGCCGCCGGTTTCGGCATTGGGATCGTAGAACTGGAGGTTTGCGATCTTCGCAGGCTGCGCTTCAGCTGTGTCCGTCTTCTGATCCCGGCCTTTCTGCTGGGACTGCACCGGAGAAGAGACCTGGCCTTCTGAGATCTTCTTTTCGAGGTTGCCGATCCTTGTCTGGATGGAATCAAGCTGCTTGGTCGCCTGTTCCGCGCGGTCGCGCATAAGATCAATGGACTTGACTACTGCCAGTCCGATCACTATTACCGAAATCAGGAGTATTGTCGCGATGATGTTCAGATAAACGTTTCTGTTCATGGTGAATCCTTAAAGGTAACGCAGGCATTCCCGCCTGCAGGGGTTTTACATGAATTATTAATCTAGTCCGAATCTGCGGATTCCGCAAAGAACAATAAGTATAAAGTCGTCGGTCGCCGGTCGACAGTCGTCAGCAGGCAGGCAGATAATTCAATAAGAAATGTCGGGCTATACTTTTATTGCATATCCAATCTGACGACTTTCTACTGACGGCCGACGACTTCCTGTTCAGGCTTCCTCTTCCTGCTGAATATGAAGATGATTCCGCCGGAAAGACTGTAGCATAGGAATATTGCGGTGTAGATCAGAGGGATCAGCAGTGCCTGTTCTGTAATGCCGCCGGAGCTCAGGAGATGGGAGACCACGTAATCCCTGGTTCCGACACCTGATGGTGTTATCGGCAGCGCGCCGACAGTATTTCCCAGGGAAGTGACAAGTATGGAGAATGGGAAGGTAAGGTTGCCTGCGCCGGTTCCGTGTCCGATGAGGTAGACGACGGCAGCAAGATTGAGATGCACGAGGAACACGCTTATCGCCAGGCATAATAACAGCGCCTTATATTTTGACCTGAAATCATCCATTGCCTCCATGAGATGGTGAAGGGCGCCCTTTGAAAGCCTGTTGACGTGCGATAGAATCCATGAGACAATACTTATTTTCTCCAGGCTCCTGTGGAAAAACAGGATTACGGCTGAAATCAATCCCATGAAGCATCCGGCTATGAGGGCGTATAGGACAAGTTCCATGAGTCCGGAAAGGCTTCTCAGGAAACTTATCGACATTATGCCGACCACTCCCGCCAGCGAAAACAGCGCGATCATTCCAATGACGCGGTCGATCAGGATCGTAAATACGCCCTTTAGCCGTTTGCCCTTCTCGGTTCGTGATGAAATGAATCCGGCTTTTGCAAGATCTCCGCCGACGGCCCCGCCGGGAATGACAAGCGAAAAGAAGGTCGCCTGCATTGTAAGGGAAAAAGCTTCCCAGAATGATAGATGGATCTTCTGGACTTTCAGCAGGATCTGCCACCTCCAGGCGCCTGCGAGCAGGTGAATGCCGTAAAGCAGTACTGCGGCAAACAGCCACATAGGGTTTATCTTGTGCACAGCATCAGAAAGACTGCTGTAATTCTTGCTGACCAGCCAGCCGATTATTCCTGCCGCAAGCAGGATCCTGAGCAGAAACCATAATATTGCTTTAGTTTTTTGCATCCATAAGTATAAATAGTCAAAGGACATATTCAAGCATGAAATAATTGATGTGTTGGGTGATTGCTGAAGTTGATGAAAGGCTTCGTTTTGCACTCAAGTATGGCGTCCCGAGCGCCTAAAACAGCCACGGGACGCCTCGTGCCGGTTTCGGCGAAACCGGCATACTTCTTATGATCAGTCTTGAATGTTCATATCCAATAGGCTTTATAGTAGAACCTGTTTACCCATTTAAAAACACCAATTTATTCCTTATAGGGGCTTGACAACGATGTATCACTGTATTATAATAATAGTACAGTTAAGGGGCTAGCAATGAATTTTAAGACATCCATCCAGCCTGCCGCGACGAAGCTTCTTAGCGAAGGCGGGTCATCCAGCAATCCAATAACCCATTCTTCAAAACATGAACATCAAACTGAATACTGAAAGCGGAGTTCCGATATATCTGCAGATAATCGAGCAGATAAAGAACATGGTCCTCTGCGGCGCGATGAAGGCAGGCGACCAACTGCCCTCCGTCAGGGATCTCGCCGTCGAACTCCGCATCAATCCGAATACCGTCGCCCGTGCATACCGTGAACTCCAGCACGAGGAAGTCATCGACAGCCGCTGGGGCGAGGGGAATTTCATATCCGAAAAGTTTTCCGGTTCCACCACTCTCGAAAAAAAGAAGGTCATCAGGGAATCCGTGAAGAACTTGATTGTCCAGGCGGAGAACTACGGACTCAGCAGGGATGAAATCAAAAAAATTATTTCAGAATTTTTTACTGGAAGCAAATAGGTGAGCTGATTGCAAAAATATAGAAAACGGTTGTTGCGGGAATTACCCCGTTGGAGTACAAACTTTAGTTTGTCTTGGTATTCAATAAGTTACGCACGCTGAAGCCGTGGACTCCAACTTAAGCAATCAGCTCACGAGAGGCAACTTTGAAATTGCCTCAGGTTAAAAAATAAAGGGAACCGTTATGAAAGCTTTAATCTGGAAAGAACTGCGGGAATACAGGATGTTCTTCTGTGCGGCTTTGTCCCTTATGCTCTTAGCCCGGATAAGTCAGGAAGTTATCCATAGAATAACTGTTGAAACCAATATGGCATTTGAGCTCTGGAGTTTTTCCCTGGGACTTTTTATATTTCCCGTTCTGTCTGCTTTTGCCGGTGCGATTGCATTCAACTCAGAATTCACCCAATGTACAAGACAGTTCCTTCTAAACAGGCCTATGGCGACATGGAAAATATTTGCCATCAAGACTCTTGTTGGTATATGTGTCATGCTCCCTCTTTCAGCAGCATCATATTATATCTTTTATCTCCCAAACCATAAAACTAGCATATCGCTGGGAATAGATATGGAGCTTATCCCACATGTCACAATTTATATTTTTCTCATCTATTCAACTGGGGTTTATTTTTCATTTCTCCTAGGTTCTCTCATATTTAAAAATACGATCGTATCAATAATGTTTTCGCCGCTTGTCGTATTTCTAGATTTTATCCTATGCCTGCCAGCCATAGTTGTTTTCTTCTATTCTGGAATTGATTCGTTTAACTGTTTTCTTGTTCTGAGCCTGTCGCTCATGCTCGTGGTTCTTGTCGTTTTCAGCTATGTGATATGGGATTATTCAGTTGTCAGGGAATCCAGAGCTGTCAAAGCGGTTTTGGCAACTCTTGCCGTCATGCTAATAGTTTTTTATTCCATTCATGGCGTATTTACGGTTATCTCTCATGCCGGTCTCAAGAAAGCCCTTGAAACAGCGCAAAAAGAAGGGATCAGCCTGTCATTTAAAGAAGCATACTCGACTGGTGGAAATATCGCCCTTGATGGGATTATTAAACTTGCGGAGGACATAGATAAAAAATATTCTGACAATATAAACGAGTTCGTCACATACGATAATACATGGCGCGATGGAGTTGACGAAAAGAAAAAAGAGGGGTTCCGCAGATTGGTTACGGAAGACAAGGAAGTTCTGGAGTTCTTCAGGAAATGCAATGAATTTGGGAAAACCGAAGCCTCAAAGACCTTTGTCATTAACAGATGGTATTGGATAGACAAAATATTTAAATTTAATGATCTTATATTGCGCGAAAATAAGAATTACACTGGAGTATTGAACAACACCCTGTGCTACATGAAAATTAGGAGGATACTGCAGGAAAGATATGGCGACAGGTACACATATTATGCTAATAATTTGCATAGGATACTTATATCGGCAATCAACTCGGTTCCGAGTGAAAAATCATATGAAAAGGCCCTGGCGCAGATATTGGAGGAACATGTCGGTGACGAATTGACTGAAAAAAAGGTTATTAATGAAAGCTCTATGTGGTATGCCTTCTATTTTAGAATTGGCACAGGCACAGCTAAAGAACATGATTGCTACAGCCTCCCTGATAAATTAGTGTTTAACCTATATAGAAGCTATGTATGCGCTCCTCTTTTCAACCGGGATACGGCTTATTTCATAAACTTTTACGCGGAGAAGTTAAGCCTGTGCAAAACCCCATATTATAAACTTGAGCGTAAATACATAGACATAGACTATGACAAGGGTGATCGTAAAGATGTGTATAGGGATTACATAATTGCCTTTATGGGCAGAGCTATTCCCCATATGGTTATGAACAGAGATATTGGCTTTACTGGCAGCCAGATCTTACGCTCATATAATCAAACAAAAGCTGTCGAAGGCTGTCTGACACTGTCTCTGGTGTTGAAGCTTTATAAGGCAAAGCACGGAGAATATCCGGAAGCCATTGACAAGCTTGTTCCAGAATTTATTGGCAAGCTGCCACAAGATCCTTTTTCCGGCGAAAATTTCATGTATGAAAGGAAAGACAATGGCTTTTCAGTTTACAGCGCGGGTGACAAATCCATTGGGGGCGATATAGGAATAACATGCGAATTGTAATTTAAAAGGTAGGGCGTGTTTCGCCGAAACCGCCGTTCTTGTTGAAAGCTGACGAGTCCTGCAAAATATAGGAGACCACCATGAAAGCGCTAATCTGGAAAGAGCTAAGGGAGTATAGGATGCTAATTGTTGCATCCGTAACTCTGATTTTACTTTTTAAGTTGGTTCATGTGATGTCTGGCTCTTACAGCAGGGATTTCATGTTTTATCTCACAGCGTTAAGCGTGATCCTTCTTCCGTTCTTCTTTACATCAATTGGCATTGTAGTATTTGTAGGAGAGTTTACTCAGAAGAATCATCTGTTCCTGATATCAAGGCCTGTCTCATCGGCGAAAATATTCTGGGTTAAATATCTCACAGGACTGTCTGTCGTGATAGCATTGTGCTTAATATCATTTTGGATGTTTAGTGTTAAAGGATACCAGGATGAGCTTATGGGAAAGGAGTTAGGACGCACCCATATAATAATATTTTCATTGGTAGTTCTGACTTATACCTTGATAATTCTACTGTCGCTTTTGCTGCGTCA
>JBAQUG010000102.1:0-36373 GCA_049297395.1 Victivallales bacterium | reverse complement strand
GAGCTACATTGATGATCCCACGGGACAGATCGAGATACCGCAGAAGGAGCCGAGGAATTCCGTAGTCGATTTCCAGTGGCTGCGGTGGCGCGCCAGGATGTGGGAGGAATACTACCGCGAATGGACGGCCCGGTTCAAGAAGGGAGCGCCGGATATTCCGGTCACGGACAATTTCAGCCTGTATGTGAGCACGTTGCCGCGCTTTTTCTACGCTGCGCCGCTGGATCTGTTCCGCTTTGCCGAGTTCTTCGACGTCGGCGGCCTCGACTGCGGACCGTCCATCATCGGCTCACGCCATTACTCGGCATACCAGTTCGACCTGGTGAACTCGGCGTGGGAGGACAAGCCTGTCTGGGTTCCGGAAATATACTACAACTGGAATCGACAGGAGCCGCAGGATCCAGGCTTCGATTTCTTCTACTGCATGGGCCGGAAGGTGAGCCATCTCAGCATTTTCACCTGGCCGGTCATCACAGGAAAAACTGATACCAAGCCATATGAAAGCGATGTCAGCGAGAATAAGAGATTCGTGGTCGATGCACTTCAGAAGGAAATCGCCGAGGCGCGACATGTCGACGCTGAAGCTGGCGGGGTTGTAACTCTCAACTATGTGCAGCCAAGCGTAGGCATCTACTGGAGCCCGGACATCCACAACTATGCCATCGCCAAAGGGCTGACTCAGGAATGGCTGGCCGGGACGGACTCAATCTATGATCTCGACCAAATAGTCAACGACTGCCACTTTCCAGTCAAGCTGATCGACGAACAGCGGCTTAGGAAAGGCGATATGAAAAAACTTAAAGTCCTTCTCGTCGGTGGGGCGTACGCACTCGACCTCAAGACGTGGCAGGGCATGCTGGCATTCGCCGATGCCGGCGGCACCCTGGTTCTTGTCGGCCCGGCGGGAATATACGACAGGCAGCTGCGTCCGTACGCTTTCGCGCCGTGCGGCGACGAGTCCCTGGGGCTTCAACTATCTGGTTGGAAGGCCGCCGGGGAGAACGTCTACAGGACGGACGACAAATCCTGGGCGAAAATTGGCAAGAACCGTAAAATCCGCTCGTTCGGACGCTATGCGGAAGCCACTATTTCCCCTGCGTGGGAGACTGTCCTGCGCTATGCTTCCGGAGAGCCAGCCGTAATCAGCCGGCCACAGGGCAAAGGCTCCATCGTTTTTGCGATGAGCGACATAGCCAATCCATACTCAAGCTACATGTCGGCGGGCAATATCGAATTCTTTGAAGGCCTGCTTGAAGCTGCAGGTGTTCCGCGCTTCTGCCGCGTGTTCACTGACGAGGGCCGCTCGCCTGCCCCTGAAGTGGCGGTGGCTCACAAGATGCGGAGTCCTGGTGAGCACTACATCTTCCTCAACAACTTCGGTCCGGAAGGAGCCTTCCACATATACTTGAATGGTCTGGGCAAGGATGCCGTGATCCGCGAGATGATATCTGGCCGCCAGGTAGAAATGCGCGACGACCGCGGATGTTCGACGTTCATGGAAACCATGCCGAAACACGGCTACAAAGTGTATCAGATAAAAACTTCCGCCATCAATGTCGCCACTGTCTCATCCATGGCTTTGACGCCCCGATCCGGCGATCTGTCGAGGATGGAAGGTGTCGTGAAATCGGATGCTGCCGCCCCAACCAAATGCGCCATCCGGAAGGAAGTCGCGCCGGGGGGAGAGCAGCTGCTGTGGCTTTCGAGTCCGACTGTCGATGCCGCTGTATCACCCGTCAAAGGTGGCCGTCTGGTGTGGCTGTCCGCCCCTGGCGATGATGGCAACCATGTCGTACCCTCTTTCGCGCTTAAGACAGGCGATTCGCTGGTCGCGCCAGACGGCGGGATCAAAACCATTCTTGACCTCAATGGCCGGAGTTTTCCCGGGGTAACCCTGGAGAACGATTTCAAGATCGGAGGTGTAACTGACTCTCCCGAGACTGCCGGTCTGGAGTTAAGTGGGAGTGACGAACTTTCCGGACTTTCCGTGAAGAACGCCCTAAGCGTCTCGAAGGATCGGCCCGGACTTCTCTGGAAGGTGAGCCAAAGTGCGGCAAAGCCACCACAGGGTCTCCCGTTAAGACTTTTCATCCATGCCAACCTTCTCATTGGCGGAGAGGTGAAGCGGAAAATCCTGTTTGCAGCGGGAGGAGGCGAAGGAGTCGCCTTCAGCTCCCAGTTCAGGCCCGGAGCAAACGAGACAACGCGCGTGGAGGGGAAAACCAGTTGGGCGGCCGCTATCGACCCCAGTGACAAGATCGGCGTGCTGTGCCTGTTCAACAAGGGGTTCTGCCGGACGCAGTTCTGGAACAGCCAGAAGACATTCAACATCGAAATCGGTTCTGATCCCGAAACCATAAAACCTGGAGACACGCAGACCGGCGAGCTGATGCTCTATACGGTGAACGGTCTGTCTGCAATCAACTTCGCCAAGGAAGGCATGGCCGGGCATTTCCAGGTCGAGTCCGAGCCTGGAGGCCTGCTCACCGTCCTGAACGTGTGCTCGCTTGAGGCTGAGAAAAACACCGACACGAAATTCATCATCCTGGGATGTCCAAAAGACAATGGAACACCCGTTGAACTTGGAGACTTCTCCATGGCGGTTCATCCCCTCCGCGCTGTCATGAAATCCATTTCACTTGGCGCCAAGGGTGGGGGATATGCGTCATACGCATTTGCTGCTGTCGGGATGGATGGAACGAAGACCATACTCAAGGAAGTGAGCGAGGGGGCAGCCGATGCCGATGAGGCGAAGATCTCCCCGTCGGGGAACGGGTCGGTGTTGAACGCCAGCGGTATTGACGCACCCAAGGGCGCCGAGGGCATGCGGCTCAAACCCGTTAAGCCATTTGACCTTGAAAAAGGAAGTATCGCGATCAAGATCAAGTCAACCGCCGGGCGCGACATCTCCAAGAGTGGTCTGCAATTCATCAATGGATACCATGGCGAGCCAGACTATGCAGGAAATAGAAAATCACGTCTTACCTTCCATGCCCATCCAATAGCGGAATGGTCCCCCACCTCGCCAATGCTCTTCCTGACTGTCTTCGACCGGGAAGGAAACTCCTTGCAGATGGCTGCGAAGGCAAAGCTGAGGAACGATGAATGGCATCTTTTCACGGCAAAATGGGATGTGAAGGCCAAGACTGCCGAGATTTGCATCGATGGCGACAAGCTTGTCGGCGAACTGAAGGTCCCGGACAAGTGGGCAGGTGCTGATCCCGTCGACCTGTTCGTAGTGGGACAGGATTGCTCAAAGGTCGATTCCGTGACGGTCTCCACCGAGCTTGAGAAATGATCCGGAGGATTGTATGATTGAGATTGTAAAGGTGAAAGATGGGTTGATCACCGGATTCTCGTTGAAGACGGATGACGGTGCAATTGAATATCCGTTCCATCGGGACGGTCCGTGGGCCATGGGAGTCAGCAAGGACATGGCCGATGGGGACATTGAGATATCAACATGTGTAAAAGAGCATGATGACTCTGTGGAAATAGTCATTTCTGCGACCAGCAAATCCGACGTTCCTTGCCGTTGCGGACGTCTGAGATTTATTTCTGGATTGGACATGCATATGACGGACTATCCAGCATATATGGACAAATTCATGCCGACTTCGCTTGGGTTGGAGCAGAAGCATTTCTGGTCGCTTTTCGGAACACCTGCCGGCAAATGGTTTGCAATAGTCTCACCGGACCAGGTCGAAAGTTTCGAGATATTCTATGACACCTCGCTGGGCGGAGTGAGGCGGAACGGATTCAGGGATGGAGGCCATCAGATATGGACAGTGTCCATCGACCTGATAAACTCCCTGGACAAGCGTCCGCTCCGGCTTCCACCGTCGAATCCGATTTTTAAACCAATGGAGAGTCGTGTCTGGCATCTGCACCTTGTTCCTCTTGCAGATGAAAATGAAATTGGAGAGAAAGTGTCAAAACTCTCCGGTGCTCCGTACCTCGAATGGATCCGCTCGGGCGCCATGCCGGGTGGCGAAATCGAATGCAGGGTATTCATGCCGCCAGGAACGACTTCTGAGATTGTCGTGCATGCAGAAGCCTGCGACAGGCCGGAAATCCATACTGCGGCATGTTCAGTCCTTTCGACCGGAGTAACGATGAAATCCTACTCGATGCGTATTCCCAGCAAGACAGAAACAAGAGGACGGGATGTCAGCCTGACTGTAACATCCAACGATAAAACCATTTCCGGAACTTACTATGTATTCGACCATTGGGATTCATATGTGCATTGCGCTTCCGCCTTCGCAATGAGCCGTCGCCCTCCGGCAGCGACAAAAGTATGCGAGGCGGCCATGCCTGTTATGTCGATTCTCGGAGCACAGAGGCTTTTGCCAAGCGCATCAAGGAAGCTGTATGCCACGACCTTTCTCTGCGATGAGCTGTTTGTTTCAGCCTACACTCCCGAAGGGGATCCCCTCATGAATCCTGGAAGGATACAAAATAATTCCTGCATGATCGACATCTGCCGTGAGGCGTGGCTGGCTACCGGCGAGGAAATATGGCTTGACAAGGCGGAGCGGCTGGCAAGGCATCTGCTGGTATCGCAAAAGGAAGACGGCGGGTTCTATGCACATTCAGGAAGGCAGCACTACACTTGTGTCTACTACATAGCGAAGTCGCTGCTGGATCTCGATATTGCAGAAAGACTGGCCGCCTCGGGCATGTCGGAAGAGATGGGGAAGAAGAGGATGACCTTTGCCGGGGAACTCAGGAATTCAGTGGCGATGGCGATGGAAGATCTGTACAGGCGCGGCGCCGATGTCGGCACCGAAGGGGCTCCCTGCTATGAGGATGGAGCCATTTCCTGCTCCGCATTGCAATTAGCCTTCTGGAGCGTTGTGTCCGGAGACCGGAAGCATGCAGTCCGTGCTGAAGAGATAATGGAAGGGCACCGGTGTCTTGAATGGCGCGGTGCACAGGCTGTCACCAATGGAGCGACAATCAGGTTCTGGGAATCTTTCTGGGCCATCGGATGGCACAACTGCCTGAATACACCCCATGGATGGAGTGCATGGACTGGTTATGCCTGGTATTACCTGTATTTGTCGACCGGCAGGATTCTGTATCTGGATCGTTTCATCAACAATCTCGCTTCCTGTCTCCACTTGCTGAATACCAGGGAGGGGGATGTTTTTTTCTGCTACTCCCCGGAATGCCATGTCTTCGACGACAAAGGCGGAGAACATCACGGTGAATGCCTCTTGTCCTCGACGATGCCCGGTGTGTTCGAGGAGGGCGGTTCAGAGACTCATGAGATTGTAAAACTCATTCTCGATACGGTAATGTTCAACGGATACATCTACCACGATGGTAAAACATGGAGGGGGCTCAACGTCAGGATGGAACAAGATGGAGACGTCATCAGGATTTATCCCGGTTCGGCGCGGATCAGGAGGATTTTCCTTAATGCCGCATGTCGGACGCCAGGCAGGGAACTGGATCTTTCCGGTTTCAGCGGCGAACTTGTCGAACATGGTAAAAGACAGGAGGAGGGCATATGAGGAATACAATGATTGATGTTCTCCCATCCAGGGAACATGTTGAATGGGCTGATTGTGAAGTTGGCGTCATGATCAGTCTCGACATGCCTGTGTTTGAGCCAGAATACAGCTTCAGGGAGCAATGGGGATATACGCCGTCCGCAGAAAAATTCACCCCATCGGATCTCAGCACCGACCAGTGGCTTGAGACGGCGTCCAAGGCCGGAGCCAGATATGCCATCCTGACTGCCAAGCACTGTAGTGGTTTCTGTCTCTGGCCGACAAAAGCTCATGACTATTACGTCGGCAATTCGCCGTGGAAGGACGGCAAAGGCGATGTAGTGGGCGACTTCATCCGCTCCTGCGAGAAATACAATATCAAGCCGGGTTTCTATTACAGCTCCGTATGCAATGCATATCTGGATGTGGACAACCCCGGCTTAGTCCGATCAGGCATCCGCGGGGAGCAGGAGCGCTACAACCGGATCGTCGAACAGCAGCTCACAGAGCTGTGGAGCAATTACGGGAAGCTGTTTGAAATCTGGTTTGACGGAGGATATCTCTCAAAGGAGAGTGGCGGCGGAGATGTGCTGGCACTTTTGGAAAAGCTCCAGCCCGGTGCCGTCGTCTTCCAAGGGCCTGAGAGTTCCAAGCCCCTTCGCTGGGTCGGCAATGAGCATGGACATGCACCATATCCCTGCTGGGGCACAAGTGATTTCATAAGTGAGTCGGACGGCATCCATTCCCGCAAAGACCTGTGCGGAAATTCTGACGGGAAGATATGGTGTCCCGCCGAGGCCGACACTCCAAACCGCAGGCGGGACAAGGCATTTCAGAGCGGATGGTTCTGGAAAGAGGGAGAGGATCATCTGCTTGTCCCTGTTGAAGAGCTCGTAAATTATTATTGCGACACCGTGGGACGGAACTGCAACCTCCTCCTGGGAATGGTAATAGACAATCGTGGTCTGTGCCCTGACAAGGATGCCGGAACCTTTGCGGAATTCGGAAGGGAAGTAAAACGGCTGTTCGGGCATCCATGCGCGAGAGCAAGCGGAGAAGGAGATGTCCTTGAAATAAAATTTGACAGGCCGGAAAAGATCACCCATGCGGTAATGATGGAGGATATCAGCCGTGGAGAGAAAGTGCTTTCATACAAGCTTGAAGCCTTTAATGGAAAAGCTTGGGCGGAGGTGGCGGAGGGTTCATGCATCGGGCATAAGAGGATCGAACGTTTTCCGGAAATAATCTGCCAGTCGTTCAGGATCAGATGCCTGAAGACAAAGGGCACTCCAATATTCCGTTCGATGGAACTGTTCAACGCAAACAAGTCGACTTTATGAAACTAAACTATTGCAAACTTCCGAACAAGAAGCTCAACCTGAAGCTTAATGCGCCGATTGAAACCTGGGATGAGGCCATTCCTTTAGGGAACGGGCTTATGGGAGGGCTTCTATGGGGAAGCGGCAATTTACTTCGCCTCTCCCTTGATCGGGGCGATCTCTGGGATGAACGGCCAGCAGCCGGCTCCAACACGAATGATTTTAATTATGCCACCATCAAAAGACTAGTCAGGGAAGGCAGGACAGCCGAAGCTAACCGGATTATGGATTATCCATACAGCAAAGCCCATCCGACAAAACTTCCAGGAGGTAGGCTTGAGATAAAGCTTGCCCCGTCAATGAAAGTAAAATCATATGAGTTGAACCTCTCAACAGCCGAAGGAATTGCATGGTTTGAGGATGGCGGAAAGGCTGAAGTGTTTTTCAGCGCCGTTAAACCTGTGGCATTGATGAGGATTTATGGATCAGGAATTGATGAATTTAAAATAGTTACGCCTTTCGCCCATGATAATTCTGAAGGTGCTGGCTATTCTGCGCACACCGTTAAATCTCTTGGCTATAAAAAGGGGCAAAGCGGCTCTGGAAGAAATATCTGCTGGCATGTCCAGGAAATTCCAGGAGCACGCAGATACTGTGTGTGTGCGATGAAAAAACATTATAGTGACCATACGCTAATCGCTTTGACTATAACGTTGGCAGTCAATAAGGAAAATGCCTTTGAGATGGCAAAGGAGATGCTTGCCGAATCCATCCGCACGGGCTATCCTGAAATGTTGAAGCCTCACTGCGGATGGTGGAGGAATTTCTGGGCTAAATCAAGCATATCCCTGCCAAAGGCGGAAGAAAACATCTTACGCCATTATTATCTTGTGAGATATTTTTATGGAGCAGCTTCAAGACGAGGCGCTCCACCTATGCCATTGCAGGGCGTTTGGACGGCAGATGACGGCGGACTGCCTCCGTGGAAGGGCGACTACCATAATGATTTGAACACCCAGATGACATATATTGCCTATTATGAATCCGGTAATTTCGACGATGGTGCCTGCTTTCTTGATTATCTATGGAATCTACTGCCCGTGTTCAGAAAGTTCGCAAGAGAGTTTTATGCAGCTCCCGGGGCAGCCGTGCCAGGAGTCATGACACTTGCAGGACAAGCGCTTGGGGGGTGGGGGCAATATTCACTTTCCCCGGCAATGGGAGCATGGAATGGACATCTGTTCTACCTGCACTGGCTCTACACTGGCGACAAGCAGTTTCTCAAAGAGCGTGCTTATCCCTGGTGCAGTGAAATTGGTGAATTCCTGACAAGCATGTTGAAGCCTGACGGAAATGGCCGGTTAATACTGCCTCTTTCCAGTTCTCCTGAAATATTCGACAATACAGCTCGGGCATGGCTTACACCCAACAGCAATTATGATATCGCCTGCCTCAAAATGCTGTTTCTTGCACTTGTGGAAATGGCCAGTCAATGTGGAAAAGATGACGAAATTCTTAAGTGGAAGAATGCGGCTGTTGGACTTGGCGATTTATACGTTAATGAAAATTCCATTCTCAAGCTCAATAGAAATACTGATTTGCCGGGAAGCCACAGGCACCTTTCCAATATAATAGGTATTTTCCCTTTTAACCTGATCTCTATTGATGGTCTGAAAAAAGAAAACAAGGTCATTGAATCCTCGCTCAAGGAGTGGGAGCGACTGGATACCGGCGAATGGTGCGGGTACACTTTCTCGTGGATGTCGTGCATGCAGGCCCGGATTGGGAATCCTGAGGCAGCCGTCAAATACCTGGATATTTTCCTCCAGGCTTTCATCTTGAGGAATGGATTCCATGTCAACGGAGACCAAACTGCTTCAGGGTTTTCAAAATACACATACAGGCCTTTTACTCTGGAAGGTAATTTTCTTGCGATGCAGTCGGTCCATGAGATGCTGCTTCAAAGCTGGAGCCGGAGTCCTGGTAAATCAGATACCGGAGTAATAAGAATATTTCCATCGGTTCCTTGTCGCATGCACGATGTGGAGTTCAAGAATCTGCGGACAGAGGGCGGACATAGCGTTTCCGCCAAAAGAAAAAACAATGCCACGACATGGTTTAAGATAACAGCAGGGAAGGATGGAATTATCAGAATAAGGGACAACTTCGGTCAACGGAAGCTCAAATGGAACATGACAGGCATAAGGAAACAGAGGGGGGATTATGAACTTTACCTCAAGAAAGACCAGTCGGTTACGGCAACAAGGATGGATTGTGAAACTATGAATGCGGGGAGGTGAAAACCTTTTCAGGATAAAAGTTTTTGTAAAAGGAAGTGGGGATTGGGGCGAGGGAAAGAAACTTTTTCCAAAAAGTTTTTGCTCGCGCCCCAAATTCCTGTACTTTCGAAATTACCTCATACAAGGAGATTTTTTTAATGCTTTTAGGAGCCGCCTATTACCCTGAACACAGGGAACCTTCAAAATGGGAATATGATCTCGACATGATGCAGGAGGCCAATCTCAACTGCCTCCGCGTCGGCGAATTTGCCTGGTGCAGGTTCGAACCGGAGATGGACAAGTTCGACTTCGCCTGGATGGACAAGTTCAACGGATTCGCCGCAAAGAGGGGAATCCAGCTCCTCCTCTGTCCGCCTCTAAGGACGCCTCCGGCCTGGCTCGTCGAGTGCGATCCATCAGTCAAGCTCGTACGGGACGACGGTGTGGCTCTTGAGTTCGGGAGCCGATATTCCTTCTGCATAAACCATCCGTTCCTTCTGTCAAGGGGCGAATTAATTGCGCGAAGGATGGCGGAACGCTATGGACATGACGCCAACATTGCCGGCTGGCATCTGGACAACGAGCATGGCGACGAGCCGGACTGCCATTGTCCAATATGCAGGCGCAAGTTCCAGGAATGGTGCCAGAAGAGATATGGGGACATCCATGAACTGAACAAGGCCTGGGGTACGGTCTTCTGGGGATTGGAGTTCAACTCCTTCACCCAGATCCCTACGACTGCCGTCAGCAAGACCTATCACTCTCCAGGACATATTCTCGCCTGGCGGCGATTCAGGAGCGAATCGACGATCAACGCCGTAAGAATGCAGGCCGCCACCATGCGCAAATTCTCGGACAAGGAGATTACGACGAACCTCCAATGCTGGAACCCTCGGACAGACTATTTCGAGGGGGCGAAAGTGATTGACTACTGTGGGATGAACTACTATCCAGCCTATGGGGACGGTAAGAAATTTTATCCGGCCGCATTCATGAGGACACGCGGTTTCAAGGGGCGTGGCGTCCATGTCCACGAACTGCGGAACGGGGCGCACATGGTTCCTGGACGGGAGGGCAACACTCCATGTCCGGGCGAGGTCGAACGCCTGATACTTCATTGCGTGGCCAACGGGGCGGATGGCATCTTCCATTTCCGTTGGAGGGCCTGCCCCTTCGGCAACGAGCAGTCGCATGGTACAATAACGGATTACGATGGACGTCCCAAGCGGGTATATCAGGAGGTCAAGAAGGCTTTCGAAAAGCTTGGCAGGCTCTCCAGCATAATTGATAGCTCTACCGTGGAAAGTGAAATTGCAATCCTCTTCGACTTCAACACATGGTGGGTGATGGGGAACAACGCCGAATGGGACGGCAGCCCCGGACTCTACAAGGATCATTTCGACAAGATCGCCAACACCGTCAAGGCGCTGAATGTAAACTGCGACTCTGTAGGAACCGGCGGCGACTTCTCGAAATACAGGATCATCATCGTTCCGGCTCTTGCCTGTGCCGACGACGCGCTGGCTGGAAAATTTGAAGAATTCGTCCGTAATGGTGGGATTCTCATATGGCATCCGTTGTCAGGGATAAAGGACATTGACGCCAAGATCCATGCGGACAGGCTTCATCCGCGCCTGAAGAAGTTGCTTGGAGTCGATATACGGGAGTTTGCAACGCTATCCCCGAAGGAGTCGATTTCATTCGAATGGAACGGAAAGGAGTACAGGGGCGCATTGTTCTGCGACCTGCCGACTCTCGAAGGTGCGCAAGCACAGGCGCAGTTCAAGGATATCTGGTTTGCGGGGACTCCGGCGATGACAACGAACTGCGTCGGCAAAGGCTCCGCCATATATGTCATGACTTTCGCGGAGGAGAAATTCTATGCGGATCTGATCGGGAGCTTTTCTCCCAAGCCGATACTTGAAGGGGATATTCCGGCTGCGCTCGAGGTCTGCGAACGCAGTATCAGCGACGGACGGAGGCTTATATTCCTGCTCAACTGCAGCGCTTCGGAACAGCAGTTCAGTATTCCACATGAAATGAACGATGTCTACAATGAGGAAACGCTCAAAGGCGAGTGCCGGATCGCCCCCTTCGGAACCCGGATACTGGTAAATATTCACTGAAGAACGGGGGTTCAGTGAATATTTACGATTGAAGGACACTGAAATGACCAACGACAAAGCGGACAGGCCATCAGAGGCCCAGGGACAGGAATGCCCACAGCGGGATTCGCGGAATCGCGGCGAATTCGAACGTGTCGCGAGTGACCAGCATCCCTCTGCCGATGCCCCTGGAGATGCTCAATTCGTCCCAGCCGCTGACCGTGTTCTGGAATTTGACCTCAATGCCGTGGAAGCGGTGCTCCCGCTCGATCACGAAATCCACCTCCCGTCCGGAGGTCGAACGCCAGTAGTGCAGGTCGTCCACGTGTCCCCATCGGGCCCATTCCGCAGCAAAGTGCCGCATCAGCGCCACGGCCACCGCGCTCTCAGCCAGGCAGGCCTCGTCCAGTTCGCGCAGACGGAAGGCGGCACGGACGGCTTCGATGAAAGCGGGATCGACGAAGTAGTACTTCCTGTCCTTGCGCGGGAAGGCCACCCTCTTGGAGATATCCAGCGGGGCTACGGGAAACACCACGAAGGAGGCGTTAAGGATTTCCAGGTAGTCCTTGACTGTCACCGCAGAGGGAATGTTCTGCGACGAGGCAATCCGGTTCAGGCTGATCGGGTTCGGCATGGCTCCGTACAGGGCTTGCAGAATCATGCGCAGAGTCGCCGCGCTTCGGCGTTGCTTTTCGACCTCCGAAGCCATGACCGCCAGCAGCATCTCCCGTGTCGTCTCTTCGATTCCACCTCGATCCTTGACTTCGGCGACGACTTTCGGAAAGCCCCCAAAACGCAGGTAGAGGGGAAGAAGATCCCGCAGTTTGGTTTCTTTTCCCATGAACTGCGTCCTGAACTGCAGAAAAGCATCCTCGGACGCGACCGCGTCCCAGAGGGAGAAGACTGGCAACTCCACGCCTCCTGCGACCCGGGCGAAATCGCGGAACGGCATGGGAAGCAAACACAGATCCCGTCCACCTTCCCTTCTGCCAGGCATACGATCATACCCCCGTTTGATTTCCTGGGCGGAAGACCCGGTCAGCACAAGGGCAGTGTGTGCCAGTGCACCTGTGTCGACCAGCCATTTGACCGTCTTATACCACTCCTTGATGCCGGTGACCTCGTCGAGAAACAGAGTCAGTGGTTTGTCTGCGGTTGGAGCCGTCATGTCCGTAGCCGCACGCGCCACCTCCACAAGTTCCTGACGACGCACCAGATTGTCACAGGGGAAGTAGACGTACTGGCTGGGGTGTCTCTGCCTGGCGAGACCCGAAGCGACGATGAATTTGCACTCTGTTGATTTGCCGATTTGCCTGGGACCACGGATGATGCTCACCGTTCCCGGGGCGAAATCAAGATCAAGTGGCAGGTGCCGATACTCGATCCCGGACGCCTTGGCGCGGGTCAGATGCCGGTCGGACGCCTGCCATTCGGGCGATGCAAGCCAGCCACTGACCATAGCGATTTGCTCTGCGTAATTCATAAAAGTACCCCGGTTTTAAATATTAAGATACATTAAAAGAGGGTAATATCAACTTGAAATACAAAAGAAAAAGGCGATTGTCGCCTGGCGACAAATCAAAAGGAATGACCAGCAATGAAATCGAGCAGTGTTAATAATGTGGGGAAGCGGTTTGAGAGAAAAATCTATGAAAAAATGCGGATCCTTGAGCAATCAGCTCAAAAGAGGCATTTTGAAATTGCCTCTGATGATTGCCGCGTGTGCCCCTTTCACCCTGAAGACGGCTTGAACTCCGCTCCACACGGGATAATTGTAAGAGTTTAAAGTTTAAACAATATTTTGAAATGGAATCATCAGTTGACAAAAGGAGTATGGGAAATGGCAGGTATTTCAAAAAATCAATCTTTAAACAGTAACACCCGGCGTGATCTTGTTAAAGCCGCAATCCGGCATCAGACCACGGAGCGAGTCCCTTATTTCATGGACCTGTGCCCTGACGCAGTTGACCTGATCAAGCAGTCTACCGGATGCACCGATGTCGGAGTATGGCTCGACAACGATGTCCAGGACATTGCGGTGCCGTGGTGGACATGGGACCGTCTCGCTCCCGATTGGGCGCAGCCTGACACTCCGCTCAGCAGGGCCACGGTGATAGGCACCAACTCCTATGAAAAACTGGCTGACCGAGTCAAGGCCGAACGCGAGCTTTCAGACAAGTATTTCCTTGTCCGGATCTATGGAAGCCATTTTGAGAAGGCTTATTTCTCCCGGGGATTCGAGAATTTCCTCGCCGACATTGCCGGCGACTATGCGTTCGCCAAGAAGCTGTGCAAGACCATAATTGAAAAAAACCTGGTCATGCTGGAGAACTTCCTGAATTTGCCGGAGGTGGACGGAGTCCTACTCGGCAGCGACTGGGGTTCGCAGCGCGGAATGCTGATGGCTCCGGAGGTCTGGGATGACCTGATCCGGCCCGGTGAACAGGCGGAATACGATCTGATCCATTCCTACGGCAAGGACGTCTGGATCCATTCCTGCGGTGATATCCGGGAACTCGTGCCGCGTCTTGTTGAAATGGGAGTTGACGTGCTCAACCCAGTGCAGCCTGAGTGCATGGATATTGCAGAGTTGAAAAGCTCGTTCGGGGAGAAGATTGCATTCTGGGGTGGGATCAGCACCCAGAAGACCTTGCCATTCGGCACGCCCGAGGAAGTGCGCGCCGAGGCCCGCCGGGTACGCAGCCTGATGGCGGCTGGCGGCGGATATATCTTTGCGCCGGCCCAGGGCGTCCAGGGTGATGTGCCTCCGTCCAACATCCTCGCGCTTCTCGAAGTCGCCCGGGAGCTCATTCCTTCAAAACCGTAAATCATTGCGCAACCGCGCCGGTATTCCACGGATTGATGATATCCAGGTCAAGATGCCTGAAATCAGACGTGTTTCGCGTTGCAAGGGTGAAATTGCCGCAAATTGATGTGGCGGCAATGATGCCGTCAACAACCGAGATATCATATCCCTTTTTCTGGATATTGGCCCGAATAACTCCCCATTCAAGGGCTATTTCGACAGTTACCGGAACTGTGTGTTCCTTGAACTGCTCCTGCACATCCCTGAACCATAGGGCAATGTCATTTTTCTTTTTTCCGTCAGGCAGCCTGCCTATGCCATATTCAATTTCTCCCAACGTCAAAGAACTTATATGGACGTCATCCTCGCTTGTGCGTTCAAACCATGCGAGAACATTCTTATCGGGAGATGTCTTTATCAGCTCCGAAATTACACACGTATCCATTAAAATTCTCATAGAACTATCTTTCTTCCCGAATCGCTGCGCCTGTCAACGGTAATCTCGAGATCCCTGTGTGGTTTTGAAAGGAGCAGTTTTTTCAGGCTGTTGCGGTTCTTTCCTGATATCCGGCTGTATTTATCCGCGCTGATGACGTAGACCGCAGGGCGGCCGTTGCGGGTGACAAGCTGTGCCGGACCCGCCATGGCATTCGCCACAAGCTCGCTGAACTTGTTTTTTGCGGTCTGAAGCTGCCATGTCTGTACGCTATTTCTCATAACACACCTCCGAAAATATTCAATTTATCATTCTGTCTAGCCTGTCCAGCTTTTAATACCATACAATAGACGGGACTGTTTTCAATATTGCAAATGCAAACACATTGAATTCAACCCCGAGGGCTGTCGTTCTTTTGGCCGCTTATCACGCTGTTTGTTTAGCGGGCTCTCAAAGCTGAAGATGGCTTATTCGGAGAAGGCAGCATCCGGTTTTGAGAGGCCTGGCTGCGGAAATAACGAGACGATATAATTTATTTCCCCAGGCTGCGACAAGGAGCGGATCGTCAATGGACCTCTCCTCGGCAGATGCCCTGAATTCAGTGCCGATGATCTCCATGTGCAATTCTTTCCCGCCCGAAACTGGAATCTTCCATGTGCCTGAAGGATCCTGGAATGGACGGTGGAGTGTCATGAGGCTTAAAAATAGAGCGTCCGTCGGAGCGGCGAGATCAAAGTCATCTTCGATTTCAACGCCTGTTGCCGTTCCTCTCAGAAGACGGCACGTTCGTTTCCAACGCTTCACGCCTGCCGCAGCGGGATATGCCTGGGCGATATCAAGTGAAAATTCAACCAGTTCGTCTTTCGACTGATAAACCACATTCCGCGCGGAATATGTTTTTCCCGGCGCCTGCTGGACACCATTGACAGTGGGAAGATTGTGCCACGCCGACTGCATTGTCCAGATGGAATAACGTTCGGGACTGAAGGTTTTAGCAGTATAGGTCTCCACTCCGGCATCTATGATCACAGGACGTCCGTTCCAATAGACGATGAAATTTCCGACGTCGTTGTGGTTGTGGCTTTCCCCGTTGTGCCCCGCCTTGGCCGCCAGGTAGAAGCCATTGGAGCTTCCCGCCTTCTCCCGCGCAGCCATGACCTGTATGTCGGACATCCACACATCGCCGAGGAATGGAGACTGCGAGGTGTCTTCCTCTATGTCGGCCCAGTTGAAAAAAGAGGGGAGCAGGCGAGTGAAGCTTGAGCAGAAACTGAGTGCGAGCGGCGCGCCGAGTTCATGGTGCAGCGACGCTCCAAGCATCTGCATGTCCCGGTCGCAGATGCGGCGGCCATAGCGATGGATGAGATCCGGCATTATGTTCCTGACGATTGCCGAACCATCGCCGACATTGATGAAGTAATCCCGGTCGATGTGGGTGCGGACAATATATCGGCCAATCTCCCTGATCAGCGGTTCCCAGTAGAAGTCCAGCTTCCCCCCGCTTGCCCAGTAAAGCTGTTCCAGGCAGTCAAAAAGGGCTCCTCCCGCCTGGGTCCAGTAGGTCGGCCCTTCATCGCAGCCGCCATCCGGACCATATCCCGCAAGAAAATGGTTGAGGCTCTCAAGGATTCTTTTGACCATATCGCTTCTCTTTTGGCCGTCCGTCTCAAGAAGCAGGACGCTTGCCAGGCAATTCGAATTGCACCATGGATTCCAGTTGTTGACCTCTTCGTGGCCGCCAAACCCCATCCACCAGAAATCACGGCTGAGATACGGTTCGATAATCCGTATCCCCACCTCATGCCTGATCCTTTCCGAGATCAGCGGAGTCACGGAATCCAGCCTCTTTCCCAGGAGATAATGCGTCCACGACAGCAAGGCCGATGTTTCTGCGGAGAACAGGTCGACGAAGGGATGGTGGATGTCGGGCAGGGGTTCTTGTCCGCGCGGCACCACGTTGTGGGCGGGGAGAACCCATGAAGACTCCTCGCACAGCGCCCATATGCCGTTGACGATGTCATCAATGAAGCGGCCTTGTCCTTCGATGCATTCGGCGGACACGAGGGAGCCGAGAGCAGTTCTCCGTTCGAAATAGATTTTTTCGTATCGTGAGCGATTGCCTTCCCTGGCAAATTCCATGAACCGGCTCGCGGGAAGGACCGGCCACCGATAGCTCAGGTACTTCTCCCCGTTTGCAGTGATCCTGTCCTTCAATCCCTGTGGCAATGCATTCCAGGATTCCCGTTCATCCCATTTCGGGAAAGGGTGGTAGTTCTCCTGCGGAATCAAAGAGCTGGACAACAATAACATGTCGTTTTTTTTATTTTCCGTATTGTCTTTCATCATGCTCCCTTCTTGTTTTTTTATGTTATCATCCAAGAATGATTTGAGTCGGCTTAGGGATTCGTGCCCGGTTACGGTTTTGATTCGGATAATCAGTCTTCCGGCATAATCAATGTTTCGAGCGAATCACAGGGAATCAACCCGGTTTTGGCCTGCAAAACAACAGAGTGGCATCCAAACGGCAGCGTTTTCTCCAGGACGATCTGTGATGATATTGCCTCCGACGCGGCTAAACGGAGGGTGGCTGCTCTAACACCGTCAACCAAGACCTCAACTTCACCGTAGCGCTTATCATGTGGTAGCCAGAGTTTGAAGCCACGGCCAACGTAATTCCACTTGGCGCGGGCTCCGGGACGAGTAGAAACGAATCCAGTTCCGAAACGGAAACCGGGTTCACGCACTTCTTTCCATTCGCCCGGAGCGACGGCTGCACCGGACATCGCCTCGTTCGCGAGCCAGCGCAGCCAAGTCGAATCAGCATGCCCGGTTACTTGGAAGTGCTTGACCTTTAGTACCGTTTGGGTGGAAGCTGCCAATTCGATGCGTCCGCCGCCCGCCGCCGTGGCGCCGCTCCACAGTTCAGCTTCATCCAAGCGAATACGCACTTTCCCATCCTGGTGATCGATGCGAAGTCGATGATTGTCAGTCGTTCCCGGAAGATTTCCCTGCGCCACCGTTTTTGTCGTGCCTCCGTCGTCAATTTCCACGAGCGACCACTTGTCGCCTTCGCGTCGAAACTCCTGGCGGTCCCATGCCATTGATGGATGGCGTATCGCATTGGCGTTTTCACGGTCAGGGCCGAGAGGTCCGCGACATCTCCAGCCAACTGAATAAGATCCGCGCACAGCGTCGGGCTGCACACAACGAAGCGTGGCATCGAGCGAGAAATCAGCATATTCGCAGCCGAGAATGGCGACTGCTGGCGCGCTGGGCGCAGACAAGACAAAACCGTCGCGGAAAGGCTTGCCCCAGTCCCGGCGTGCAATCCCCACCGTACCAGTCCCCGTAGCGTTTTTGCATGTGAAATACGCACGCAGAACGTCATCTTTTACCTGTCCGGAAAACGTCTGACCCCACAAACCTCTGGCTTCTGATGCAACCGGCTCCTGATGCCACAGCGAACCCATTTGCACTGCTTCCCACGCCTTGGAGTCATGGGCTAGTTCCAACGGCGCACGGAAAAGGCTTTGATAGGTGCGGTTCATGGCTACCGAACTTGCCGGGGCATAGACGAAACCGTCGTGGACGAATTGCGGAAAAAACTCGGCGAGGGGCGGATGAAAAATATCTGATTGCGGCGACAGGAGTGGTTGCGCCTTGGAATAGGGGCCTTCAGGCTTCGCCGCAGTCATGGCAAATAGCGCCCAAGTGCCCCCGGCATTGCCGTGCGTTGACATCATGTGCAAAATCAACCAGTCCGTTTTGCGTTTAAGCAAAGTCGATGCATATGGACGCACGTAGCGTCCCAAAATAGGAACCGCTTCATGTTGGCGCTGGTCAACAAGTTCTTTTGACGCAACATGGAACGGCCCCTCGGGTTTTTCTGCCCAGGCATAGCCGATGCCGCCATTTCGGTTGTTTTTTTCGGCCCAGCCGTAAATTAGGTGATAGCGTCCATCATCATAAACTACGGATGCATCTGTCATTATACCATCTTTGCCGACGAAACCCGGGCGATTGGTTTCGTCAAACAGGAGAGGCATTTCTTCCCAGCCGCCATCAGTTTTTTCGCGCATAGGCAACACATTTGCCGCAGGCTGGCCCCAGTAGCCGCTTGGATAAACGCTGACGTAGGAAATCCAGCGCGCAGACACCGGGTCGAGAAATAGGAATCCATTGACCGGCCAGTTGTAAGGCTTCTTCCCGACGTGAATCGGGTTCCCGGCTTCGCGCTCGAAAGCATCCCATGAGGGGTCGCCAAAAACCGGATGATGGACCCAACGGTCGCGGAATTGCGCCAATGCGAAATCATTCCCATAGCATCCAATGCCCAGGGAAGCTGACATTGCCAGCAGGAATGCACTTGTCTTAATTTTCATCTCCTCCTCTATGTTTATTCAGTTTTTCCAGCAAAAACATATTCTCTTGTCCATTTTGCGGTTTGTCCAGGCGGAAGTGTGATACGGACGAACTGTTCCGGGCAAACATAATCTTTGGATGCATGCAGGGTGGTGTATGCGCCGTAGCGGGAAGTAAGGCATCGGGCTTCCAATCCTGTTTTCTCATCTATAAGTTCAAAGGTATTGGGAATGTCTTTGTCCGGGAATGGAACACGAATGTTGAGTGGTGTCACCGGTCTTTTTAAGAACTGCAGGCTCCTTCCTGTCTTTTCCACCGCGTCGCTGTTCCCTTCAATATTGAAATCATAGGGGAAGGACAATCGGTATCCATCCGAAATATCCAGATTCCCGAACCGAAAACAGTTATGTGAATAATGCCACGTTTCTAGCTGCCTTGTGCCGGTATTTGTCAACTCCCACTCAATTACGAGCTTATGATTTTGAGGCTCGATTTTCATCTCTGATTTCAGTTCATAGCCATAGCCGTTTATTCCGTGGCAGGTCTGTTTGTATTTAACAGAGTCCTTCTCCCATGTCGTTTTGGTTTCAGCCAGTTCCATGACCTCATACGGTGGTCGGGGAGCATACTTCTCGCGGTTTTTCCTAAGGACACCCACCCCGACCTTGACAAAACCTTCCCCGATCTTCGCTTCTTCAAATCCTAGAGGGGAAACTGGATCAAATTCCGCCATCAGTCCTGCCACATCGAGGCAGGAATCATGTTCCACAGGGTTTAAGAGGTATTCATTTTCCCGGGCAACGACGCGCAATACTGCGGCAACTGGAGTAAAACGCACGCCCCGGTGATATCTTTCCGTGGAGGAGGGATCCATGACTTCCACAAAAAAATCAGGGGTTCCCAAAATTTTACTTCCGGAATGCTTCGCTTTCAAACCGGTTTCGTCCGAGTCAGTCGCCATACCGGAAAGACTAATTGAAAATATAAGAATTGTTGAAACAGCAACTGCCTTGGACACTTTCATTACGTTCACCTTAAATATTATCGTACGAAATGTCGTACAAGAACTCTACTTTATTTTCAACCCGCCCGGATCGGTTATCGCGCACCAGACGCCGTTGCCTGCGGAACCGCCATGGTTCTTTATCAGAAGCGTATTTAGTCCTTTGCGAAGATCGACGAGAAGCTTTGTCTCGCCTTTCCTTGGCGCGCCTTTTGGACGTTCCTCCGGTTTCATTATCACGGTGTCGTTCAACCATATTTTCGGGTAGTAGTCGCACCCGAAACTGATCTGGGCTTTCCGATCCTCGGGACTTTCAATTTCCACAGCGGCAAAGGACAGGGAATCGTTTTTAACGCCGAACTCCTCTTCGAAATCGACAAAGTTGTCGCCACGCTCAAGAACCTGTTTTAGCGGACGAGTCCATTTCAGCATCTGCCCGTTCATACCCTGGAAGGATGCTGAAAAATCAATGTTCGTCTCGGGCGGCAACGATTCGTTCATAATCCTTGCCGCGTCTTTCTCGCCACCGGCAAAGGGGCCGAGCATGCGGAATTCCGACGGCGATATCTCGCGATAGCGCTGTTCGAACTGGAGGGAGAGAAGAGCCGAATCCTTGTCTGCGTCCTTGCCAAAGCTGACGACAAGCTTGTCGGCATTCGCAACAGAGACAAAGTACGTCCTCTGTCCAAGACCTTCATTTTCAGACGGAGGTGACCTCCATGTAATCTTTCCTCCGCTGCATGAGACAAGCGGTTCTGTGAACTCTTTCGACAGAGCATATGTACAGGAGACACTGTAGGTGGCCGGTAATGGCGCAGGCAGCTCCATGTCAATCTCCGCACCTTCCCACTTGAGACAGCGTGTGCCAGCCATGTTTTGAGCGATTGATCCGGCATCAGCCAGCTTCACCTTTCCCGCTTCATCTCCCGGTATGAGCTTTTTCATCCCCTCTGGGCTAATTGAACTGTTCCCTCCGGACGTTTTCTTTTGAAAAAAAAGTCCCGGCGGATATGAATTGAAAGCCTCATAGATTGTCACCATCTGCGCATTGCTCAGAGCTCTCCATGCGCTCCAGAGCCGCCCGGCCTTGAGCGAAGCACGCGCCGTCTGCATAAGTTTATTTGCGCGCAGCAAATCGACAGGAGAGACCAGGCACATCGACATCTCCCCGGACGAGTTGTCGCTCTTCAGCAGCTTCTCGACGAAATCAATCTGTCGCTCCAGTTCGACGCGACGCGCCTCGGGAGGAACCGCCTTGACCGCCTTGGGGGGAATGTCCGATTCGCAGGCAATCATCTGGAACGGCGTCAGTTCGACGGCTACGGAGTTTCCGTCGGGCTTCAACACCTCCCCGGTGGCAAGTCGCTTCACATTTGCGGGTTTCGCAAATTCAACTCGTACCGGCACTGGAAGATCCAGACGGTTGACAATATAGAAGAATGTCCTGCCGTCCTTTTCTCCCTGCCACAAGGCGACCGGATCTCCAGATCCTTCAAGGAGCTTCATCCCAATGGCGGGAAGCGCCCGGTATTCGGGAAGGAACTCCCGCAGTAACAGGGGCTGTCCCTGCTCATACCCGTGACTGCCGTCCGAGAGGAAGACCATGTTGCCGTCCGCCATGGCGTTGGCGAAACGCTCAAGATAGTATCTTCCGGGCGGATTGAGTACGGCGGCAGGATAGACATAGGAGGCGGCAGGCAAGTCCTCTTCCTTGTAACCGAGCTGTTTTACTCTGTCGATATTGCGCCCCTCGAAGGAGTAGGCGTCAAGATGCAGCGCATTGACTGAACCTTTTCCCAGCAGCCTGTTGGTCCATGAGACAAAAGCGGGATCATAGTAATAGCTGTCAGCCTGCCAGGCTTGAAATATATTGTCCCGAGGCTTGCTCCCGGGAGGATAGATGCGAGTGTCATTGAAGACTATTGCCGGGGTGTCGTGCAGCAATTGTGGGTCAACACCGCATTCCCGCATCATCTCAGCCCGGCCCTTTAATTTAACACCCGTAAAGGACGAAAGCGCAATATCAGGGTAAACCGAAACGTAAAGCTTCAAATCCAGCCTAGCATCGGTCATGATTTTAGCGAGCGCTGCGTATTTTGCGGCAATCTTCTCACAACGCCATCCGATCCATTTCTCACGGGCGTTTTCCATCAGCCACTCATACCGTTTCTGAAAACGCAGCTTGTCGTCTTTCGCAATTGGAATAGCCGTGCCGGTTTCCTTTTCAAATAGTTCGACGCTGAAATCCTCGTACCCCCAGTCCAAGGAGTTGTAACACTGCCAGCCGCCAAAAACCCAATACAGCATGAGCCTGTCGCCAATCCCTTTGAATGCAGGCGAATCCTTATATCTTTCAGCCAGTTCCTTTATCACCTCTCCATGCCATTGCTGGACGCCGGGATAGAGCGGATTATAGTACGGCGTAGTTGGGCTGTGGGCGACGCCCAGTGCTCCGGTCTTTGATACTGTCAGCCACGGTTTTTGATAACTGTCATCCTCAAAACTCCCTTTCCCGCCAAATCGTTTGTCGAGATAACGCATCAACGTCCAGTTGGCCTGGATGTTCAACTCGCCGACAAAGCCCATTCCGTGCTTTTCGCAAGTGAGCAGCATCAGACGTATGATGTCTTTTTCAAATGGATCTTTAGAAAGCTTCTGTTCGGAGCCTTTTGGAGATGGATAAAGATCGATATGCTGCCCCGGGATAGCATTCGTCGGCCAGAGAACGGCCTGGTATACGCAGATCGTCGGGTTCCAGAGGTTCACACCGGCATACGACTGATATTCGGCAAACCGTTCGGCTGGTTTCCATAGGTTGAGCCAGGAGCCTCCCTCCGGCTTTGCCCCGAAATAGGGTGCATATCTGAGCGGTTCCTCCTGATACGTCCCAAACATCCGCCCGGCGTTTCCTGCATTAAGGACAGGAAGGCCACCGACAATGCGATAGACGTTCACACGCGCCGCAGCCGCCTTATACGCCCTTGGTGTCCAACTCTCGAAGATCAATCGCGGATCCTTATCTCGCGGCCAGAAATAGAACTCCAGTTTTTCCATTTTGTTTGACAGTGGGTATCCACGACCGGTAGCATATCCCAGGGAAGGTTCTGGATGACCATATCTTTCCGCCAGAGTGATCCGGCAGAGTCTCTGATCGTCATTGGGATATTCTATCTCGAGCATATAGGGCTCCAGGATGCTTGGAAGATCCAAGGTGTAGGCGAACCATTCGGCTTTCCCAGGCCCCGCGTCTTTTCGCGAAGCGGACTCGCGATACTTGCCGAAAGATGCATTGATCACTGTTGTCGGACTTAAGCCGTAGTCCGGTTCCTTCGTTGCACAGTCAAGTGTATAGATCAGTTCCTTCCTGAGTTCTTTCCCGCCCATGGTCGCAAGCGGAGTAGTGTCAATCACAAGGTATTCCGTCGTCCGATCGCAGGGCTGCCCCGCCTTTTCTGTGACCATGATGTTGAAGACCCCCTCAACGCCAGACGGAAGCTCAATCCGTTCCTGGAAATCACCTGTGCCAGCAGGGACATGAAATTCCTTTTTCATCAATGGTTCTTTCCGGTCGGCACCGTCGACAGTGATCACGACATCCGCCGGTTCGACCGATCTGCCAATCAACACCGTTCCGGAAAATTTCTCTCCCTTCCTGAACACGAGCCTGTCTGCGTCGAATGCCAGTCTGACGCGACCTGCAATGTCCTTGGAAGGTTCAAGGGAGAAACCAGCCAATTGTATCCGATACCCTGAAAACGCGGAAAACTTCAGCGTATGCTTACCTGCTGCCAGATGAAGATTGAGCACCTTCACTTTGTTTATCTTTCCATCCTTCCTAGTTTGCCATACCCCATAGTTGAACTGCGTATGGATCAAGAAACGTCCATCAATAAATATGTCCGCCCTCCATGATGGCGGGTTCCATACCAGAAACTCGTACCAACCATCCGTAGGAATATCACATTCATATTCAGCTTCCCCGCTAGTAGTCAAAACTCCTGTCTTCTTCGCAGACTCGATTTCGCTTTCAGTCATACATGCCGTGGATGAAAAATCACCGCCTTTTTTCTCCACTGACTGCGCGAATGCCGCATGGGCTGCCACGCTGAGAGCCACACCGAGAATCAACGATACGATTTTCTTACGCATACAATCCTCCAATTTGCTATTTTTAGTTTTCTATCTTGAATTTCAGAATACGCCCGTTCCCGGAGTCACCGATATAGAGAAAATCCTGTCCATCTATGGTGGCGCACTCCACCCCGGTCGGCCAGTCGAAGCTCTTGCCCGTGACATCATCAACTCCGCCACGTCCTCCATGTTCGTAGAGGAACTTCCCTTCCGGGGAAAGGCATACGATTTTACTCCTCCGCGCATCGGCAACCCAAATCCTCCCCTTGCTGTCAATCCCAGTATCCACCGGACCTGCAAGTTCGACCTTATCCGCCCCGCCGGCGGGATTGGCGCCGGCTATCCACAAAACCTTTCCCTCCCTGGACATCTTGACGACCGAGCCATAGACATGGTTTGCGAGCAGGATATCCCCCTCGGCAGTGTATTGAAGACTATACTCAAAACCGTTTCTCGCCCGTGTGCGGGTCATGGTCTTTGTATCTACAACGGGAGTCTCTCTTCCATCAGGAAATAACTTTTTGATTATAAAGCCTGTCCAGTCATCTTTATCGAACACCCTGGTATATACTCCTCCGTCCTTGTCCGGCAGAATACTGAAGTTCGGCTGCTGCCGAGACGGGAAGGTTTTGTCCTCAGGAAGAAAACTCTTTCCTTTCCCATCCAACTGCGTTCCGTCAAAAACAAGTATTTCAGTCCGCTTGGAATCTCCTCGTGGCCATCCGGAGACAAATACGGAGCCGTCCTCCCAGAAGCCAACGCATAGCGGCCGGTACAGGCCTTTTATCCTTTCCTTTACCGTGTCCGTCTTAGGGTCAAGGGAAAGGATTTTGCCGTACGTGTCGGTGGCAAACCATATTTCGTTGTCGGTTCCCCGGGTCAGCGGCACCCTGAAGGTGAAGATATTGGGCCATTGCTCCATGACCGATGGGGCAATGACGGCTGTTTTATTGACATGTCCTCCGCTCACGGCAAACCTCATCAGACTGCCCCCCGGACCATTGAATGCGACAAGAATGCCACCCCCTGGCTCAATGCATACCGATGTGCCGCCACCGCCGATCCTTCCCGATGCCTGCAGCACGGGATTGTTCCCATCCATGGAATACAGGAGCAATTCACCGTTTCGGGTAATCACAGCCATGCGTCCATCTCTTACGGCCACTGCCGACGGCTGCCCATCGAGCGAAAGCACATTGATCGGATTTCCGCCATCAAGAGAGGGGAATATCTGTATCCGCTTGTTTGCCGTATCGCAGACGTACGTCCTGCATTCGTCATCTATCGCCACCATTGAAGGATGGTCGAATGAGCCGGGTGCGCTCCCTTTTTCACCGTTGAAGACCCATGGAAAATCAGATCGGTAATTTCCAATGAGGATTCTTCCAAGCATCGCCCTTGCATAATAATGGCTGTTGGATAGGCTGGCTGTCTTCAGGCTTTTCTGATATTTCCCGCCATGATCGAAAATCATCACTCTTCCGTCCATGGACAGGAGATATATGTTCCCCCTGGCATCGACATCCACTGATATGATGTTCCAGCTTTTGCCCCTGACATCGCCAATCGCCTTGACGAACTCAAGTTTAACTGATCGACCCTGAGCCGGTGCGATCCCCGTTTCGGCACATGCCGTCAAAACAAGCATGGCCGTAATCGCCGAAATTATGTATGTTCTTCCAGTTTTATTCATGCTTGCCCTTGTTCGATATATTTTTATGTTGATTGAGTTTCACGTTTTAAAGTCCTTCCGGAACCGGGTAGTCGTACGCCAACCAACTAAGGTTAGGATTCACATATACAAGAGGGAGCGGGGGAAAGCCGTAATTCGCCACATGCCCGTCCAGAAAACCAACATTTGAGGTTTTAAAATGACGGAATAGAAGACGCCCCCCGTTTGCCTCATGCATAAACTCCGCTCTCGCAATAGGTGCGCCATGGCTTGCGTCATACGTGAAAAGCTTGCCGTCAGGCCTTGTAAACTTGTTAATATTGTAAGCTGGATAGTATCCTGCTACGCCGAGGCAGGAGTTTACGCCAAAAGATGGAAGGTTGCCACTAAAAGTACCTCCTGGATTTTCCGGGCACGTGAAAATATTTCCATACTGCCCCTTGAAACTGGGCTTGGCATAATATCGATACAGCTGATTGGGTTGCGTGAGCCCAGGCTTGGAAAACCCTAGATACTCGGCAAGTTTGTCCCACGTTCTGTTGATATAGTTCGCGGAAGTTTCTCCTAATGCCACGTATTCGTCCCTGGTTGAATGGGCCAGGATCCCGTTCCAATCAGTCTGGTAGTAGGCATGCGCCGTCCCCAACTGCTTCTGCGTGTTCACGCATCCGATCCGTTTCGCCGCCTTTTTGGCATTATGCAATGCCGGCAACAGCATTGATGCGAGAATTGCGATGATCGCAATCACTACTAGGAGCTCGATTAAAGTGAAGGCAATGACTGCCAATCGCCGATTATAGATTTTATTTTTATTCCGCATGTTGCACCCTTTATTATTTTTTTAACTCCGAAACAGTCTCAACTGAAAGATCATCGAGGAACAGCTGGAATTCGCCGGTCATGCCGTGAACGAACTGGATCGAAAGCCGCCTGTCGGATGCCAGGGGAAATAGGACATCCACCTCCGCTTTGTCTCCAGACGGTGTCCACGAGCCGTCCTTCTGCCTGCGCTCAAGAGCCACGCTGGCATTTTCCCCCTCTCCATCAAGCGGCAGGACTACGACAAAGCGGTGCCATACGCCAAATTCAATGCTACCCAGATTAGGATCTTTCTTGCCTCTGCAGATAATTGCCTTTCCGCCAGCAACCCGCAGCTCCGCGAGATTGCAATTGCTGCTTTTCGTCGACCTCAGCAAGATGGAGAATGATGCGCCATACGCTGTTGGAGCTTTGATGAGGAAAGGGATCGTGAGCTTCGCTGCCGATGCATTGATGGGCGCTGTCAGCCTTGCCAATCCATACATGCCGGGCTTCTCATAGAGTCGGCGTTCCAGCAGAAGCGATTGTTTTCCAGATAGAGCCTCTGTATTGCTCGTGGTGAAAACATCCTCCAGCAACGGGCCGCCCCATGTTTTCGTCCATCCCTCCGGAATCTGGCCGGGAAGACGGTTCTCGAAGTCCTGCCGCAACACCGCAGTCTCCTCCGCTGCACATGCTGCAGCCATGGAAAGGAATAGGAATGCGATGAGTCCAATATTTGATTTACGAGCGTGATAGCGCTCCATGGAGTGCGGTAACTTGTTACCGCCTTGTTTCGTGAAATTTATTTCACGGCATTTAGATGGGACGGAATAAATTCCGTCATCAAAGGCGGCAATAAATTGCCGCACTCCACGTGCGAATTTCGCAATTCGCAGAAGAGGAATATTGTGAAATTGAATATTCATATGCGACCATTTTTTATGTTTCAAGTTTTGAACATGTCACCAGTAGAAGTATTCATAGGGATCGAACTCCTCTGAAAGTTTTCGTCCGGCGTAGAAGGACACAGGTTTTAATTCTTCCGCCATCTGCGCGGCTCCGGCAGGTGAGGGCTTGGAAATGTCAGCATAGAATCCGTAGCCGTGGGTGCCGCTGCCTACCTTGCAGGAGATGGCGTTCATTCCTTTTTTCAGATGGATCTTGACGACATATGCCGCCGGCTTGTTCATCCCGAACAGTGTATTAAAGACCTCCTCGCCGTTGACCCATACCCGCATGAACCAGTCGCATCCGAGACGCAGGACGGCTTCGCGGTCAGTATCGCTCTCGACCGTTGTTGCCGCATAGGCCACGGTGGCGGATGAGTCCATGTTATAGTATGCGCCAAGGTTCATGAAGCCTTTATCATCAGCCTTGATTGCCGGTCTCCAGTCAAGCTGGACGCCGTCCGAACGCTTGAAGACCGGATTGGGATTGGTGTCGCCGGCAACCGCCATTTCCTCGCCGGGAAATTTCTCGGCGAGCATGGTCTCGCCATCGTGTTTCTTGCAGAAATACGGTCCTAGGGTATGCCAGTAGCTGAGCGGTTCAACCTGTGGTCCGAGATCAAGCCAGCAGAGACGGGCGGCGGCGTTTTTCGACGGACTTGCTCCGAGATTGGACAGCACTCTTGCGACAAGCTGTTCGAGACGGATCACACTCAGCCTGACGGCCTCAGCCTTGTCCTTGTCATCGCTGTATCGGTTCTCAAGCAGCGATGGGGCAATCTGGCAGAAGATGATTTCGCCCTTGCCGACTATTGTATGGCGGGCAAAAATCCCGTCGCCAATGATCTCTGTACCCGGTGTCTGGCCGTCAGCATCGAACGCGTCGGCTTCGAGCATGTCGCGCCAGCGCAGGAGACTCGGGCCGACGGATCTGAAGGATGCCAAGGCGGGAAGAGAGGAACAGCGCTGGAGGCTCTTGCGTGAAGTCTTCAGCCCCATTGCCATAAGGCGGTCAGTGGTCTGAGGAAGAACAAAGACACGAGCGCCATTCTCGATAAAACGATCCAATTCCACAGCGGGAATGACATCGCCTTCTTCGCCGACTACAAGCAGGGTTTCCAGGGGATGCTCGAGTCCAGGCTGGACAATTGGCTCAACCTCCAGTTTACGAAGAAGCGCCAGCCCTGTTGGACCGCCGCAGTAAACGATCCGGCGCGTTGGCGCAGGACTGGCACCGTCGATCCATTCGAGCATGTTCCTGGCAAGCAAAGTGGCCGCAGGATCGCTCCCCACCCGGGCTGAAAGGTCAAGCGAGCAGAACAGGACGATGCCTTTTCCGTCGCGCCATTCGAGAAGTGGAGAGTAGTCCATGTCGAACTCGCCGGCGAGTATGGGCGTGAATCCGACACAGCGTGGTATTTGCGGCATGCTTGACGACATGGCATTCGTGTTGGTCCATTTTGGGGCATGGCGTGTCTCGGCAGACTGATTTTTCCCTTCCGGGAGGAGATCCGGGCTTCCGCGCCAGTATCTAAGGTCGTCAACTGAGATCCCCTTCAGTATCGGGCTTTGGGCATCGGCCGGAAAAACGATACGAGGCATGGCCTCCGTTGTCCTAAGCCCGAGGCTATGCCATACTTCCGGCCGTTGTTCGAGGACAATGACCTTCAATCCGTTCCTCACGTCTTCAGCGGAATAGGGCATCGCTTCACCGGGCTTCAACACTTCTCTTCCGATAACGAGAAGTTCGACTCCTTTCATTCCATCTTTTGGCTCCCATAAGGTGGAGGTGGCTCCAAGTTTTTTGATCCATGACGAAGATTTGCCGTCAGGATCCCAGATGGCGATCTTCGAATGGAACTTGAGCAGTTCTGTATTGCGCGGAAATACGCTGATGGAAAAGGAATCTCCTTCCTCGTCCTTGCCATTGCACTTAATCTTAAGTTCAAGAGAATAATCTGTCCGTTCCTTGACGGCAGGAGCTGTGAATGAGATGGGAATGAGCTTATTCTCTCCTATGGCGGCGCTCAGCGATAAACTCCCCTTGGCGGCGATAGAACCGTCCGATGCGCGCAACAGCCATTCCATTTCAAGGTTCGCCGTTCCCGGTCCATCCCAGACCACCGCTGCCGACTTGTCAACGCGCTCTTCGCTGAAATAAATGTGCGTCTTATCGGTGTGCCTTGGCCAGCCGGCGAGATAAACGAGAAGAGGCTTGTTCGCCTGGCTGTAGATATCGAAATCCTCGTTGGCCCACGCTGGTTTAGCCGTGTAATCCTCTTTGAGATTCCCATACCGATTATCTCTCCAGAAAGGCTGAAGAGCCGTATTCGTGCTCGTTGGGCTTCCGTAACCCGTGGACAGGTTCCAATACCCCCAGCCGGCATTAACGCCCCAGGATCGAAATGCGCGGTTGGTCTGGCGTACGAAGAGCCGCTGGAAATCCCAGTACATGGGATATTCGTCCGTCCAGTTGACGGGCGGTCCGAAACTCTTGTTGAGAATTCCGTATTCAACGAGCTTTTTCAGTCCGGCTTCAGTTTCCGCAGCATAGGCCTTCTCTCCAAAATAGATGGCAAAAAATTCCGTAGGGAGGAAACTTTTTCCTGCCGGTCTGTTGGGCTTCCAGAAATTCTGCTCGAAAGGTTGCCCGAATTCCGCCATCTGATATGGCATATCACCGCTCTCCGCCCAGCTCATCGGCCATTCCTCCCTCTCCTGCAAGGGAGCGAAATTCAGATACATGTTGGACGTGGAAATATCACCCAGGCTCCCGTCTGCATGAGAATAGGCCAGGCGGGTCGGATCGTATTTCTTGACGATATCGCATGCGGTGGTGATTACCTTTGGCATGCCTTGTCCCGCAAGGGTCGAACTTAAGCGTCTTCCCATCCCCTTTGGGTTGATGTTGTCAGCAGGACAATAGGTGTTCATACCTACAGTCCAGGCTATAACGCTCGGATGGTTGCGGTAACGACGGATCCATATATCTGTCTCTCGCTCGAAATCCTTTCTCAGGGCATCGTCTTTCAAAAGATTATCTCGGATGCCTCCAACTGCGGGCGATGGCAGCATGACGGCAAATCCGACCTTGTCCATGGCGTCAAGCAATGTATCGTCGATGATCGGTGTCTCCCTCCAAGTTCCCCACCACATTGAGGGATTTGACTGGATATATGTGGCGTTGTAGCCCATGAGCCGGAAGAAACTGAGCGCATGCGTGCTTCCTGAAGGCTCTGCTCCTCCTCTCCACATGAGAAGCCGTAGGCGTGTTTCATGTCCGTTGAGCAAGATCTTCCGCCCTTCTGTCCATAGCTCCCTAAATCCAAAGGAGATGGGTTGGGTGGCATCAATTTCCACTCCACTCCGGAGCAGTTTTACCCGTACGGTGTAAAGATAGCCGCCATCCAGCTCCCAAAGGGTCGGATTCTCCCATTTCCGGGCAATCTTAAAAGTCGAGTGCCCTGCGGGAACTGCGCATTTTTCCCCTGCGAAGGAAAAGACTTTCCGTCCGTCAGCTTCAGTGATATCCGCCTGCGCAGAGATTCCCTCCATCTCCGACAATGAGTCCAGTTCAACCTCAAGGGAAATTTCTTTGTTGCGCCATGACGTCTGAACGAAAACATCGGATATGCCAACAGGAGATGCCTTGGCAACCAACGTCACCGCTGCGGTTATGCCAACTCCCCAATTTCCCTTCGCGGTGGCTCCCCACTCGTTGTTTCGAGAATAATACCTGAGCTTGTCCTGTTCAAATTTTCGCGAGATGTCCGTGTAGGAACGTGTGACAAAGACGCGGATCAAGTTCTCCTGCCCGGCTTTGGCGGACGGACTGATTTCCATCTCTCCGCCCGGACGAAGCAACTCGCCAAGCCGGCTGTCATTGACGAAGACGATGGCATCGCCCTCAATCCTGCGGAAATCAAGGAACATCCGCTTCCCCGTCCATTCGGTGGGAATGGCAAGCGACTGTTCATACCACCATGAATCGATCTCCCGCCGGTTCCGCTTCTCCCAGCTTGTCCCTTTTGCCGACGCTGCCGTCCCCCATTCCTTCGCATCGGGCGGTGTCTTGCTGTCCGTTGCTGGCTGAATCCGCCATTTTTCGGGAAGAAGCATTCTCTCTCCGGCCCATGCTGTTGTGCCTGCAAGGAGCACTGCGACAACCGCAACTGCAACTATTTTTCCAATCATGTTAATCTTTGCCTCTGTTTGATTGTTTTATTTTATATTTTTTAAATTCCACTGTTCAAAGTCCGCTATGCGGCGGATCGGCGTAAGTCATCCATTGCTGGTTTCCTACACCACCGTTCTCCCACAGCATGGGAAGCGGTGGAAATCCGTAATTCTCCACATGTCCGTCTAAAAAAGCCACGTTGGAAGTTTTGAAATGGCGATATAGGAGATAGCCTCCGTTTGCCTCGTGAAGGAACTTTAATCTCACGGTATACGCACCATAATTCGCATCGAACGTGAAGGCTTTGCCGTCAGGTTGTGCGAATTTATTTATATTGTAGGCCGGATAGGCTGGTTCGGAGCCGACATAGGCACCGAGGTAGGCGTTTACGCCAAACGAAGGATAATTGGTATAAAAAGTTCCCTCGGGATTTTCTGGACACGTGAAGACATTGCCAGCCTGCCCGGAGATTCCAATTCTGGCATAACCTGAGTACCACCTCCATTCCCCTGCGGCAGCATTCTTCCCGAAGCCTAAATACCCGGCAAGTTTATCCCATGTGGTGTAGTTGCAGTTTGAGGAAGCTTGCCCGTGAGACACGTATTCGTCTCTTGTTGAATGGGCCAAAGTTCCATTCCAGTCGTTCTGGTAGTACAAATGCACCGTTCCCAGCTGCTTCTGATTGTTCATGCAACCTATCCGTTTCGCCGCCTTTTTGGCGTTATGCAATGCCGGCAGCAGCATGCTCGCGAGAATTGCGATGATCGCAATTACCACAAGCAATTCAATCAAAGTAAAATATTTTCTCGGCGAAAATGTTTCACATGCCTGGTTTTTAGGATTTGTGTTTTCCATGCTATCCTCCTTTTAAAGCTATTTTTTAGCTTCCAAGTGGCCGAGTGACCAAGAGCTGTCTTCAGTCGTTGGTCGTCAGTCTTCAGTGTCCAGATTCACTTAACCTCTTATCTCCTACCGACGACTAGCGACTAACGACCGACGACCCTGTTTTTATCATATTGGTAAATTTTTCTGCACCAGAAAAATTTGTTCTCTCAAGATAACACCAAATCCGGTTCCAGCAGGATTTTCTTCCTTGGACTGCCCGGGAATTCAATTCTCTGGTTCAATATTTCGACGGCCTTCCTGCCTACAAGATCGGCATGTATGTCAACGTACGCAGGTAACGGAATTAGTTTTGACAGCTCCATGAATTCCTTGTCGCAGGTGACAATTTCGATGTCTTTTCCTGGAACCACTCCCCGGCTGTTGAGAAATGAATAAATACTGCCGGCCATCCAGGTGGCAGGGATGAAAAGACCAGAAGGCATAGGTTTCTCATTGAGCATCCTGTCGAGCTGCCCGGCTATCGCATCTATTTTCAGACCATTGGCGATGTTGGGGATTTCTGGTATAATCATGCTGGTCTTCCCGCCTGCTTTCGTGAGAGTCTCACTGAAGGCTTTGCCTCTGTCAAGAAGGAGCTGCCGAGCATTGGTACAGGCAAAAGCGCATTTCATGTGACCTTTCCGGAGCATATGCTCGGCGGCAAGACGGCCAATGGAGTAATTATTGAAAGTCACGTGATCGCAGGTGTCATTTTCATCTATTGCATCCATTACACGGACAACGGGGAAGCCATTGATAATTTTATTAGCCTTTGAATTTTTCGCATCTCCCAGGATGATGAGGCCGTCGGATTCGTTCTTCATGTTCTTCAGGCTCGGCAGTTCAGATTCAGGATCAATGTTCTTGAAGACCATTGTCATGCCTTTTTCACCCAGAGCCTCTTCCACGCCGTGAATGAGATCGTCGTAAACCGTATGCCTCCGCTGGCTCCTGTTTTCTTTCCTGGACAGGAATACAAGGGCGATGCGGTATGTCCTCTTGACGAACGTCCCCGTGTTCGGAATACGGTAGAGCATATTTTCGTCAACCAGCATGTTTATAGCCTTGTTGACGGTCATGAAGTTCACATCGAAATCACGCGCCAGCTGCTGGACCCCGGGCAGCATTCCGGTATATTGTCCGCGGCGGATCTTCAAGCGCAGGGCGTTCAGGATCCTCGGATATTTCTTAATTATCTTGGAATTTTTTGGTATGTCTATCCTGACCATGATGCCCCTGTCTTTTATTTTGAAATATCGCTTATGACCATCTTACGTATATGATTATATGCGATATCGCAATAAAAGTCAAGGGTTGGGGAAAATATTTTCAATTATTATCAGTTTGATTTTCCTGCAAGATGTCCGCTTGAGAAGGCCCACTGCAGGTTGTAGCCGCCGCACGGGCCGTCGAGATCAAGTATTTCCCCGGCAAAATAAAGGCCTTTTGTAATCCTGCTTTCCAGAGTGTCGGGATTCACTTCCTTTAGGGAGACTCCGCCTTTTGTGACCATGGCCCTGTCAAATCCTGCGCTTCCGGTGATTGTAAACGGGCATTCAGCAAGCAGAGCTGCGAGTTTCTCCCTCTGGGAATTTGCGAAATTCGCAGATTCGAGGTCTTCAGGGCATCCTGCAAGGGAGCAGAGGATTGCGCTGAGCTTTCTGGGGAGCCGTTCGGAGAGCATGTTCAGGACATGCTTCCTTCCATTTTCCCTGTGCCATCTCCCGAATTCGGTGATCCAGTAATTTTTTTCCGAACCCGGAAAAAAATTCAGATTGAGAATAACGGACGAATGCTTGGAAAGCAGTTCTGAAACACGTCCGGAGATGTCCATGGCGGCGGGGCCGGAGATCCCAGAATGAGTGAAAAGGAATTCTCCGATGGCAATGTCCTTCTTCGATAATTTCAGGGAGATGTTCTTGAACGTGATCCCCGCGCATTGTCCAGGCCATTTCTCCTCGCAGTAGAGCTCGACGAGAGCCGGGACAGGGGGGACTATTGTATGACCTGCGGATTTAGCAAGGACATACCCGCTGCCGTCCGAGCCGAGGTTGGGATAGCTTCTACCTCCTGCCGCAAGAAGGACTTTCCAGCTGCGGATTTCGCAGGTGTCCGTAATTACTCCTGCAATTTTTGAATCTTCCATGATCAGATTCCTGACCTTGGCGCCGCTGCGGATTTCGACCCCGAGTGCTTTGGCCTTTTTCAGAAGCGCCTGAAGCACGTCGGAAGCCTTCTGGGACTTTGGAAAGAAATGGAAGCCGTCGTTGCAGAATGTGGGGACTCCGAGGACATCGAAGAATTTCCTGAGGCCTTCGGAATCCAGGGAATTCAACGCAGGCATTATGAATCGCCCCTGCCGGCCGAAGGATTCGGCCAGTTTTTCTTTTGGAAGGACGTTTGTGATGTTGCAGCGTCCGCCTCCGGTGGCGAGGAGCTTCCTGCCGGGTGAATCCATCTTTTCAAGGACAAGGATTTTTGCAGCTTTCCGTGAGGCGCCTATTGCCGCCATGAGTCCGGCCGGTCCGCCTCCTGCTATGATCAAATCGTATTTTCGCTTGTCTGTCATTGCTGTAATCCTATGGATTATTGGATAGCTTCAAAGATGCAGGTGACCGAGTGTCCATGTTTAAATTACAAATCCATAAATACTTGGCAACTTGGTCGCTTGGGCACTGTGACACTTTTTACATTGTACACAATAATCCATCCATCCGATAATCCAACCATCCGTCAGTTATTAAAATGATAAGGTTTCGGAGTTCAAGGGATTGGCCGACAGCAGGCAAAGATAGACTCCCGCGTAGTTTGCCTCGTAGATCTTGTAGAAATCATATTCCTTCTCGAGCATTCTTGAGATGTTTGAAACGGGATAATTGGTGTTAGGTGTGTTGACTCCCATGACCCAGATGCGGTCATATTTCAGGGTTTTGCTGAGAATTAAGTCATAATATGGATAGAATTCCTTCTCCCATGTATATGTGAGGGTGTAGATGGTTGGATGTGCCGGGACGCCTTTTTTCTTTTTCCAGTAATAGCTTTTGAAAGGGCATTTCACATAATCCTGGACGATTTTGTTTTCAGTTGAAGGTATCCAGTTCTCATTTACAAAACCTGAACGGAGAAGTATTACGTCGCCGGGCCTGTAGTTTTTATTCACGAAGTTGATGGCGCCCCGCCAGTTATGGGTGATCCTGTATGAGAAATGCCCGTATGTCATATAATTCGGAATGGAAACAATACCAAGATAGATTACAAGATAGGCTCCGGGGAAGGCGACCCTGAGGACATCCGACTTGAAGACGTGGGCGAAGAACGAGAGGAGGAAATAAAAGGGGATCATGCTCAAGACAAGGTAGCGCTTGTCAAACAGCGATATGTGCAGGAGCTTCGAAACAAGGAAGACAAAGAGGAAAGGGACGATGAGCCATGTCAGGAGAAAAACTATCTGGGGCATCTGTCCCTTGAAGGGTGATTTGAAATCAGCTTTTTCTATGAAGAAGAAAACAACGAAGCAGCCAATGAAGAGCAACGTCACCTTCGGATCGAACATCGAAAGGAAAAGCCCCAGGGCATCCGGAAGGCTCAGCTGCAGGAGCCAGTCCCAGTGCTCCCTGTTGCTGAACATGCCCGACAGCTGGAAAAGCAGGAGCGGAATTGAAAGCGCTACGACAAGCTGGCTGGAATACCATTTTATAATTGAAGGGCGGCAGTCAGATTCTGCGAAGATGGCCACGTAGAGATAGTATAAGTTCTGTACAATGAGGATTGAGGCGAAGACGTAGTGGGAATAAAATGTAAGTATTGAGAAAAACGTGTACAGCAGGAGGTTGAACGCGGACCTGCTGCTGAAGAGCCTCAGGAAGAAAATCATCGAAAGCAGTGCGAACATGATCCCGAGCGAGTAGGGACGGGCCTCCTGCGCATAATATACGGACGTGTCATGTAT
>JBAQUG010000101.1:0-17344 GCA_049297395.1 Victivallales bacterium | reverse complement strand
GCATAAGCAAGACCTCGGGAGCAGCTGACCTCTGGATCATTGAAACTGTAACTCATCCAAACGAGTCTGCGGATCCCTTGGACTGCACCATTCAGAAATGCCAGTATCCCGATCCCGACACCTGTGAGATTCCAGAACACAAGGATATGGATGAGCTTGTAACGAAGAAAATATTCTCACGTCAGGAACCGCCACGCTGGATAATCCTGGTCAATATTTCTGCGATTGTCCTCATTGACAGGAGCAAGTGGCCCGAGAAAAGGCTTTTACGCTTCGACCTCAAAGAGATTTTCGGAAGAAGGGAGCTTTCTACCATCAAAGCAGTATCCGCTCTCCTGCACAGGGATTCCATCTGCCCTGGAGACGGCACACCGCTGCTGGATACACTTTCCGAAAATTCCCATAAGCATGCCTTCGCAGTATCCGAGGATTTGAAATATGCAGCACGTGAAGCCATAGAGCTACTCGGCAATGAAGCCGTCTGGTATCTCAGGAACGTCTACAAGAAGGGCATATTCGGAGAAACCGATCCTGACAAGGGACTGGATCCGTCGGCGTTGACCGGAGACTGTCTTAGATATCTTTACCGTCTGCTTTTCGTGTTCTATATGGAGGCTAGGCCCGAACTTGACTATTCTCCTTTCAAAAGCGATCAGTATCGTCTAGGTTATAGCCTCGAATCCCTGCGTGACATAGAAATGACCCCGCTGATATCAGAAGAGTCAAGAAATGGTTATTATATTAGTGAATCCCTGGACTTGCTTTTCAATATGGTTTTTCAGGGATTTGAACCAGACAGAAAAGAGCTTCTCGGAGGCAAGGATATTTTCAGTATTCCGCCTCTCAAGAGCCATCTCTTCGATCCCGAGAGGACACCGATCATCTCCAAGTGCCAATTCAGAAATTCAGTCCTCCAGAAAGTCATCAACCTTCTCTCCCTATCGAGCGGACGCAGGAGCGGAAGACGTGGTCGTGTGTCCTACGCAAGGCTGGGGATCAACCAACTCGGTGCCGTCTATGAGGGGCTTCTCTCATACAGTGGATTCTTCGTCAGGGAAGAAGGTGGCCTGTATGAGGTCAAGAAGGCCGGAGAACAATATGACGAACTTCAGAATGCGTATTTTGTTCCGGCTTCAGAACTTGCCAACTATTCCGAAGATGAGAAGTTCATCCCCCAGTTCAATCCTGAGACCGGGAACACCGATAACAGGCTGAAAAAATATGAACGAGGTGATTTCATTTATCGGCTTGCTGGACGTAATAGAGATAAGTCGGCATCATTCTATACGCCTGAATCCCTGACCCAGTGTGTTGTCAAATACTCACTGAAAGAACTCCTGAAAGATAAAAAGGCGGATGACTTGTTGAAACTGACCATCTGTGAGCCTGCGGTAGGGAGCGGAGCTTTTACCAATGAGGCAGTAAATCAGCTCGCAGAGGCCTATCTCGACATGAAACAGAAGGAGACCGGCAAACGCATATCCCATGATGAGTATCTTGGAGAGCTCCAGAAGGTGAAGGCGTATATTGCTGGGAACAATGTGTATGGCGTGGACCTCAATCCCATCGCTGTCGAGCTTGCCGAGGTATCTATATGGCTGAGCAACATATGCCACGATTCCAGCAACAAGTTCTTTATCCCATGGCTTAACATGCAGCTTGTTGCCGGTAACTCCCTCATCGGCGCACGGAGACAGGCCTTTGATTCCAAATTCCTGACACCGGAACGCGGAGAGAAAAGCTGGCTCGACGAAGTTCCTGTCAGATACCATCTGAAGAGTATTGACAGCAAAAAGGGGAAAAGGCCTTCTGAATCTGTCTATCATTTCCTCCTGCCTGACTCAGGAATGGCGGACTATGCCGACAAGGTTGTAAAGCAGATGTTTCCTGAGGAGATAGCAAAGATCAAGGAGTGGAGGAAGAGCTTCTGCAAGAATAAATTTGAAACCATGCAGGTTGAAATACTCGAAAGGCTAAGTGATAAGATTGATGCCCTTTGGAAACGGCATATAGCTGATCGGAAGGAGCTCCGGCGAAAGACACGCGACCCATGGAAGGTGTGGGAACAACCCGATGATGGCTCCGGAGAAAATAATCTGACGACCCAGCAGAAGGACAAACTGTTCCGAGAGAGCATTCTTGCTGAGAATGTCCGACAGTCCAGCGCCTACCGCAGGCTCAAACTCGCAATGGACTACTGGTGCGCTCTCTGGTTCTGGCCTCTGGAAAAGGCCGATCAGCTTCCGACAAGGGAGGAATACCTTCTTGAACTCCAAGCTTTAATAGAGGGAAATGTATTTGCTGTCGAGGCTCGCGAGGGGGATCAGTATCTCATGACCTTCAATAATATGTCCTATCAGCCTGACTTGGCCAACAAGGATGAGTTCGGATATGTTAACGTGGACGAACTTATAAAGTCATATAAGCGTCTTGGCATTGTAGCTGAAATTGCTAAACGCTGCCGCTTCCACCACTGGGAACTAGAGTTTGCCGATCTCTTCGCTGAGAAAGGAGGCTTTGACCTTGTAGTCGGAAATCCACCTTGGATCAAGATCGAATGGAATGAAGGAGGTGTACTGGGAGACTTCAACCCCCGTTTTATTTTTGACGACCTCAGCGCCTCTGATATTTCACAGAAAACTAGGGAGGCTTTTTCCAAATATCCGAAACTGCGTGAAACCTATGTTGCTGAATACGAGGAAGCGGAAGGAACTCAGAATTTTTTGAACGCATTTCAGAATTATTCACTGCTTACAGGGATGAAAGCTAATCTGTATAAATGCTTCCTCCCGCAGGCATGGCTAATTTCCTCAGAAAAAGGAGTGACGGGCTTTATTCACCCAGAAGGAGTATATGACGATCCGAGTGGTGGAAGAATTCGGCAGGCTATATACTTGAGATTGAAGTACCATTTTCAGTTCCAAAATGCACTTAATTTATTTGCTGAAGTCGCCCATCGCGAAAAATATAGTATAAATATTTATTCAAATATTTTAGTAAATGCATTTGTCTCTATGTCCAATCTTTTTAATACAACTACAATAGATCGGTCTTTTGATTATTGTGGTCAAGGGCTCTGCGGTGGGATTAAGGATGAATTCGATAATTGGAATCTCAAAGGCCATAAAAGCAGAATTATAGAAGTAAACGAGGAAGTTCTTGCACTTTTCGCAAAACTATATGACGACCCTGGTACGCCAGCACTTCAAGCGCGACTGCCGGTCATTCACTCACGAGAAGTCATTTCCGTGATAGAGAAATTTGCGAACTGCGCATTTAGGTTAAATAACTTAAAAGATGACTATTATTCAACAATAATGTGGAATGAAACTCAAGCTCAAAAAGAAGGTGTAATAAGACGAAGTACTCGATTTGCGAATGTCGGACTTGAATGGATCCTTTCCGGTCCCCACTTCTATGTTGGAAATCCTTACTATAAAACGCCTCGCAGAGTATGCATCGAAAAATCAGATTATGATGTTATTGACCTTAATATTATTCCTGACGATTACTTGCCGCGAACTAACTATGCGCCAATCGGAGACCAACAAGACTATATACGAAAAACAACATGCACTCCTTGGAATAATCAACCAGTTACTAATCTATACAGGCTTGTTTTTAGAGCAATGCTTGGACAGCCAAATGAACATACTTTATTTGCAGCCATAGCTCCTACATTATGCGGACATATAAATGGCGTAAGAAGCTATTGTTTTTCAGATGATAAAATGCGTGCCGGCCTGCTGTTTGGCGCATATTGTTGTTCCTTGCCATTCGATTTCTTTGTTAAATCTACCGGGAAAACAAATCTACATCAAATGTTAGACTCATTCCCTCTTTTAATCGGTACTATTTATGATTCACCTCTTCTCTTTAGGATGCTTTCCATTAATTCATTAACATCCCGCTATGATAAACTCTGGGTAGATAACTGGTCAGACTCTTTCAAAAATGAGCAGTGGACAAAGTCAAACCTCTGTCTTGATAATAAGAAATTTTCGAAACTGACAAAGGTATGGACAAGGGACTGCGCACTTCGTTCAGATTATGAAAGGCGCCAGGCACTTATAGAGATTGACGTCCTATCAGCAATGGCCTTGAGACTAACCTGCAGTGAGTTATGCGCGATCTATAGGATCCAGTTTCCTGTATTAAAGGAAAACGAGAGCGACACCTGGTATGATCAGAATGGCCGAATAATCTTCACCTGTTCCAAGGGCCTTTCCGGCGTCGGCCTTGGCCGTCCTGAGTGGGAAAAGGAGACGCAACTCAACAATCTTGGTGCTTTCGGATTGAAGGTCGAGGGTGTCAATCCTGCTGATTTTAAGGGCATCAAGGAGATGAAGTCAGGAACGGTGACATTGACTACCACCGATGACACGATCAAGGACTATCGTTTCGCTCACGGGGTCTTCCGCAAGGATTGTGAAGAATACATCTGCCCATGCCCGGACCATCTCACCCCCATCGAAGGTCCCGTAGAACGTGACATCACATATATCGCCCCCTTCACCAAATGCGACCGCGAAGAAGATTACAAAACCGCCTGGGAATTCTTCGAAAGGAGAAAGGATAATGCCTGACAAAGACATACGCAACTCAATTGTCCATATCGATTCAGGAGATGGAAAAAGAGCATTTGCCACACTGCTTTCGCCACGATATGCAGTTTGCTCCTGTAATGCTGTAATCATTCATAAAAATGTGAACGTCGAAGGTTATGGCCACCTCAAGGAAAATGTTATACACAGTACAGCGAAATGTATTTATGTTAGCAAAAGATATAAATATCAAGTATTGGAACTATCAGCACCTGCGCCTAATTCTATTTGTGAAAGTATTAACATGGATATCAGGGGAACTAAGCCGAAATCCATGCTTGCTACATTCTGGTATAACTCAAACCAAGGAATATTTAAAGAAGTACCTGGAATCGTTGAAAATTTCGGAAAACAATCAACTAACGATGATCATATCAAAATTGATGTTGGTGATGAAAAGGGATTCTATGACATTTATGATGTTAGGGGCACTCCTGTTTTATCAACTGAAAATAAACTTGTAGGTGTTTTTGTCGATGAGCCTGAATCAAAGGAACAGCTCCATAAAATAGTTCCACTCTTATACGCTAAAATTGATGGAGGTTGGTATGAGGGACTTGTCGAACCCGACTACAATAATTGGAAGAATAAATATTCCGGAACCAAGGATTCGATTTCATCATCTGTAGTAGAAAAAGACTTCCGCAAAGAATATATAGCAATTCTAAGACAATGTTCAGAGGTGCCAAACGTTGAATTTATAGATGAGCAAGCAAGAATTGCTTATGAGCTAAAACAGGGCGGTTATATAAATTCAGCAGAGGTTTTGGATAATGTTGGATGTCCTGTACAGGTCCATGTTATTAATGTAACCCCACAAGGCAGGGAATATCTATCAAAACTTGAGAAAGAAGTTATTGCTGAAGCCGACAATAATAATTCAAAGGGAAATAAAGATCCGGACGATAGTTCGAGTTCTTCTGATTCGGAAAAAACTGAAAGCAGCGAAGCGGCAAGCTCTGAAGAAGAAAAAGACAGTAAGGTTAACTCGACAGGAAAAATTAATATTGACCCGAACCCAGTTGTCCCAAACCGTCCATCAGATCAAGAGATTGAATCCTCAAAATTAATTATTTCACGGGATGAATTTACTGAATCATCATTTTTCATATTGAATAACGCTTTTAATCTTGCAGACTACGCTGCTGAAGGCTGGTGTGATGAAAAACATTTACTTGTTGAATGTCTTTGGGTAGGTGTAACAAAAAAGGCAATAAACAGTAATCCTAATTATACCTTCATTACTCTTGTAAAAGCGATAGGAATGGAAACGGAAGATAGCTTGATTAATTTCTTGCACGAAAAGAAGTTGCTTACAGATTCAACAGGCTTAGATAATCTACGCTTTATTAATAGTGCGGCTATATCTCAAGCCTCTAAGAACATCTCCTTTTCCTCAAATGCCAAAAAGATTATCAATAAAGCAAGGGATATAGCTCAAAAGACATCTAAAGAAAAAAAGACATACAAGTTGCATCAACGTCATTTATTGACTGCGTTAGTGCTTTCTCTTAAAGATTCAAACCTGTTGAAGACAGTGTTTTCCGGTTTAGAGCAGAAAATTATCCTTGCTTTGATCAATGATATTAATAATCACTACGCTAATCTTGCATCCGATGATAAAACTAACTGGCGCAATATCCGTATTAAGATAGAGGTTGAGTATGGCGGCTTCATCCCTAGAATCCCAACAGGGAAAAATACGTCAATAAGCAGAGAATCAGCTTTTGGTGAAACATGTCTCAATGCCGAGGCATATGTCAAAGTCCTCATCTCTGTGTTGAAAGGCGTGTCAGGGGAGTTCTGCATGGGGCTTTTCGCACCATGGGGCAGAGGGAAAACTTATCTTGTTAACCTGTTGAGTGATTCTTTGGCTAAAGAAAAAGAATTGGGCTATCAGATTATTAGATTTAGTGCTTGGAAATATCGGACAACGCCTTCTCTGTGGTGTCATCTTTTTGAAACATTTCGTGCTGAAATATTTAAAAGAAGAGGAATGTTCGCATATCTTGGCACCGGAATCCTATTCAACTTCTTAAAAAACAGATATATACTTGTTTGGTATTTTTTCCTGTTCAGCCTTTCTGTAATAATAATTTTATCATTTATGGTCATGACAGGATGGCAAAACATATTTGAATCTATCTCTATTGCAGCAATCCTAACCCTTTCAATTGAATTATTTAGAAAGCTGGTAAGCATAAAAATGAGGGTTGAGGAAATATCAGACAAATATGCTAAAATTCCTACATACAGAAACCAGCTGGGTATTCAGGAGCTTCTTGGTAACGATCTTAAGAATCTAATCATATTATCAACCAAAGGAACTGTTAACGGCAAAATATTAAACTTTTTAAAGTCCAATTTGACAGGCGAGAACCTTCCAGACCGCTTCCTCCTAGTTGTTGATGATCTGGATCGCTGCAATGCTGAAGATATGCTTTCTGTCATTGAAAATCTAATGCTTTTACTTGATGATACGGTAGTAAAAGAGAGACTCCATATAATTCTGATTATGGAAGAAGATGTTCTTAGGATCGCCTTGGCAGATAAATATAAAAAAATGATACAGCTTGAACTAGAAGAAAAGGAAAAAGCAAAAAAGCTGACATTAGTGGATGCGGTAACGAATCATGTAGTGGATGAAAACATTGAAAAGTTCATTATTTGCTATCTTCGATTAAATGAATTGACCCATGATGAAATAAAGGAATGTGTAAGTAAATTCACAATAAAATATACAGCAGAAAAAGAAAAGGTAGTAGACGTAGTATCAACTGTCGGAGTCTCTCAAAAAGTTGAATATACTGTTGAACATGCCGCGCGAGATAAAACTGCATCATTACCAGCCGAAAAAGGTTTGTCCATTGACAAAGGGCCAGCGTATGACAAGTTCGTTTACAGTCCCGATGAGCAGATGAAGATCACGGAACATATTGAAATTCACGGGATACGAAATGGGAAGAGATGGGGGCCACGAGCAATACGGGCCTTCCTGTTCAAGTATCAACTTGCGAAATTGATTCTTCGAGAAATGAATCGTGATATTGATCCCGGAAGAATACTCGACTGTTTCAATCAGGCAGAAGCTGAAACCAAGAGAGCTCCCGGAGAGGTTGGTGATGACGTCCTTTCCGTGGTTAATCAAGTAAGGTAATCAGAGGATTCTCATCATGGAAATCGAAGTCCAATATAATAAGCTTCTCATAGAACAGGGTAAGCTTGATCCCCTTGGGATCTGGCGCGTCGGTGACAGGCTGATTGGAGAACTTCTCCCGCCGTTTACTACCGTGGTGGGCCAGAGGCCTGCAAGATATTTCTCGATGTACTGCTGGATTCTGGATCAGACCATAGAAAAGTTCGCCAAGGATAAGCAGCCCCTGACGTTTTGGCGCTATTTCTTCGAACTGGAAGCCATATTCCTATGCGCAATCCAACTTCACAAGTCTCATAATTATCCGGATTTCCATGGGATGATCGGAGTCGAACATGCCTGGAGGCTCATTAACAGTCATAAAGATGGGCAACCATACAAGTTTGCAAAAGTGAAAATCAATAACGGCTGGGAGGTCAATTACAAGAATCCCATGTTCTCCTTTGACTTGGTCAAGAATGACTACGGAATTGCCGGGAAAATCAACCTTACCGATAAGGGCAAATCTCTTTCTGACGTATATAGGAAATCAATATCATCGACAAACTACTATGCCAAGTATAGAGGCGAATCTGAAATCCCTGAAAAGGTATTGGAAGAGCTTTCGGGTAAGTGCTGTCCATGCCTTATACATTCTCCAGATACCGGCATGAAAGCCGAACGTGATATGGCTGTAGATGTCCTGCTGGCCAAACGCCCCGATGAGGACGGAAGCTACCTATACTCCTCCATCATGCTTGTACTGAGATGCATTGAACAGACCGCCGTTAAAGGAACGTTTGTTCCTCAGTCATTCATGCGGGCTTCTACGACAGGACTCATAGATGGCAAAGGCAGGATATTCGATCCGGGGCCGTTTGTTGAGACATACAGGAAATGGAGACTTTATGCCCTCGACTCCCTCTTCACTTTTTCCCTCGAATCCGGACTTCGCGGCTTCCTTGAATCCCTGAACATGAACAAGGGGAGAATATCCGTCCAAAGCGCCTTGTCTATCGTGCAATCAAAGGAGCTCGTGAATATCAGGAAGAAGATATGTCAGGAAGTTGGTATTGGAGAACTGGATATTGTCAAATTATACAGGAATAAAAGCCCCGTACTTGGCAGTTACGAGGAATGTCTTATAGATAAAATAAAAATGAACGACACTGGCCCGAAAATGAGAATTCTGTATTCGTATCTGCTCTATTCGTATTGCCAGGGCATGTATGAAATATTCAAAGGGCAGGACGAATTCAAAGAGGCAATCAGCTTCTACGAGCACAGGGCCATGCACGACAGCGAGGAAATTTCACTTGCCCATGCATATGAAGATGTCAAAGGACGGCAGGATGATTATGAAATATTCCGTGAATTATTTTTAGGCAAGTGGATTATCCAGCGGCAGTTGTCGATAAGGAGCCAGAGGGTCAAGGAAGTGGCCTGGTTCACAAGGTCAACTGACGGCTTCTATGAATGGGAACACGAATATGAGCCAGGAGTCTATCGTGCATCCAGGCTCCCGAATCTGCTATACTTCCTGCTGAGCATTAACGTTGTTGTCCACGAGAGTCCGGGCTGGAAGATCAATCCGGAAATGAAGGAGAAGCTGAAATGGTAGACATCCCCGATCTGTTTTCACGGCGGGATGAATGGCTTCAGGGCCTTATCCTATCATACGATATCGCCCCTCTGTCTTTCTTTGAAAATGAGGTTCTCTGCAGGCTGAAGATCGAGCAGAACCTGACTCTTGCAATTAACGAGCGGAACAGAAGGAAATTGCTCTATCAGGATAAGCAGTCGCCCCTGTATATGGGCGCATACTACAACCTGGAGGGTGTCAAGGTCAGGAACGGCGGTGCTTTTCATCCGAAATTCTACCTTTTCGTGAATGACAAGAAGGCTAACCTCGCCATGGGGTCGTTCAACCTTACGGAGAACAGCTTCAAGAGGAACCTGGAGACTGTCGTCAGCCTGTCATTTGAACTGGATGATCTGGATCAGGAGGAGACCGGGCTCCTGAAGGATATCAGGACTTTCCTCAAGGGTGCATTTGTAGATGAGAATGATATTATTGAAGGAGTCTCTCCTGTGCTCAGGGAGGCGGTTGACAACATTATAAGGGGGCCGTTCTTCTCCACAGTTGAAAAAATGAAGGAACCCAGAAAACGGCAATACCATTTCCTCTCATCCGAAAAAGACCCCCTGATCAAGCAAGTCTCTGATGTTATAGGCAGAAATCCTGAGATACGGCGCATTGACGCCATGAGCCCATATTACGACGATGACGTTTTCGCAATAGCAGGCTTAAAGAAGCTGGCTGATGAAGTGAGGTTGTTTGTGCCAGCTAAGAAGAGCACCTTTCCTGTTAAGAAGTTCCTCCTGAAAAAGATCTCCAGGATTTCTGTATACTCCGGTGATATCACCGAAAACAAGATAGCACGGCATATACATGCGAAACGATACAGGTTCTATCAGAAGAATGGGGACTGGGATCTTGTCACAAGCGCCAATCTATCAATGCCAGGCCTATTTAATGACGGCTCCAGCTCTTCATGCCGAAATCTGGAGATCGGGCTACTGATGCCTGCAGATGAAGGGATGTTTCCAGGAATTGATGGATATTCCTTGGACAATAAACTGGAATCCATTGAAACAAGCGAGGAGCCTCCGGTTGCAGGAGACAGCAGTCCCATAGAAGAGGACAAGGTAATCATAGAGTCGGCCTGCTTTGATGGCAAGGATGTCGTATTCAGCTGCAAAAAGTCTGACATGGTCAAGACCATGAACCTCAATACGCTACTGAAAATCGGAGATTTTGATTATGAACAAATGAAGCCCGTAGAGGAAGGGGGGCTGTACAGGATACGTCCCGACGTCGCTGTTGAAGGGAATTGGAGCCTGATCCTCATGCTAACCGCCGGGACCTGGAAATCATATCCGTATTTCGTAAGCAGGAAGATGCATACCCCGAACCAGATTCCCTCGCTCGGGGCCTCTGCATACCAGCGATGTCTCCAGAAAGGCGGTATTGATGGTCTCGAACTTGCATTCCGGCTTGCCGAGGAATCCGAACGTGAAGACTGGCTCCTATACCTGCTATACAGCTGGGATCTTGCAAAGATTCTCGCGGGGCTATCGACTGCTGAGGCATCGGGAGAGGCAACTGATATAGTGCCCAACGTCATTCGGAGGAATAGGACAGATTATTCGGAGAAGCTCTTTAAGGGCAATATGGACCTGCTCCTCACAGATACGGAAAGGGCTCTTGATAAATTGAAAAGGTTCTTTAACGGGCTTGCCGGAATACAGAAATCCTGTGCCGAAAATTTTATAAGCTTCGGACTTCCCATTGTCCTTGAGATCAGCAACAAGTTCCTCATTGTCATTTCCAAGCAGGAGGCGATAAATAAGGAAGATCCGACGTTGACTCATCCCAAATACACATGGTTTCAGAATGTGGAGGAATATAAAAGATATTTATCCCGTTTCATAGATGCTTATATATATACGTTAGGAACTGCCGGCAACTCTGATTTGGATCTGTTCATCCTGGCGGTAAGTATTCGGGGCTGGTACTTCAGGATGCATACAGCCAAAACATTAAGAGAACTTGATCTTGGAATGAAAATGTCTAAAAATCTTATAAGCGTATCTGAAGACAGGATCCGTGCCAATTGGCAGCAGTTCAAGGATGATCCAATATGCCGTGAGAAACTGAATAACCTTTTCGTCAAATATAAGATAGACCCGTTGGAAGGTGCAGGATAAATCTTTAATCCTGGGGCAGAATAAATTTAGAAACATGGTATGGTTTATCTAAAATTATCATGCCGGCAAAAATAATGCAATAAGATGAAGGACAAGAAGATATGCTTGCAAATGCATGGCAACGAGGATATGCATTTGCCAACAAGGGAATATATGCGGAATATGAGCTTGCTGGAAAAGTATATTTGTTTCTTGATAATTGTCTCAGAGGCAATTATCTTAAAATAGAATGAAAGCAAGAATTGGACAACTTGAATCGAATCTGCTGGGATATGCCCAGATGCGGAAGTCTGATGTGATCCGCAGGGGGGATGTCTGCACGCCTCTTGAAATCACCCCCAAACAGGAACGTGAACTTTTTAGCAGGATGTGCAGGCGCGGGATGCTCATAAGGCTCATACGCGGGGCCTATCTTGTCCCTATGAGGATGCCTCTCGGCGGCAGGTTTGCGGCAAGCGAATATACCATTCTATCCAAGCTCATGAGGATTTCAGGAGCCAGATACCAGATATGCGGACCGAATGCGTTCAACATATACGGGTTCTCCGAGCAGATTCCAAGCCGGACATACGTTTTTAACGACAAGTTCAGCGGTGACAGGAACATAGGCGGCCAGCAGTTTGTCTTCATAAAGTGCATAAGCGGGAAACTCGGTGCTGCAAGGGTCCTGAAAACTGGCGATGGCGAGCAGGTATTAATCTCCACCAAGGAAAGGACTATTGTGGACGCACTCAATGAATGGAGCAGGTTTGCAACCATCCCCGACGTGTATGGGTGGATCGGGACTGCCATCAAGGAGGATCCGAAGTTCATGGGGAGTCTGGTGAAATGCGCAGTGAAATATGCAGGGCAGGCATCGCTGAGACGTCTTGGGTACTGTCTCGACAGAACGCTTGGCAATGAAGAACTGATTTCGCCACTGCTGAAAAAAATACGTTTGTCCAGATCATATATACCTCTTGTCCCGGGAAAGCCGGAAAAGGGAGGAGTAGACAGCAAATGGGGGATCATAAGGAATGACGGAAAATAAGTTTCAGCCAATTCATGCCGACAGGGAGTTTTTCCGTGAATCAGTACTGTTCACGGCAAAAGAACTGGGCTTTCCGACAGGTATTGTTGAAAAGGACTACTACTGCAGCCTTATCCTCATGCGTGTATACGGGGATGCCAATGAGGCAGTGATATTCAAGGGAGGAACCTGCCTGAGCAAATGTCATACGGACTTCTTCCGTCTTAGCGAAGACCTGGATTTTATGATTCCTATGCCCTCGGATGCTCCAAGAAGCAAACGAAGCAAGGCGATGAAAGGTGTCAAGGAGAGATGGAAGAAGGAAATATGCCTGCCTCCGTTCACTGAGAAAACCGCGCTCTCCGGACACAATAACTCCTTCCAGTATATCGGCGAACTTGAATATGGGTCTGTGCTTGGGGAAATGACTGGAACTATCAAATTTGAAATCGGGCTTCGTGAAGAGCTTCTTCGGCCAGTTGAATCAATAAACGCCGGAACTGTCCTGCTGAATCCAATAAATAATAAAAGGCTGCTGCCGCCGTTTCCAGTAAAATCCTTTTCAATTGCGGAGGCTTATGCGGAAAAGATGCGTGCCGCGCTGACAAGGAGAGAGCCAGCCATAAGGGATTTCTTCGACCTTGACTATGCAGACAGGATATTGAAGTTTGATCTTCATGATGGAAACTACTTGCAGCTTGTGAGAAGCAAACTTGCTGTCCCGGGTAATGATAAAGTTGATCTTTCCGAAACAAGACTGGACTCGCTGAGAAAGCAGATCGCAGGGGCGCTGAAGCCAGTGCTCAGGGAACGAGATCTTCACGAGTTTGACCTAGACCGTATCTTTGGAATTCTTTTGGGAATAAATAAGGAATTCGGGAAGGGACCGCCCTCATGATACCATCGGTAATATCCAAGCAGGTTAGGCACGGAATAGAGGATTTCATAAAGACTACCTTCCCTGTCCACACCACATTTTTCAATGGGATATTCGACAGGTTCCTCGATAGGGAATCCAATGAAATGTTCCGCGGCCCATATATCTCGGTCAAACTCCCGTTCAGGCCAGGATTGAAAGGTGCTGGATATTTTTCCGATATTCCCATGAAATATTCCTCGTTCCTGCATCAGGAGCAGGCCTTCGGACGTCTTGGTGGCAAGACCCCGAAATCTACGATAATAGCGACAGGTACCGGCTCCGGAAAAACGGAATGCTTCATGTATCCTATCCTGGACCATTGCTTCGCCAAGCGGGGTGAACCGGGAATAAAGGCGATCATAATCTATCCAATGAACGCCCTGGCGAATGACCAGGCAAGACGGTTTGCGGACATCGTAAACGGAAACAAGAATCTCAAGGGGAAGATCCGAGTGGGGCTTTTCATAGGTGAAACATCCGCTGAAAACAGTCCGATGATGACAAAGGACAATGTCATCACAGACAGGGATGCCATGAGGGCTTCACCCCCGGACATACTTCTCACAAACTACAAGATGCTCGACTACCTGCTGATACGTCCTATTGACAGGGACATATGGCAGCGGAATGAGCCGGAGACACTCAAGTATGTGGTTGTGGACGAACTCCATACCTTCGATGGAGCACAGGGAACCGATCTGGCGTGCCTTCTCCGCCGTCTCAAGTCAAGGCTCGGTACTCCAGCAGGTCATCTGTGCTGCGTAGGCACCTCAGCCACTCTGGGTGATACACAGAAGCCTGGCGAACTAATCAAATATGCGGAGAATGTCTTCGGAGAGAAATTCGACGGCACTTCGGTCGTAGGTGAGAAGACGCTGCAGCCCGAAGAGTTCTTTGCGGATGTCCAGGGTGACCTTACCTCTGTACCCGGCAAGGAGCATTCAAAGGAAATGGATCCGTATGAGTACGCATCCATCCAGGATTATGTAAAGGCTCAGGCCAAACTGTGGTTCGGATACGAAATATCAGACTACAATGACGGCAAATGGAAAATCGAACTCGGCAGGAAGCTGTGTGGTCATATCTTCTTCCGCAACCTCCTGACGGTCATCTGCAGGAAGCTTGTCACGCTAGATGAGCTTGTCCAGGAGATGGGGAAGCTGAACATTGAAATAAGCGAAGGTGACGGGGAATACAAGGACTTCCTGATTATCAGCCTCCTCGCCCTTGCATCCTCGGCGTCAAGGCAGGTTGATGCAGACTCCATCATGCCTTTCCTCAACCTGCGGCTTCAGACATGGCTGAGGGAGATGAGGAGGATCGTCGCGGAGGTCAAGAAGGCTCCGGATCTGAAGTTCGCCAAGGACCTGAATGCCGATGATATGGAGAAACACCTTCCTGTCATCCATTGCAGGGAATGCGGGACCATGGGATGGTTGACTTCAAGGAAGAGCCAGGACACATCGATAAAGCAGGAACTCGACAAGATATATGAATCATTCTTCAGCTACAGCCCCACGGTGAACTGCCTTTTCCCGGAAGACCCTCCGGGGGCAAAGACTGAAGAATCCGATCCCCTGTGGAATACTTTCATATGCGGCCACTGCATGAGGACGATAACCGTCGGAGCCGACAAGAAGAAGGTCTGCAGCAACTGCGGCAGGGACGACAATTTCATCAAGGCCTACATATCAAACAACACGCTGACAGATTCAAACGGGAGGAGAAAAAGCAGCCATAACTGCCCTTACTGCAACAGCGAGGCCAGCCTGACTGTGGTTGGTTCCAAGGCTCCCAGCCTCATAAGCGTCGCCATCTCCCAGATATTCACGTCCATATATAATGACGACAAGAAGATCCTCGCCTTTTCAGATTCCGTGCAGGATGCAGCGCACAGGGCCGGCTTCTTTTCCGCAAGGACCTTCAGGTTCGGGATAAGAACGGCCATCCAGCAGTTCATCTCCGAGTCTGACAGGACTTTTACGCTTGCCGAGTTGCCTGACAGCTTCACCAAATATTATCTCGACATGTTCGGCAGGGAAAAATACATCTCCACCTTCATCGCCACGGATATGGAATGGCTTGACGACTACGAGCATCTGCTGAAACACGACAGGCTGCCTGACAGTTCCGAACTGCTGAATCTGTGCAAGATGAGAATAGGATGGGAGATTTTCAGCGAATACGGATTCAGGAGCAGGATAGGCCGTACCCTGGAAAAGACCGGTTCCTCCGTAGCATCATTCAATCCCGTTGGGATTGATGGGGCGGTCAAAGACTCAATCGAGATATTACAGAACCAGATTGGCGGACTCCGGGAACTTAAGGAAGAAAGGCTACATTCTTTTGTTCTTGGCTTTCTGATCCTCCTTAAGTCCAAAGGAGGCGTGGCGCATCCAGCACTTGAAGGCTATGTGAAGAATTTCGGAAATTATTATCAGATGAGTTATGCAGGTTTCAATGAGCTTTTCATGCCCAAGTTTGGAAAACATACCAGAACCCCTGTTTTCATGAGCACGAAACCAGGAACTAGATTCGACCAGTTCCTGAATGAAAGGACATGGTACGCCGACTGGGCGAGGCGCAATCTCGGTGATTTGGAGCCGGAAATACATAAGTACACCGTTCAGCTGTATACGACCATCCTTGAACATCTCGTTGAATCCAACGTCCTCCAAACATGGACTCCTAACGGGGAAAAGGTCTGGGGCATAAATCCCAAAGCCCTCACTATTTCAAAGAAAGTTTTCCAGCTGCGATGTTCGCAGTGCGGATATCTGATGTCTGTTGGAGAAGCGGAACTCGCACATTTTCTGGGCAGGCCATGCCTGAGGATGAAATGCGCTGGCTCTTATGAACCTGAGAAGGAACGCGCCGACTACTATGCGAGGCTTTATTCCACAGGCGACATCCATCGCATAAATACCGCTGAACATTCATCCCTCTTGGAAAGGGAGGACAGGGAAAATCTGGAGAAACGGTTCATGGCCGAGGAGAACTCCCCTGACAGGGACAAGCTGCGCAAGCCGTGGTATCCCAATATGCTTTCCTGTACGCCCACCTTGGAAATGGGTATTGACATCGGCCGGTTGTCGGCGGAGATCATGTGCAATATCCCGCCTACGAAATCAAGCTATCTCCAGAGGATAGGAAGGACTGGAAGGCGCGATGGCAACTCCTTCAACCTCGCCGTTGCGAACGCCAGGCCTCACGATCTGTATTTCTTCAGCAATCCTCCAGATATGATCACTGGAAACGTCGAGGCTCCCGGATGCTTCCTGAATGCCTCTTCCGTTCTGGAACGGCAGTTCATAGCCTTCTGTTTCGACAACTGGGTGGCAGGCGGTATAAAAGTATCTGACATTCCCAGGAACATAGGGGCTCTGGAGCGTAATTATAAGAGCAAGAAGGACGACAAATTTCCGTTTATCTTCCTCAAATACATAGAACATAACAGGACCGAGCTGTTCAAGAAATTCATAGAAATTTTTCCGGAGATGCAGGAACAGACGAAGGAGCGGCTCAAGTTGTTCGTGGAAGGCAAGGAAGGGACCGGAACCTTGACCTACAGGATACTGGAGCCGATTGAGTCAATATTTAAGGAAATGGATTCCCTGCGCGGCAAGATAAAATCCATCAGGAAATCAATTGAAACCCATAAGGCCTCTCCGGCAAATTCGGATCATGAGACCATACTCGATGAGATGGAGAACGAACTGTTCGCGCTGGCAAAGATTCTCGGCAAGATATCTGAAAAGGACATATTCAACTTCTTCACGGATTCAGGGCTGCTTCCCAACTACGCGTTCCCTGAGTCTGGAATCCAGCTGAAATCGCTGATCCTCAGAAAGAAGAAGAAGAATGACAAGGGGAAAGTCTCGGTGCAGATTTATGAATATGAACGACCG
>JBAQUG010000100.1:0-1651 GCA_049297395.1 Victivallales bacterium | reverse complement strand
TGGCAATCTTTATTTCCTGCCAGTCAAGCTGGCAGGGGATTGTAGACCCTCTGTTGACGGTGGATGTCGATTATACAGAAAATATGCGTATAGTAGACAGGGCTGAAGCCCGTCCCTACTTTTAAGGCAAGTTTCAGGAGAGAATGAAAACAACTCAAATGCTTCTCAAATATTTTCCTTTTTGCTTTTGATATTATTCTGACTACTGTCTCCCGTATTCTGACTTCTTTTGGGTTGCGGCCAAACCCGACCTTGTCTTCAAAATTTAGAAGTTTGCTGGAAAATCAGTTCATTTTCACATAACTCTAAGGCCAATGTAACCTGAATCTAACATTTCCACCCTACTCTCAATAGTCATTTAATTCTTTTTTTATACAAAATCCTATAGGTTTATCAATATAGAAATGGCTAGAACTGATACAATTCTTGCGATTGACATTGGCGCAGACAGCATTAAACTGGCAGAGTTCAGCTTCCCTACAGGGGACAAGTTAGTTCTTGAGAAGTTTGCGTTTGCCGAATATGGATACGACCTCAAGGATGAGGAAATGCTTCCGGCGCTTGCCGGAAAGCTCCGTTCGGTCTTCTCTGAAAACAATTTCCAGTCCAGAAAAGTCTCCATATCCATATCAGGCCAGTCCGCCTTCATCAGGTTTGTAAAGATTCCTTCCTTGGGCGAGGATGAGGACAAGATCCGCCAGATCGTGGAGTATGAGGCAAAGCAGAACGTTCCTTTCCCGATCAACGAGGTCATATGGGACTACCAGCTGATCCACTGCGGAGCGGATAATGATATTGAAGTGATGTTCGTAGTCGTGAAGAATACGGTCGTCGAGGAGCTTACTGCATTGATTGAGGGGCTGGGAAGGGAGATAGACATCATTGATGTCGCTCCTGTCGCCTGCTACAACGCCGCATGCGCCAACGAGGTCGGCGGCAGTGAATGTGTGATGATCCTCAATATAGGCGCCAAGTGTTCCAGTCTTGTATTCATAGATAAAGGGCGCTTCTTCGTGAGAACGATACCGGTAGCAGGCCATATGATAACCCAGCGGCTCGCCAACGAGCTAGGGATACCGTTCGAGGATGCGGAGGAATTGAAGAGGAATCACGGGTTCGTAGCCCTTGACGGAGGTTATGATGGGGCGGACTCAGATATTGAGGAGTCCATTTCCAAGATCACTAGGAATGTCAAGATGCGCATTTATGAAGAATTGAAAAGGTCGATACACGTCTATAAATCCCGGGAGAAAGGCAGCAATCCTGTGAAGCTGTATCTTTCAGGCGGCAGTTCCGTCATTCCATTCACCCTGGGATTTTTCTCTGAAAACCTGAAGATGCCGGTCGAATATTTCAATCCTTTCAAAATGGTATCGCTGCCCAGCCATATAAACAAGGAGCATCTGGCTGAAGTCTCTCATATGTTCTCCGAGGTCATAGGTCTCGGACTACGGCATATAAGATCCTGCCCGATAGAGATCTCGCTCATTCCTGAAAAGGTGAAGAAAATACAGAAGTTCAGGAGCAAGGCGCCATATTTCTATGCCAGCGCCGCATCGTTTGTGCTCTGTCTCATTCTCTTGTACAGCTACATCATGAAGCAGGAGAAGATAATCTGCATGAAGGTCCAGAAGGCGAAGCAGGTCGTGGA
>JBAQUG010000099.1:0-7122 GCA_049297395.1 Victivallales bacterium | reverse complement strand
TGTCCTGGGTATATAAGAAGGACTTGCTTGACTTTCTACAGACTTTGATTGATAAAGGATATTACATTGTTTTTTTGAAGGAGAATAATTTAAACCCGAACATAAATCCAGATTTATATAATGAAGTGTTATTTGGTTTAAAGTATAATAAAATAGTTGAGAAGGATGGATTTAAAGTTATCCGGAAGTAAATACTTAAAATTACCAGAATATGTTCCATGATAAAAAATATTATTGATGTTTTAAGTCTACAATTCGGATTTGAGATAAATGCGGGCTTAATACGGAAAGGTGCTTGAAGAGGAAAAGGCAAGTGCCAAAATATTGTAAAAGTTAACTTGGGAGGCGGTCTAAATTCTCAATGTAGCTTCTTTGATGGAGTCTGCCATGAATTCCAGCATTTCATCAGTCAGGCCGGGATAAACTCCTAGGAATATTCCGCCAAGGGCGACTTTATTTGTGTTGGGAAGCTTGTTTGTGGTGCGGTGCTTGATGCCCTTATAAGCAGGCTGCCATAGGATATTGCCGGCGAAAAGGCGGCGATGCCCGATCTTCTTCGCTTCCAAAGTACGACAAAGTTCTGTCAGCCGTTCATGGTTGGGCTTCTTCATGACCATCATGAACCCAAACCAGCTAGGATTGCTGCCTGGTGTTGCTTCCATGAAATGCCATTTGTCTTCAAGATCGACCAGTCCTTTCCGTAAAAAACGCCAGTTTTGTTTCCGGGCTTCAATGAATGACGGCAGCTTTTTCAATTGCTCCCTTCCAATGGCGGCCTGTATGTCGATAGGCTTCATGTTGTATCCGATATGCGAGTATACGTATTTGTGGTCATATCCACGAGGCAGTTTTCCGAATTTCTGTGAAAACCGTTTGCTACAGGAGTTGTCGTGTCCTGATGCACAGCAGCAGTCACGGCCCCAGTCGCGCAGACTTTCAAGGATTGTCTTTAACTGGATATCATTTGTGTATACGGCTCCGCCTTCACCCATTGTCATGTGATGCGGAGGATAGAAGCTAGAAGTTCCAATATCGCCGAATGTTCCTGTCTTCCGTCCTTTATAGAGACTTCCGAGTGCATCGCAGTTGTCTTCGATCAGAAACAGGTCGTTTTTCTTGCAGAAAGCGCAGACGGAACTTAAGTCAAAAGGATTTCCGAGGGTATGCGCCAGCATCACCGCCCGGGTACGTCTGCTCAGCGCATCCTTGAGCTGGGAAACATCTATATTTACTGTGTTAATGTCTATATCGGCAAATACAGGGACGCATCCGTATTGGATGATTGGATTGACAGTCGTCGGGAATCCCGCGGCTACGGTTATAACCTCATCGCCAGGTTTCAGACGATCTTTCAGCTTGGGACTTGTAAGAGAGGCAAACGCCAGGAGATTGGCGCTCGAGCCTGAATTTACAAGACAGGCATGCTGGATACCAAGATATGAAGCAAGCTCCTTTTCAAAAGCCGCACCTTCCTTGCCGAGAGTAAGCCAGAAATCCAGGCTTGAACTGACAGCGGCCTTTATTTCCTGCTCATCAAAAAATCTGCCACCATAACTTATTGCTGTCTTGCCTGGAATAAATTTATGTCCAGCCCCATTGTGGGCCAGTTGGAAATATTCTCCAACCTTCTTTAGGATCTCTTTTTTTAAAGCTTCAGGCTTTTTCATAGGCAATAATATCGGCTTCTGTGTTTATAATCCTGTTTTCATAGTAATTCCTATACCATCTGGCGGTAGCTTCCAGCGTCCTGCTGGCATCCCATTTTGGAGTCCATTTTAGTTTCATTCTTGCTTTGGAGGAATCGATTTTAAGAAAGCTTGTCTCGTGTACATTCCCTGTGCTCTTATAAATGGCATAATCTATTTTATCCCAGAAGCGACTGATCTTTCTTACTACATCCTTGACTGACATGGAATTCTTATTGAGGGGGCCGAAATTCCAGGCGTCTGCAAAGAACTTATCGCCTTCAAGGAGTTTCTGTCCAAGCATGAGATATCCTGAGAGAGGTTCGAGGACATGCTGCCATGGGCGGATTGAAAGCGGATTGCGTATCTGAACTGGCTTGCCGAGATTTGCGGATTTCATAATGTCCGGGATCAGGCGGTCTGAAGCCCAGTCGCCGCCGCCTATTACATTTCCAGCGCGGCAGCTTGCAAGCAGGACATTGTGCTTGTGGCCGTACAAGTCATTGCTGAAATATGAATTGCGATAGCATTTAGTCAATAGTTCCGAACACCCTTTAGAAGCACTGTACGGATCATGCCCTCCCATCGGATCGTTCTCGTGATAGCCTCTTTTCAACTCTCGGTTCTCATAGCATTTATCGCTGGTTACATTTATAATGGCTCTGACTGATGGGATTTTGCGTGAGGCTTCAAACACGTTCAACGTGCCCATGACGTTAGTTGAGAAGGTCTCCATTGGTTGTTCATAGGATAGTCTTACCAATGGCTGCGCAGCAAGATGGAAGACTATTTCCGGTTTTGCGGCGTGCATGGAAGTGTTAAGCTTGTCCGGATTGCGGATATCGCCAATTGTTGAATTGATATCAAGTCCCAATAGGCTGTAATGGCTGGGGATTGTTGGAGGCTTGAGCGAATAGCCATAAACTTCTGCACCAAGCCTGTTCAGCCAGAATGCAAGCCAGGAGCCTTTGAACCCGGTATGGCCGGTTATGAAGACTTTTTTCCCGTTGAAAAAAGTTTTGTTGAAAGGTTGAGTCATAGTGTTGAAATATAAGGTTGAAAGTTTAAATGGTTGAAGAATGATTTATTAATCATGATTCAATAGCTCTTAATTGCGAACGGCGCAGAGAATTGAGTCTTGATGCGAGTTCGTAAATTTGGGCACGTGTCGTTTCATATTGTTCTTGGCTCAACAGGGTAAGTTCATGTGCAAGCTGCAGCTGACAGACCACCTCCATTAGAGAACTGTATGCTAACTGTGAGAAATGCGCCTGATCTTTTCGACTGGTCCTGGCGCTTCCCTCAGCAATATTTGACATAACTGAAATTGCTGCCCGATTCATCTGGCTGGTCAATCCATACAATTCGGTTGATGGGAATGTCCGTGTTATGGAATAAATCCGCTTCACTAAATCCTTTGCCTCATGCCAGACATGCAGTTTCTCATGCGGGAAGCAGTATGCATTTTCTTTTTTGATGATTATTTCCCTTGAAGTGATTTGCTTTTATTAATCTTTTCTAATTTATCTTCAACTTTTCAACAACTCAACTTTGTTCTTTTGATTCAACATGTTCCTACCACACTTTCCAAGGTGCTTTGCCATTATTCCATAATTCTTCAAGATGGACCTTGTCCCGCATTGTATCCATAGGGCGCCAGAAGCCGTTATGAACATAGGCGACAAGTTGTTTTTTTGAAGCAATCCTAGACAATGGTTCCTGTTCCCATATGGTGGAATCGTCTTTTATATAATCAAGCACTTTAGGCAGTAGGATGAAGAAACCCCCGTTGATCGAGTTACCGTCGCCCTCGGGTTTTTCCGTGAAACTTCTTACGAGATTCCCAGACAAATCAAGTACGCCATAGCGGCCAGGTATTTGAACAGCTGTGACACAGGCAAGTTTGTCTTGTTTTTTGGCAAAGGAGATAAGTTTCTTGATGTTAACATCCCCTATGCTATCGCCATAAGTGAAGAGAAATGGCATGTCATCCAGGTAATTTGCAATTCTTTTCAAACGTCCACCTGTTGCCGTTTTTTCACCGGTGTCTACGAGTGTGACTTTCCACGGTTCAGAATGTTTGTGGTGTACTTTCATGCTGTTGTCCTTCATGTCAAAGGTAACATCTGACATGTGAAGGAAATAATTCGCGAAATACTCTTTAATCATATAGCCCTTGTAGCCGCAGCATATGATGAATTCATTTATGTCATAAAACGAGAGAAGCTTCATTATATGCCATAGTATTGGTTTGTTTCCAACACTGACCAAAGGTTTAGGTATGGTTGTCGTCTCCTCCATCAGCCTGGTTCCATATCCACCTGCAAGAATTACAGCTTTCATTTTCAAGTCCTGGATTTTATATGTTTAAGATTGGATTCTTTTACTTTGTCTGTTTTCTTTTAAATGAAAAGTTGCGATGCCCAATGAAACTTATGAATACGCAGGCTGTTATTGCTAGTGCCTGGGCTAAATAAACATTTACTTTTAAAAATTCAACGAAAAATGGCAGTAGTGCAAGGCCAAGGATCATTGAGAAACCATACACAACGTAGAATTTCAAGTATTCAGCCAGGTAATCGCCCTTGGTCTTGAATACGAACAGCTTGTATCCCGCGTATGCCATGGTGATGGATATGATGTTGCTGATTACGGCAATGATTACATAGTGAATCCTTGCAGAAAGCATGAAATATAAAAGAGCGAAGAAACCGTACCCGAATACAGTGTTCCAGCCACCGACAATCAGATACCGTAGAACTTGGTTGTCGGGAATCGATTTCATTTGGATATACTTCATGGGGTATCTTTGAAATTGAGCTTCTCATCCTCGATCGCCAATGGGTGGTTCTTAACCTGAGTCAAAATTGCTCCAACGTATTCGCCGATGATCCCGATGAAGATCAGCTGCATGGCTGAAAAGAAGAACAATCCTATAACGAGAGGCGCCAGTCCCAATGTGAATGTATCCCAGTACAAAAGCTTATAGATGAAATACGCCAGTGCGATCATTAAGCTTACTACAGAAAGACAGAAGCCGGAAAATGTCGCAAGTCGTAACGGGAGTTTTGAATGGTTGACAAAGCCGGTCATGGCCACGCCATATAATTCTAAAAAATTAATTTTACTTATTCCATGCTTCCGTTTATCCTGGATGTATTCGATTTCCGCACGTTTAAAGCCTATTTCACCGACCAGTCCGCGGAAATAAGGATAGGCATCGGGATATCTTTTAAGTGCATCCATGAACTTCCTGTTGTAGAGACCAAATCCTGTGAAGTTCCGGATGATTATGTTTGAATCAGAAATATATGACAAGAGCAGATAATAAAATTTTCTTACCAGCGACATCGGTAAGTTTTCTCTGCTCTTAGGTTTGACTGCAACCACTACCTGAAAACCAGATTCCCACTTGCTTATCAGTTCTGGGATTACTTCTGGTGGATCCTGCAGGTCGGATGCCATTGAAATGACCGCATCGCCGGTAGTTTGAAGCATTGCATTATATGTTGAACAAATTGGACCAAAGTTGTTCGAGTTGAGGATTACTTTAAAATTCTTGTCATTTGAAGCAATCCGGCGCAATATTTCTCTGGTTCCATCAGTAGAACAGTTGTCTGCGATTATAATTTCATAATCATATTGCGGAAACTGTTTAAATATTTTAACCAATCTCTCATACCACTCCGGCAAATTTCCTTCTTCATTGTAGCAGGAGGAGGAAATACTGATTATTTTTTTCTTATTGCTCATTTACGGGTCTCTGTTGTTATGTCACTTCTTGGCGGTTAATTCAGATATTAGTTTTGCATGTTTCTTGGTGTGAAGGAAAAAATAGTTAGTTTGGATTGTCTCGTCGTCGACAAGTCCGAATTTTTTAAGACGCCCCTTGTTGATTATATAACATTCATAACCTATGCTACGGAGGAGGGTTATGATGTCATTGGGATGATACCCAAATATCCTGGACCATTTCCTAAGCATTTCAGTAAAGATAATCGGCTTTTGCTTTTTGATTGTTTCCAATCCTCCCTTAAAAACAAACAATTCAGCGCCTTCAACATCGCATTTTATTAGATCAATGTTGATGTTTTTCCCTGACATGAAATGATCTAGTGTTGTGATTTTGCATTTAATTTTATTTGCTTCAGAGCGTTTTTGGATGTTCTGCATGGAAGAACTTCCGGTTTCGTCCTTAGACCAATAAAATATCTTATCTTCAATTGTATCAGAAAAACCAATGTTATATGATATGGCATTTCTTACTTTGTTAAGCTTAATATGCTTGTTCAAATAATCATACGTGTATGGAATAGGCTCAAAGGAATATACTTTATTCCTCTCATCCAAAAGCGCAAAGTTGAGCGTGTACCAGCCAATATTTGCGCCAATATCGAAAATTGTTTTGGCTCTTCCGGCAATCTTATAGAGTAAATTCCTTTCTTCAGGGTCGAATGTGTGGAAATTCAGGATCTCTATTGGAATAAAACGACGGTCATACTTGTCCAATAGCAGCTTTATATTGCTGCCTCTGACAGTTACATATATTGAGTCGTTGGCGATTGTTATGGATTGAATATCAGTTTCTTTTATATAATCGTAATAATCAAATAGATCAAGATGCTTCTTGTGCATCAATTCGATATACCTGTGCTTGTCGAGCAATCCAGATGAATATTTTTTATAAAGATCATGCAGCGTCATAAATATGTCCAGTCTTTTTAGTCAGATTAAATGTTCTCTAAAGCTTTCTACAGTTCTTTTAAAGCCGTCTTCAATGGAATAGTTAATCTGCCAGCCTAATCCCCTTGCCTTGGAAATGTCAACAACGGTACGTGCGAAATTCATGCGCAGATAATTCATGCCTTCATCTTTTTTAAATAGGACTTTCAATTTGAGTTCGGGAAATACCTTTTCCGTAAGCAGTGTTGCCAAATCCACAATACTTATTTCCTTGTCGGAGCCGATATTGTAGGCTTCTCCATTCTTGCCTTTCAGCATAACTATGAAAAAACCAAGGGTTGCATCAGCTAAATAACAATAATTCCTCAAGGCCTTCCCATCGCTATATAAAACAATATCCTGTTTGTTTATGATATTTGAGATGAAATCTGCAAATGATCTGCCATCATCTAATTTAAATCCGGGTCCATAGGTTATTGATGGCCGGACAATCTTAACAGGAACACCGTATTGATGCATCCATGCAACGCACATGTTTTCACCCATTCTCTTGCTTTCCAGATAGCATGATGCCAAATCAGTTGGATTCAAAAAACCAAAACAGTCCTCCTTTAATGGATATCTTTCGGAATCAACAAAGCCATAGACGCCGCTAGTACTAAAGAATAAGAAGCATTTGGTCTTCTTTTCTACTGCTAGTTTCAATAGATTGGCAGTTCCTATGACATTAGAGCGAATTGTTCCAGCCGGATCA
>JBAQUG010000098.1:0-29146 GCA_049297395.1 Victivallales bacterium | reverse complement strand
GTCAGGATATATGAGACGGTATATGTGCCGATGTTGAAGAAGCAGGAAGCAGGAGTAAATGCAGGGAATCCGATGCCGGCGATACCCTGTCATCCGACAGTGCAAGTGCCAGTGTTAAATAGCCCCGGGCGCGCAGTGCCTCGCGGAGCGCACGGAGGGGAGACAGCTCTTGCGAGCTTAACTACGAGCGAAAGGCCAATAAAAGAAATACCGGACGCTGCCATTCGACAGGCTGCTTCGACCATGCTCGGTACAGGTCATTGCACAGCGAGCGCATCCCTCCATTTTAATGCACAAGCAAATTCTAATAAGGTTGAGACTTTAGCTCCGGTGCCGTTGAAGCAGTCGATTGAGACTACGATGCGGGAGATACTGCGGGTAAGGAATTATTCATATCATACCGAGCAGACCTATGTCGAACGAGTAAAAGCCTATCTTATATATGCTGAGAAGAACAGCCTTGGGATTGACGACGGGGAGACTGTGCGCAGATATATAAGCTGGCTGGCGTTGTCACGCGATGTTGCGGCGTCAACGCAGAATCTTTCATTCAATGCAATAAATTTCCTGTTCAAGGAAGTCCTGAAGAAGGAGATGGGCGACCAGTCCAACAACCTCAGGGCGCGATCCGGTTCAAAGCTGCCTTCAGTCCTGACAGTGGACGAGGTGAAGGCAATTTTCGCCCAGCTTGAAGGTAAGGAGCGCCTGATGATTGAAATGATCTATGGTGGAGGGCTGAGGATTTCAGAGCTGATGAGGCTGCGTGTGCAGGACATTGACTGGGAGGGATGCCAGCTTTTTGTAAGGTGCGGGAAAGGCGACAAGGACAGGACGACGCTGCTTGGCCGGAAACTTGTCGAGCCGTTGAAGGCTCATCTTGAGGAGATCAGGAAGATGCATGAGAAGGACTTGGCGGCCGGTGTCGGCGAGGTTTACCTTCCGAACGGCCTTGACCGCAAATATCCTGATGCCGGAAAGACCTGGGGCTGGCAGTATGTATTCCCGTCGGAAACCATTTCCATGGATCCTAGGTCTGGGAAGATGAGGAGGCATCATATATCAGATACGACGATTCAGAGGATCATGAAAGAGGCGATGAGAAAGGCAGGGATTTCAAAGTATGCATCGGTACATACGCTTCGTCACAGTTTTGCGACGCATCTGCTGATGAAGGGGGTGAACATAAGGGAAGTCCAGGATCTGCTCGGACATGTGAACCTGGAGACAACGATGATCTACACGCATATCATACGGTCACTTGGGAACAGGCCGGAGTCGCCGCTGGATATGATGTGAAGCTGAACAATCGAATATCGAAGCTGAGTATGCCATCCCGATGCTATAGATCGGGATGGCTCGGAGGCGTCCCGAGGCTATTTATGCGCTCGGGACGCCATACTTACTGCTTCCCCGCCCATCCCTTGATTTTCTTGTCCGTATTAAAAAATAATATGAAGCGGGTTGTTTTATTCTGACTGACGAATTGCACTTCCGTAGTGGCTCTTTCCTGCCTGCATGAACGGAACGCCGGCAACTTGCCGGCTCGGTTGAACAGATGCCACCAGGTTGGTGGCGTTCCAGGAAGAAGTCCCGGGACCGACCCCGCAGACTGACCGATTACGCACTTCCATGTTTTTTCATGCACTTTGCAAATTTCCGTCTTGATTTCTCAAACTTTTCGGATTAACATTGAAGCATATGAAAATCATAATTACTGTCAGTAGTCATTAGCTTTTCCAAGGGAGGTGCTTCACAATGGACATTCAATCTAAAATTGGAAACGGTTTTACATCCCTCACAATCAAAGGACGGCTTGATGCTGTGACGGCCACCGCCGCAGAGGCCGCCATCAACAGGACAATCGAATCCGGCGCGTCCAATCTGATCCTGGATCTTGCGGGACTGGATTATGTCAGCAGCGCCGGATTGCGGGTTCTCCTCGTAACCGCCAAGAGACTGTCGCGTCAGAATGGCAAAATCGTCTTGTGCGGCCTGCAGGATGCCGTCAGGGAAGTCTTTACCATAAGCGGTTTCATGTCGATATTCCCTGTTGCAGCAAATGAAGCGGAAGCGTCGAAGTCCTTTCAAACAACCTGAGGATTCATGCGAACAGACAGCGACATCCCTGGACCCCTGCGAAAAATCATGGCGGGTGTTTTGTCCATATCTGGATTTAAATCTTGGTTTTCCGGTTTCCACCCGGCGCGTCCGGCTTTGCTTTTGATCCTCTGCCTGTTCGGACCTGCGGCGGATTGCATCCCGGCGGAAAATCCAGAACCTGTGACCGTGACACTGCACTGGCAGCATCAGTCGCAATTTGCCGGATATTACATGGCCCTTGCAAAAGGTTTCTATGCGCAGGAGGGGTTGGATGTACAAATCATGCGCGGCGGTCCTGACGTGCGGGTCGGGGAGATGCTGCGGTCAGGGAAGACGGATTTCGCATCGTTCATGCTGTCCAGCGCACTTGAAGAACGTGCCGCCGGGCTGTCCATGGTGCAGTTGGCGCAGGTGGTGAACCGCAGCAATTTCCTGCTGGTTGCCTGGAAGGATGCAGCTGAAGGTGTTTCCATCAAGGAGCTATCGGATCTCAACGGGCGCAATATTACAGTGTGGCTGCAGGATTTCCGCGCACCTTACCTGGCCCTGTTTGCATCAAAGAAGGTTCACCCGGTCATACTGCCCCAATACTACACCCTTTCGCTGTTCCTGCACCGGGGAGCCATGGCGTGCTCGGTCATGCGCTACAACGAATACCACACCTTGAGGCAATACGGCATCCAGGACAAGGACGTGCAGATTTTCAGCCTGCACGACCTCGGCATCCGCCTGCCCGAGGATGGCATATACTGCCTGGATGAAACCTGGAAGCAGCGTCCCGAAACCTGCCGCAAGTTTGTCCGCGCCACACTCAAGGGCTGGACTTATGCGCGCGACCACGAGAAAGAGACGCTGGATGAAGTGATGAAATACGTGCGCAAGGAAAATCTGCCCGTCAACCGCATGCACATGAGCTGGATGCTGCGCGAGATACTGGCCTCGATATTTCCCGCCAAAGGCGACGACTGGGTTTTCGGAAGGATCCCACGCAAGACATATGAGGGCGCAAGCGGGATGCTGATCCGCTATGGCGGACTCAGGACGGCCCCACCCTTTGAGGATTTTGTAAAAGAGGAGGCCTTACATGATTAACTTCCTCAACCGTTCGCTTGTGCATCGCATGACGGCATTGATCCTTCTCGGCGCCGGACTGGTCATGCTGCTGGTACTTGGATTCAGCTACTTCTCCCAGCGAAGCAAGATCCTCGCCTCCGCCATGCAGCAGAGCGATACGCTGACGCAATCCGCAGTGTTCCAGATCGAGATGCCGCTTGGCCGCGCCGAAGCCGTGGTGCAGCAGACCGCCCTTTTACTTGAAGAAAGGGAAATCCTCCGCGCGGAAAGCACCAAGCTCATCCGCAGCACGCTCGAACGCAATCCGAACATCTTCGGCATGGCAATCTTCCTCAGCGAAAAGCATGCCCCTGAAAGCGATTTCTCCTCACTCTATGGCTGGCGCGAAACTTCCGAGATCCAGGTGCTGGACCGGGAAGCAACCCAGCTGGACTACCAGCTGGACTGGTTCTACCTGCCCTATCACCTGAAACATCCTGTCTGGACCGAGCCTTATTTCGACTCCGATGCAAAAACAATCATGGTGTCATATTCGTACCCCATCCTGCGTTCGGGCGAGGTGATCGCCGTAGTCACATGCGATCTTTCACTGAAATGGATCCAGGACCTGCTTGAAACCCTGCCATTGGGCAAAGACGGGATGGCCATCCTGTTTTCCCAGCGCGGCACATACATCTCCCATCCTATCCGCGCCTGCGAAATGACCGAGTCGGCGTTCAGCATGGCCGAGGCGCAACCGGATCCTGAAACTTCCCGTTCACAGTACCAGCTCGGGCTGGACATACTGAGCGGCCGGCCAGGATCCCGGATTTTCAAAAATCCAATCGACAACCAGATGGATTTCATACATTACCGCCCTGTACCCGCCACTGGCTGGGCCCTGGGTCTCATCCAGCCGCGCAGGCAGGTGCTGGCCCCGCTGGTCCGGCTTAACGAAATCAGCGCGCTTGTCGGCATTGCAGGACTGGCGCTGCTCCTGATCCCCGCGCTTGGAGTCGCCTGGTCGGTGACAAGACCACTGCAGAGGCTGGCCGTTGCCGCCAATCAGCTCGCAGCCGGCAATTTCGACGCCCCCCTGCCCGCTATCCGTTCAAGGGATGAAGTCGCCCGTCTGACCGCCGCCTTCGAAAAGATGCGCTGCGAACTTCGCAGATATATCGCCGATCTGACAGCCACGACTGCGGTCAAGGAACGGATCGCAGGCGAATTGTCTGCGGCGCGGGAGATCCAGATGAGCATCGTGCCGAAACTGTTTCCAGCGTTTCCCAACCGGCCTGAAATAGATCTCTACGCAATACTGATTCCGGCGCGCGAGGTCGGCGGGGACCTTTATGATTTCATGCTGCTTGATGAAGACCACATCTATCTTGCCATCGGCGATGTCTCCGGAAAAGGTGTTCCGGCGTCACTGCTGATGGCGGTCGGCAAGACCCTGCTCAAGTCCACCATGCAGACTGTCCGCGACCCGGCCCGCGCCATGGCGCAGGTCAACAACGAATTGTCCGAAGGCAATGAATCCTGCATGTTCATCACCATGTTCTGCGGGATATTGAACATCAAGACCGGCGCCTTGATTTACGCCAACGCGGGGCACAATCCACCTTTCCTGGCACACTACGACAGCACAATCAAGAAGCTCGACAATCCACCCGGCCCGGCACTGGGTGTCATCCCCGGCGCCGTCTATCAGGATCACAGCGTACAACTGATCGACAGGGATCTGCTGGTCCTATACACCGACGGGGTCACCGAGGCGATGAACCCGTCCAATGTCATGTTCGAGGAAGAGGGCCTGCTTGAATACGTCCGCCGCGAGGTGCGCCAAACCGCCAGGCTGTTCATTGAAAACATGGGAAAGGCCGTCCAGACACACGCCGCAGGCGCGGACCAGTCCGACGACATTACCGCGCTGGCCGTCCGCTACCAGGCTGTGCCGGATAAAACTGAAAGCCCGGGCCGGCCGGAGAATAACGATGGACGAAAACCCGATGCAACTCTCAGCCTTAGGAATCGCCTGGAGGAGCTGGGCTGCATGCCAAAGTGGATCGATGAACAGGCCGCAGCATTTTCCTTTCCACCGGCGCTGGTGATGAACCTCAACCTGGTTCTGGAGGAATGGCTCGTCAACGTCATCTCATATGCCTACGCCGACAAATCCGAACACATTATTGAACTGCGCCTCTGGCGCGAAAATGATAAGATGCGGATCGAAATCGAGGATGATGGCCGTCCATTCGATCCCACCGCACAGGCCGACGTCGATACAACGATGCCGCTCGAACACCGCAAGATTGGCGGCCTGGGCATTCATTTCATCCGCAAGACAATGGACAGCTTCACATATCGCCGCAGCAATGACCGTAACATTGCCACCCTGGTAAAAACCATCTCCGGCAAACCCGCCAGTCCCGATGCTTGAGAAATATGGGGAATAAGAACATCCAATGCTGAAAATGCTGAAAAATATCTGGCTGGGTGCGATCCTGATCATATTGGCGTCCGGTCTCCTGCTGTTCTCCGATCTGGACCGCCGGCAGGGGGCGAGAAAATCTTCCAGGGGCCTGCCACGCCTGGCCGTGATGCAGTGGGCTTCCACGGATCTTCTCGACCATACTGTAGAAGGGATCGTCGAGGGACTGCGACAGCAGGGCTTCGAACAAGGACGCACAGCCAATATCCGTTTTCTAAATGCTTCCGGCGACAACAGCACCGGCAATGTAATGGCGCTGGATCTTGCAAGTGGTTCGTATGACCTGGTGCTGACAGCCAGCACTCTCGCATTGCAGGCTGTCGCCAAGGCAAATACGGCTGGAAGAGTCGTCCACGTCTTCGGCGCAGTTACCGATCCCTATGGCGCCGGAGTCGGAATCACCGGTCCCAAGCCCGACCAGCATCCTGGACATTTGATCGGCGCAGGGACATTTCAGCCTGTCGAACGCGCCATCAGGATTGCCTGCCAGATGAATCCCAGGCTGCGTAGTATCGGTGTAGTATGGAACCCTGGAGAAAGCAATTCCGAAGCCTGTGTCCTCAAGGCACGCGCCACATGCAAGGAACTCGGCATTGAACTGATCGAGGCGAATGCCGGCAACACTTCGGAAGTGCCTGAAGCCATCCGTTCAATACTAGCGCGAGGTTCGCAGGCTGTATGGGTGGGCGGCGACACCGTGGCAATTTCCTCCATAAGCGCGATTGTCTCCTCCGCCCGCGCAATGAAGCTCCCCGTTTTCACAAACGATCCGGGCGATACCGCCCGGGGCGCCCTTTTCGGAGTTGGCGCTTCATATCATGATGTTGGAATCGCAGTTGGCGGGATCGCAGGAAAAATACTGCATGGAGCTTCACCAAGATCTTTTGGCGTTGAAAACCTGGTCCCCGAAGTGCTGACCGTAAATGAGGCGCTTGCAAAGGAATTCCAGGGATGGTCAATACCGGAGGACATCCGTTCACAGGCCAATGTGACGGCAAAATCCCCAGCCGCCACCGGTCCGCGCCAGCCGCAGCCGGGACGCACATACAGAGTTGGCATTCTATATTTCGGACCGCATCCGCTGTTCAGCATGACCATCGAGGGAATTCGCTCGTCCCTGCGAAATGCCGGTTTTGCCGAGGGCCGCAACCTGGAGATCCAGCTTGCCCATCCCAACAGCGACATGTCCATGCTGCCGCAGGTTGCACGCAATATATCAGACCAGAAGCTTGACCTCCTGATCCCTCTTTCCACCACCTGCCTGGGCGCCGCACTTGCCAGCATGAAGGAGACGCCGATCGTGTTCGGCGCCGTCTCCTCTCCGATCGAGGCCGGTGCCGGAAAAAGTTTCTCGGATCATCTGCCGAATGTGACTGGTGCAGTATGGACGGCGCCAAACCCCGACCTGTTCAAATGGCTCAAGGCCATCAGTCCAAAATGCAGGAACGTCGGACTTATCTACAATCCTTCAGACGCGAATTCCATGCGTGAAAAGGAGACTGCCAGAGCAATGCTGGACAAACTCGGGATACGCCTTGTAGAACGGACGATCATCAGCTCCAGCGAAATACTGCCGACAGTCCAGTCCCTCCTTGGCACCGGTGTCGACGCGGTCTTCGGCATGGCCGACACAACCGTCATCAGCGCCTTTACAGCGCTTGCCCAGACGTTGAAGCACGAGCGCATTATGCTTATGGCCGATGACAACAGCCTGATGGGCACCGGAGCCCTTTTCAGCTGCGGCGCAAACCCAATGGGGGAAGGCCGGCACGCCGGCCAGATGGCCGCACGCGTTCTCCTGGGGGATAATCCGTCAGCCATGCCGTTCGAACCGAGCACTGAATCCGAAACGGCAGTGGATCTTGCGGAGTTCGCAAACCTTGGGCTGGCTGTGCCAATTGAAATGCTCAAGGAGTCCGGCGTATTCCACCACGCTTCCGCCAGGCTCGGCCGTCCATTCCGCATAGCCATGGTCGATCTTGTCCAGAATCTGACTCTTGAGGCGGGAGAGGACGGCGTGTTGCGCGGACTCCGCGAATCCGGGCTCAAGGAGAAGGAGGACTTCACGCTAAAACGCTACAACGCCCAGGGGGAGATCGCCCAGCTTCCCGCCATTCTTGATTCAGCGGCCGCGGACTCACCCGACCTGATCATCACCGTCACGACCCCTGCCCTCATCGCCGCTGCAAACCGTATCAAGGATATCCCGCTTGTATTCACAGTCGCGAGCGATCCGATCGTGCTGGGGCTGTTCAAGAAGGAAAACCGTCCTGCGAACATCGCAGGCGTACATGACGATCCGCAGATGGACAGACTTCTCGACATGGCCCTCAGGCATGATCCTTCCATTGCTTCCGTAGGCATCATCTATGATCCGGCCCAGCCAAACTCGCTCATCTCCGTGGAGAAGCTGCGCAGGGCATGCCTGGAACGCAAAGTAACGCTTTGCGAGGCGACGGCATCAACAGTGTCGGACCTGCCGGCGGCGACCCAGGCCGTCATCCAGCGCCGGGCCGGGGCCATTATGCTCTCGGCCGACAATCTTGTCAATACAGGTTTCCCCGCCATCCATGAAGCCGCGAAACGGGCGGGCATTCCGATATATGTCACCGACACCGATCTTATGAAACAGGGTGCCAGCGCTGCGATCGGCGACAACTACGAGGCGTGGGGCGCGCAATCAGGGCGCATGGCCGCAAAAGTCCTGGCCGGTGTTCCTCCAAAAGATCTGCCCATCGAGGCAACCAGGACGCAGGAAATCATTGAACCCGTGAAATCGACTTCCGCAGTTCCATCTCACCGGGTTCCGAAGCGGCCCTGGGAGATCCGGATCGCCCGTTACAACGACGCACAATTTTCGGCTGATACCTGGCGCGGCATCATGGACGGATTCAAGAAGCAGGGAATGGAGGAAGGTCGCGACTTCAATGTGCGCTGCCTGAACGCCCAGGGGGACATGGCAACACTTACAAGCATCATGACCGCCATCCGCTCCGAGCAGCCGGATCTTGTCATGACCATCTCCACACCGGCATTGCAGGCGGCCCTGCGGCAGGCAGGCAATCTTCCGATTGTCTTCGCCTGCGTTGCCGACGGCGTTCGCGCCGGCGCCTGCAGGACCGAGACAGACCATCTGCCTAATGTGACTGGAATAACCACTCTTTCCCCCTTCGCTTCAATGGCGCAGCTGATCAAGAAGTCGGTTCCGAACGTCAAATCCGTCGGCACTCTTTTTTCACCTGGTGAAATCAACTCTGAACTGAACCGCCAGTGGTTTGCCGAAGCACTTGAAAAGGAAGGCCTGAAACTGGTCTCAGTTCCTGTCAACAATAGTGCGGAGACTACTGAGGCGACAGGCGTGATGCTCCGTTCCGACATACAGCTCGTGTGCCAGATCATGGACAATACCGCCCGTCCCGGATTCTCCCAGATTGCAAAACGGGCGAAGGATGCCGGACTGCCCTTCTTCTGTTTCGACAGTTCGGGCGTTCGGGAAGGTGCGGCTCTGGGGCTGGGCCGGGATTATTACTGCTCCGGAGTGGAAGCCGCCGAAGTCGCCGTCAAGGTGCTCCACGGTGCGAATCTCGCACAGATCCCAATCACCAATACACGGACCGAGATCATCGTGATCAATCTGGAACTTGTCAGGAAATATGGTATTGCAATACCTGACGAATATTTGAAAAAGGCGCAAAGGGACAAAGGCACAGAGTAGCAAAGTTGAAAAGAGGCCAAAATAATTATGCAGGTTGAAACAAACATACAGGCAGACAAGGCAATTCTGAAAGTCGCCGGGCGCCTGGACTCCGCCTGGGCGGAGCATTTCCATAAAGCAGCCCAGGAAATAATCCGCGACGGACACCATCACCTGCGCATCGACGCCTCCGGGCTGGAATACCTCAGTTCGGCCGGAATCCGTTCGCTGATCCGCATCCAGAGGGAACTTACAGCCGTGAAAGGTTCGTTCGGGATCATCCATCCCTCCGCGTTCGTGTCGGACACGCTGCGTCTCTCAGGGCTGCAGATGCTGATACTGTCAGAAACCGAGCCTTCAGCCACGGAAGCAGTACAGACCGAAACTGTGACTCCTCCGGCCGTGGTTCAGACTGTACCTGGCATTCGTTTTGAAGACCATCCTCTCGCGGCACATGGGCGGATAACGGCCAGGGGATACGGCCGCTGGAAACCCTGGCAGCCTTTACAAAATGGCGACGCAGTTGAAATCAGTTTTCCAAAGAATGTATTTGGCCTGGGGGTCGGGGCTCCGGGGAAAGATATTGATGCCGCGCGTTCCCTCCTTGGTGAATTCATCGCCGCGTCAGGCCATCTTGCATGGTTGCCCGGAGACGGCGCTGATACGCCCGACTACATTGAACAGGCCGGGCAATTCGTGCCAGGCCTTCAGGTCATCCAGTCACTTACCGGAGAAGGTGACTTCTCTCATCTGCTGCGGTTCTCTCCTGGGGGAAAGGGGTATTTCCTGAAGCTGTCCGACCTATTCCTGCAGGTGCTTCAAACAACCCAGTCCAACGCAGCGGCAATGATAGGACTTGTAGAAATCGAGGGACTCGTAGGCGCGGCGCTCTCCCGTTCTCCAGGGCTTATACAGACAGCCGACCGGCCCGGTGATTTCCCTGAAATACGCAACTGGATGAGATTCTGCGGGGAACGGATCCACGGCCAGGCACAGGCCCTGATCGTCGCGTTCTTCAGCCGCGATCCCGCCCATGCTTCGGTTTCACAGCTTTCTCCTTTGCCATCAAGGCCGGAAATCCGCAGTCACGCCCACGCGGTCATCCTGCCCTACCGCCCGCTACAGCAGGGAGTCCTGGAACTTGAAACTTCGGTAGGCGCAGTTTTCGAGGACAACGAACCCGTCGGCCTTCTTCATCTTATTGAAGACGACCGGTCAGCCATCGGTCTCGGACAGAGCGCGTTCGTCCGTGGCGCATGCTGGTGCGCGCCGCTCGAATTTTCAAAGGAGCCATTATCATGACACTTGTAATCGGTGCTTTTACAATAGGTCTCATACTGGCGCTGCTTTCAATGGGCGTGTGGATAAGTTTCCGGATACTGCGCTACTGCGACATCACTGTTGACGGCTCCATCACCCTGGGTGCGTCGGTGGCCGCAGTTCTGATGATAAACGGCTGGTCTCCCTGGACCGCCACAATTGCCGCAACGCTGGCAGGCGGCGCGGCCGGTTTCGCGACCGGCGTGCTCCATACCAAGTTCCGCATCCAGGAGCTCCTGGCGGGAATCCTGGTCATGACCGCCCTGTATTCCGTCAACCTCCGTGTCATGGGCCGGAGCAATGTACCGCTGATCAATATTGATAACATCGCCACTCCCGCCGCCGGAATGCTGACCCGGAGCACAGGCGGAGCCGATTCGATCAACCTGCTGGGCTGGCCGGTTCCAATTCCGGATGCCGCCATGCTCATCACCGTCCTGGTTATAACAGTAATAGTCGCATTGATCATACGAAGATTTCTTCTGACCCACCTTGGCACCGCCATGCGCGCCACTGGAGAAAACCCGCAGATGGTCCGCGCACAGGGGGTGGACAATCAGGCAATGGTAGTATTCGGACTGGTCTGCGCCAACGCACTGGTCGGAATGTCAGGCGCACTGCTCGCGCAATACCAGGGTTTTGCCGACGTGCAGATGGGCATCGGCATGATCGTCTGGGGGCTGGCCAGCATCATTATCGGAGAAGCGCTGGTCGCCGCCAGGTGCACGCCGGGACTGGCCCTGCTGGGTGCAATAATGGGGACAATCCTCTTCCGCCTGCTCGTGGCAATCGCCCTGCGCTGGGGACTCAACCCAAACGACCTGAAACTGGTCACCGCAGTCTTTGTCTTTGCGGCGCTGGTGCTCCCGGGTGGAGTGAAATATTTCCTCCAGAAATATTCCAAGGAGAAAACTACATGATTAACATACGCAGGCTGACAAAGACTTTTTTTCCGAACACCCCGAATGAGGTTCAGGCGCTTCGCGGGATCGACCTGGACATACCGGAGGGATGTTTTGCTGGAATAATCGGCACAAACGGATCCGGGAAAAGCACGCTGCTCAATGCCGTAGCAGGAACGTTCGAACCCGACCATGGCGAGATCCTCATCGACGGGCAGGACATTACCAGCTGGGCGGAGTATAAGCGCGCCGGCCTTATCGGCAGGGTTTTCCAAAACCCGTTCGCCGGAACTGCCGCCGACATGACGATCGCGGAAAACGTCGTCATGGCAATGCGCCGCGGCTGCAGGCGCGGACTCGGGCTGGCGCTCAGGCATTCAGTCCGCGATGAGATCGCCGACCGTATCCGCTCCCTCAAGATGGGCCTGGAAGACCGGCTTAACAACCCGATAGGAACACTCTCCGGCGGTCAGCGCCAGGCACTCACTCTTCTCATGGCCACATGGCGGCGCCCTCGCCTCCTCCTGCTCGACGAGCACACAGCCGCCCTCGATCCAAAGAGCGCCGCGCAGGTTGCCGAACTCACCCTGGAAATCATCCGACGCGAAAAGCTGACTGCTCTCATGGTCACCCACTCCATGCAGCAGGCCGTGCAGCTGCCGGAACATATCATCATGATGCACAAGGGACAGATCGTCCGCCAGTTCGGCGGCCAGGAAAAAGCCCGCGTCCGCGTCCCCGATCTTCTTGCGGCATTCGACAACGTCCGGCGCCGGGAACAGCTTGATCCTGCTGTGGCGGAAATTCTCGGAAGGCAATATGTCTGAACAGAACTTAAATCCGGTCATGCGCTATCTGCGCCAGGTAATCGCCTATGAAGCGTTCATGGTGGTAATCGCTTCAGTTACAATCTACCATGCCCAGTCCTGTACCGCAGTATTCCCCCTGCTATTCGCCATCGGTGGCGGCCTGTGCCTTTGCCTTATGCTCTATACTGTGAAGGCCGCAGCCCGAGGGGACATGTATCACTACCCCTATGGCACAGGAAGACTGGAAAACCTCAGCAGCATCCTCCTGTCCACCATGCTGACGGTTGGCTCTCTCATTCCGTTCGTCCAAGCACTGGACAGCCTTTTCTACGGCGAACCTCATCTGGTAAAAATGGGCTGGACCTCGCTGCTGCTTCTGATCTCCTGCATTGGGAACCTGTACCAGGCTAGACGGGGATTGCACCTTTACAAATTGAACGGCGGCCCCATCCTCTCTTCAAATTACCATGCTTACCAGGCGGGTTTCGTACGTGATGGCTGCTCATTCGCTCTGATAGGCGCCTGCTGGTATTTTGAGAACGGCAATCAGGTCTTCATGTCCCGGCTGGATTCCATTTCCACGATTATCCTCACCTTCTATTCATTCTATCATTTCCTGCCTCAGGTATGGATCAACTTCCGCTCGCTGGCCGACTTTCCGACCTCCGAGGAAAACCAGCTCAAGATCATGGGCATTCTGGCAAAGCACTTCGACCGCTATGAACAACTCGGCATGATCTACACGACCAACAAGGGGGATAAGGAGATCCTAGAGGTCGAACTTGCATTCAAGCCCGGAATGCGCGTCGGCGAGCTTATCGTACTTGAGAATGAAATTCGACAGGATTTCCGGAAACAGTTCCCCGAATGCGTGTTCCGGATAATACCGCAGGCCATTCCGGAGGAGATTCCAAGTTCAAAAAAGCAAGAACCAGACAATGGTAGATTTTTGTAGTTTTCTTTATTTGGAATCTGCCGGACTTTGAAGGCTTATTCCGGTGGATTCTTGAATGAAATGAAGACGATCACAGGCTTTTGGTATGCCGCGACAGTCTCGGAATTCACAATTATGTAGTCATCATTATTTCCAGTAGAGGCCGGATTGTCGAGGATTGTGTTACCGAAACTCCAGACGTTGACAATGTTCCCCTCCTCCTTCGCCATGCAATGCATGCTGCCTGTAAAGCTTGAACCGACAAAAACCCATCCATTTCTTTCCATGCCCTTCCCGGTTTTCTTGTTAATAAGCCACTCCTCCACAGGTACCCTCTTGCCGCCTTCCGGCTGGACATCAATATTTAAAACAGTCCCCTGCCTTATCTTCTCGCCGCCGATCCTGCTCCCGTTTTCAGCCCCGAGAAGAAGAAGGGCCAGCTGAAGCTTCATGGGATCTATCTTGCTGGACAAGAGGCTCTCATGCACCCTGCCATGCGGCATTGCTATGAGGACTTCAAGATCCCCTGAGGTGAGATTGATCTGTCCCGGAAATGAAAGTTCCCTTTCCCTCCTGTGGATCGTTATGTCTTCCAGCTTCAAGTTCTGGTCGGGAAGAACCGTCCCCCCAATCCTCTCGAGAACCCTCTTCTCCGCATCCGACAACGGCGGAAGCGCATCCCTGTCAGACTTCACTTCGTCTTTCCCGGAAGGCTGAGCAGAAGGGATATTTCCGCATGACGAAATAAAAATGGCCATTGAAACCAATAAAACAGAAACAATAGTTCTCATTCCAAACCCTTTCTTTCTCGCTAACAGGAATCTTCCAAACTCCCGAATTTTCAAACTTTAGCACTCCCGAACTTCTTCTAAAATTCCTTCTTGGCCTTCCTTGTCATCAGATCCCTTACCCCGTTGCGCGGATCTTTTCCGAGATAAAGCTCCTCGTAGACCTCGTTTATGATGGGAGTGTCGACTCCATGCTTCAAGGCGAGGCTGTGCGCGCTCTCAGCGGTTTTCACGCCTTCCGCCACGACCATGCCCATTTCCTTCAGTATGTCTTCGATTTTCCTGCCCTTGCCGAGTTCTTCGCCGACATGCCTGTTCCGGCTGTGCCTGCTTATGCATGTGACAATGAGATCCCCTATTCCGCTCAATCCTGAAAATGTCTCGCCTTTTCCACCCAGTGCGATTCCCATTCTTGCGAGTTCCGCAATCCCCCTGGTCATCAGCGCGGCCTTGGGATTGTCACCAAGCCTCATCCCGTCGATCACTCCTGATGCGATCGCAAAGACATTCTTGAGCGAGCCTCCGAGTTCCACGCCGACAACGTCAGCAGAGGTATAAACCCTGAAAAACTCATTCATGAAAGCCTTCTGCACTGTTTCCGCGGTCCTGGTATCGGAAGAGGCGGCGACGACCGCCGTCGGCGACTTGAGCGCGACTTCTTCGGCATGGCTCGGACCCGAGAGGGCGCAGTACTGGTTTTTCCCAAGCACCTCGTCGCAGATCTCGCTCATGCGTTTCAATGAACCTACTTCGATACCTTTCGCCACATTCACGAGGACATGCTTCTCCGGCAGATGGAACTTGGAGAATTTCTCAAGAGTCCCCCGCATGAACTGGGAAGGCGATGCAAGAACGACGATCCCGGCATCGTCCACGGCATCCTTCATGTTTTCGCACAGGAGCAGTCCATCCGGAAGCCTGACTCCCGCAAGGAACCTGCTGTTCACCCTGCTTCTGCGGATCTCGCAGATGTAGTCCGGAAACGGACCCCACTGCCGGACACTGTGCCCATTGTTCACAAGCAGGATGGAAAGAGCCGTCCCCCATCCCCCGTCACTCAACACTGCTACATTCATAAATAATCCTCGATGTCTGATGCTGGATGCCAGATACAAGATGCTGGATACCAGATTTAAAATCATTAAGATAAATGCTTCTCTTCTACAGCCTGAATAAAACTATTTAACTTCCTCCCGAGCAGTTCATAATCCTTGCTTAATTCCTCAGCTTTTTTCTTGAGTTCAGGATAACAGTCTCTGATATATCGTATCCACTCAACAGTTTCATCGCAGGAGGACTGTGCGAACACGAGAAACCTTATAAATTCCGCCTTATATCTTCTTCTACCAAAACCCTCAATTATATTTGAAGAAATTGATTTCGAAGAACGTCTTATTTGATTTCCAATTTCGTATGTTTCATGACTGGGAAGTTTAAATGAAAAAAAATGTATTTCAACTCCAAGTTCATGGGCTTTGTTATATATCTCCAGATCGCGGTATGACTGCATTTTCATCCCCCTCTGTATTTTTCTTGTCTTCCATCCTGAATCAAGATCTAGTATCCTTCTCCATTCATCTGGCATCCAGCATCTTGGAACCTGCATCTACATCTTCTTCTTCTCGAACTTATGCTCTGTTCCATTGATTAATCTTCTGATGTTCGAATGATGCTTGGCTATCGCAAGAACCGCCAGCACCAGCAGGAAGATCTGGATGGAGGCGTTGGTCCTCCATATGCCCGTCATGGAAAATACCAATGCGCTGACAGGCAGAAGTGCAGCGGCAATTATGCTTGCAACAGACACATACCTTGTCGCATGGAAGAATATAATCCAGGCCAATCCGCAGCAGATGAACGAATAAGGTGCAACCGCAACAAGGACTCCGCCGCCAGTCGCCATCCCCTTGCCTCCTTTGAACTTCAAAAATATCGTCCAGATGTGCCCTGCGACAACTGCTACGGCCGCTGTAATCAGCGCCGCCTCCAGCGGCACGGAAACAATCCTCATGCCTATGAGAATCTTGACAGCAGCCAAAGGAATGAAACCCTTCAGGAAATCCAGCAGGAAGCAGGAATAGCCCCATCTCCTGCCGAGGACCCTCATGACATTCGTTGCGCCCACATTGCCGCTGCCGTGCTGGCGGATGTCGATCCCGTTCATCTTACCGATGATATACGCCCATGGCACCGAACCGAATATATAGCTGGCAACCGCTATTGCCGTACAGATCATTACTGGTGAATCCATTACCGTCCGCCTTCCATCCCCCGCTTTTGTCCGCTGTTTAAAGGAAACTCCTAAACTGCTAATATAGCACTTCTTCTGCATTTCGGCGAAGCTGGACATTCCACACCCTTACTGTATATTACGCCTCTCTTTAGTATAAAACTTAATCCAGGAGCATCGAAGCATGAACAAGTTACTCGCGTCACTATCAGCCGCCGCTGTCCTCGCCGGAGCATCCTGCCTTCTGGCCGACGACGCTCCAAAGGCTGATGCACCCTCAGCACCAAACACCTTCAAGAAAATAGATAAGAACGGCGACGGAAAAGTCACCACCGAAGAGTACAAGGCGTACTGGATCGACATATTCGGGGTCATAGACCTCGACAAGGATGGAAAGATCTCCGAAGCCGAGATGAAGGCCAGGGCTGACAAGCGCGTCTCCGAAATCGACAAGAACAAAGACGGTGGACTCACAAAGGACGAATTCATCACCCTCCCCAAGACCGAAGGAAAAGCTCCTGAGAAGCCCGGCGCGGGTGTCACTCGTTTCGCCCAGGCCGATGTAAACGCCGACGGTTCCATCACCCTTCAGGAATATTATTTCATCATGAACGACCGTTTTGACAAGGCCGACAAGAACAAGGACGGGAAGATCGACAAGGATGAAGCCGCTGGAATGCTCATGGAAGCATTCCACAGCGCTGACATGGACAAAGATGGTCTAGTGACCCAGGACGAATGGATCACCTACTGGGTCGGCACCCCGAAGGCAGATAAATAACAAGTATGGATTTAATCCTAGGCATAGAATCAAGCTGTGATGAGACTGCGGCTTCCGTTGTCGCCGGCGGCTGCGAAGTCCGCAGCAATGTCGTCTCATCGCAGATCGCGAAGCATTCGCTCTACGGAGGGGTCGTCCCCGAAATCGCCGCACGCGAACACCTCAACTCGATCGAACTTGTCACCGAGACCGCCCTCAAATCCGCAAATGCCACAATGAGGGATGTCCGCGCAGTATCGGTCACCAACGGGCCAGGGCTGATTCCCGCCCTCCTTGTCGGGCTCAATTATGCGAAAGGGCTTTCTGCCGGACATAACATCCCGCTTATCGGCATCAACCATTTCATCGCCCACATCTACGGAAGCTTCCTCGAAAATGGAATGGAAAGACTGAAGAATCCGGAAACCTATCCTATAATTTCACTCGTAGTCTCCGGCGGACATACAGCTCTAGTAATGATCACAGCAGACGGTACCGCCAAAATAGTCGGGACAACTCTTGATGACGCTGCCGGCGAGGCCTTCGACAAGGCGGCAAAGCTTCTCAATCTCGGTTATCCCGGCGGACCTGTGATTGAGAAGACCGCAAAGAATGGAAATCCTGCGAAGTTCGCATTTCCACGCTCCCTCACCGGCGCCGCAGGCCGTGCTCTCAGCGAGAAAGACCGTTTCAACTTCAGCTTCAGCGGCGTGAAGACATCCCTCTACTACCATTGCAAAAACGCTGGTGGAAGTGAAAAGATCCAAGGGGAATTCCTTTATGATACCGTCGCATCCTACCAGGAGGCGCTTGTGGATGTCCTGACAAGAAAAACCCTGGAGGCCGCGGATCATTTCTGCGCTCCTACCGTCGTCATGTGCGGCGGTGTCGCCTGCAACGGCGCGCTCAGGGAGAGAATGAAGAAAGTACTTCCGGCAAAACGCCAGCTGGTCGTCTCCCATCCTAAATACTGCACCGACAACGCTGCGATGATCGCAGGCCTCGCATGGCACTACTACAAGGAAAAGAAATTCGACGATTATTCCCTCGACGCCTACTCGCGCATGTCCGAGCTTAACTCGGTTGTTTTTGTGTGAAATCAACCTTTAGTGGTATATTACAAAAAAGAGTGATGACACATATAAACAGTTGGGTCAAAAGGATAATCAGAATGAAACAACTCCTGATCTGTGATGACTGTAAAGTCAGAGACGCCGCGCCCATGTGCAGAACACTTGGATTCGGAATTGAAGTACAAGCATTTCATGATCCCCGCTTGATTGAACCCCCCGGCTCGCTCGAAGACCATAAACAGGCAATCCACGACATCGCCCCTATATCAGTCCACGGCTGTTTTGGTGATCTTTGTCCCGGCAGTTTCGATACGCTAGTCAGAGGTGTCGCGAGGCAACGCATCGAGCAAAGCTATGGTGTCGCAACGACCCTCGGCGCCAGACACCTGGTCTTTCATCATGGATATGTCCCACACACTAGCCAACCCGCCGGATGGATCAAACGAAGCACGGAATTCTGGCGCGACTTTCTTTCTGGCAAGAATCCCAACGTCAGAATCCACCTTGAAAACCTGCTTGAGCTAGATCCAGAGCTTATCTCCGATGTGGTGCGCTCCATTGACAGAACCAACTTGGACATCAACCTCGACATTGGACACGCCCACTGTAATTCGAAGACCGACGTCGTCAAATGGATCGAACGTCTTGGCGCACAAATCGGCTATGTTCACCTTCATGACAACCACGGTCACAACGACGAGCACCTTGGTCTAGGGCATGGCACAATCCCTATCAACGAGGCGTGCCAAGCCTTAGACGAATACGCTCCTGATGCTGTCTGGGCTCTGGAGGCGGAAGGAGAAGGAATCCAGCAATCTTTAGATTGGCTCGGAAATAACAACTTCCTGAAGAAAAAATAGAAGGGTCCAACCAGCGCCTGAGGTTACCTAGGTTCGCGGGTGGCAAACCTTAATCGTTCCAGACTTGAATGATTTAATGATGAGTTCTCCAAGGGAGAATGAATCACATGGAGATAACATGAGTCTTACCCTTTAGCGGGATAACCGCGAAGCGGTTCCCAAAGTTAAGAGTTATCTTAACTTAAATTAAAAGGAGGATAAGACTCATGCAAAGAAAAGTTAACCATGCAAGTGCAAGAAATCAAGCCGAGAACCTTGTAACGGTCGGGATCGACATGGGAAGCGATCTCTGGGGCATGGGGGTAAACCGGTGGGATACTGGCAAGAGCAGTTACCATAAGTGCGAGGGGAAGACGAAGGACGAGGAGGCGTACAGGAAGATAGGCGAGCTTGTGAAGGGTGGAAACCGGGTTGTGGTGTATTACGAGGCCGGGAGGAACGGGTTCACTCCTGCGAGGGAGATAAGGAAGCGCGGAGCGGAAGCCGGAGTGATAGCGGTAAGCCGTCTTGAGATACTTGACAACGGGAAAAAAGTGAAGACGGACCGTGTGGATGCGAAGTTCCTTGCCGGGCTTCATCCTTCGGACAATCTTCCGCTGGTATGGATACCGAGCGAGGAGGAGGAGCAGAGGAGGATGGCGGTGAGGGAGGCCGAAAGGATCGGGGAGGACATCAGGAGGAACAACAACCGGATAATATCGCTGCTTGAGCGATGGATGCCTGGAGTGGAGAAGAAGCACAAGAGCAGCGCGGAATGGGATCTGCGAATAAAGGAATGGGCTGCAAGGGGAGTTATGAAGAGGGTGCCGCTGGAGCTTGAAAGGCTGAGGAACATGGTCAGGGAGCTTGAGGTTCTCGAGAAGAACTTTGAACGCTGGGAAGAAATGCAGTCCATGAAGGAGGAGGAGCAGAAGAAGGAGATCCGCGGAGACGGGAAAATCTCCGCCATCGAGATCCTCTCGCAGTACCGCGGGATAAACGGATCAGCCAGGAAGATCTCCTGGGAGCTCGGGGATATGGGGAGGTTCAAGAACGGCAGGAAGCTTTCAAGCTACCTTGGACTGACGCCGACACCGTGGGCGAGCGGGAAGATGAGGCGCGAACAGGGAATAAGCAAGAAGGGACGCGGGGAGCTGAGGGCGCTTGCGATAGAGCTGGCCTGGAACTGGGTGAGGTGGCAGCCGGACTGCGTGATCGTAAAGAAATGGAAGGACAGGCTTGATGTCAAGGGTCGGAGCCGGAGGGTGGCGATAGTTGCGCTGGCAAGGCAGCTGATGGTAGTTTTTTTCAGGCGTGTCGTCTTCGGGGAGGAAATCAAAGGGGCGATAATAAGCAGGCCTCTGAAATGTGGGTGCTGAAATTTTTGCGGAGGCATCCCGTTACCGCACTTGGATGAAATATTCCGGTTTGGAGATTGGGAACCTCCGCATCCTATAACAGGCAAGAGCAGGAGATGTAAGGGAAATCACGATGATGTTCGGTGGGTTTTTCCGCGGAACGATACACACTGGCCTGGACAAGTCCACGCCGGTTTATGGAGACTGGAAGCCCCCGTTCACTGAACCGAATACCGGTTATGCTATGGCCGCGCGAAAGCTGCGGCATGGATAGAAGTTTGGAATCTCAGTTTCTGGGATCACCCGTCAGACAGTGAAGCCGAAACACTAGTGATGAGAAGAACAAGAAGCTTTGAAATGTTGAATTGGAAGAAAAAGCCTTGGATTAAAGGCAATGGATTTTTACGCTCTGAATTATAGAAAATAAGGAATAATTTACCAAAAAGGGTTGACAAAAGGACTCATAGAAGTGCGGTAATTCATTACCGCCTTTAACGTCGGAATTTATTCCGTCCAAATACTACTTCCGCGAAATGAATTTCGCGAAACAAAGCGGTGACTTTATCACACGCACTCCAAGGTCAGGCGAGCGCCTGACGTAAAAACAATAGAAATCCTTCGTGGTGTTCGTGCCCTTCGTGGTGAAAAATCCTTGCGTCTCTGCAAGGGGAAAGAAGGGATTAAGAATCTTCGCCGAGACGGCGAACACTACATTTAAGAAACAATTCAATTGGAAGAAAAACTGCTCATCTTTCCAGCTTCGGGTTGTCGACCAGCATTCCCAGAAGGGCAGTGAGCGTCACAGGCCTGTCGGGCAATGCTTCGAGTTCATCAATGCCCTCGATGAGGTTTTTGACACCGATGGGGATGTAGCTCAGATATCTCTGTTTCCCCTTGACCAGCGCAAGGAATGTGAAGGCACCAAGCGCCTGCATGTTCCGCTGGAGTCCGGCAATGACCGCGTATTTCCTGAACTGCTCCTTCGTAAAAGTCAGCTCTTTAATTCTTGTTCCTTGGATTTTTCTATAGTAATATTCCTGTAGCTCTCTCCTGAGAGCTACAGGAATATCGACATAAGCATCCTTGAGGAGCGACATCAGGTCGTAGGCGACAGGCCCGTATCTCGTGCCCTGGTAGTCCACGATCCGGACCTTGTCGTCCTTGATCAGTATGTTCTGCGACTGGAAATCGCGGTGTATCAGCACCTGCGGCTGTTTCAAAGATTCCTGGGCAAGAACATCGAAACGCGTCAACAGTTCGGCGCATTTCTCCTCGCTTTCGCCCAGATACCTTTTCAGGAAGTTCTCGGTGAAGTATTCCGTCTCCCAGCGGATTCCGGGATAGTCGAAGGATCTGTTTATCTCGTGACGGCATTCATCTCCCAGCTCGCAGGTCCTCTTCTGGAATTCTACCAGCCAGTCGATCACCTTCCTATACACTTCACTTTTATTTTTCTTCCTGATGACACTATGTACGGTATCGTCTCCCAGATCCTCGAGCAGGACGGCAAGCTGGGATTTGTCATGGCTGAAGATCTGCGGCGTGCCCAGCCCGTTCTTAAAAAGATATTCGCCCACCTTGATGAACCTGTCAAAATCCTGGTCCTCCGGATATGAGACCATAACCACGCGCGAGGAATCCGGATAGCTGATCCTGTAGAATTTCCTGTTCGAGCCCTGCTCTACAAGGGAGCTGATCCTGATCGGGGATTTTGCAGGCGTCTGCGGTTTCTGCTTCAACGGCGATGAAAGCAGCGAGAAATATTTGCCTACGGTCCCGATGTCGTTCCAGAGCATTTTGTCCGGCAGATATGCGCCGACTGAAGCGGGGATCTCCCTGAGCGCATCAAGTATTGCAGTTATCATCGAACAGTTCACGGGCTGGTCCGGCAGGTATTTGAATATCTCCTTGGAGAACACGGCTATTCCGGTATAAGTCAGAAGCCTGGCGGACGGGCTTGTCTTTCCGAGCTTGCCGAGGATGTCGATCACAGTTCCGGAATTTTTGGAGCCCAGCGTCGTGAGCACCCTGTTTTCCGGACCGTTGATAATGACCATGGTCGCAATTTTACCTGATGCCCTATGGAAATCCACGAGTTTCCCTACGTCAATATCGGAGAGGATGTCGCCGTTGTAGAGGACGAAGCAGTCAGCCTCAGAAAGAAGATTCCTTGCATTGACAAGCGGACCTCCAGTACCTAGGATTTCCTTCTCATGATAGAGCGTTACATAGCCCGCATACTGTGAATTTTCCACAAAGGCCTCGACGCGGTCCGCGAGGTGGTGGGTGTTGACTGCGACTTTCGCAACTCCTGCATTTTTCATCTTGAGGATGATTGATTCGAGGAGAGGCGTGCCGTCCACGGGCATAAGCGGTTTAGGGATGAAATCGGTGACAGGTCGGAGGCGTGTGCCTATGCCGGCCGCAAGGATTATCGCATTGACCCCAATTTTTTCTCTCATATTCATCCGTGGAAAATTCATCTTTGAATTGCCTGAATACACTTATATATTTCAGGAAAGGCTACCTTGCCTGAAATTGTTAAAATACATTCTAAACAGGATGGAACAAAGCGCGCATGCCATTATGGGTGAAAATTTACGTGACCGTCTACCTGCTGTTCGTGGTGTCCAACCTCGGATACCTGATGTATGTCAGGAGCAAGCTCTGGATAATCCTGTATGACTTTTCGAGCGGGCTCTACCTTGCCTTCCTGATGCTTGCCTACTGGAGCGTGAAGCTGAATCCGCTCATAGGGCTCATCCATGTGCCGTTTTTCGCTGCGATAATCGCAATGGAGGTTTATCTGACCGTCTGGGGCAGATTGGACGATCTGGGAGTAAAGCTTCCTGAAATAAGCGACGAGGATGCCGAGATTGCCAAGACCGTATCAATACTTTTCAGCGCTCCCGCATACATCTGCGGAGGACTGCTCTGTTTCGACGTGGTGATGAAATATAAATTTTGAAGCTTCAAAATTTATACGCTGGCATGCTTTATGCTACATCAGCTCCCAAGACTTCGTATTGCAAATCTGGACCTGGGAGGGAAAGATGATCTTAATCTTCGAAGACAACATGGATATCGCCTCTGTTCTGAAACGTATGCTTTCACATATGTTCCATGAGGCCAGCGTTATCACATGCAACTGCGAAGACGCGGAAAATCTCGTTCTTGCCGGAGAAGTTGAACTTGTCCTGAGCGACCTGAACATTGAAGGGCACAAGGGACAGGGGCTTGATCTCATCAGGACAATCAGGAGGATCAGGCCGCATACGTCTCCGCCGATCATCGTCTACACGGGGCTTAACAGCACCGACTCGACTTTCGCGGAAGCCGAAAGGTTTTCCGACGAGATCTTCGAGAAAAGCGATATCACCCTCCACCAGCTTTGCAAGGAAGTCTACCGCCTGCTGAAGCTGAGGCAGAAATAAATTTCCGAAGCGGAAATTTATTCATCCATGCCCCAAAACTTTCCTGATCGTCCTGAGCTCCTCGGAATCGGAGTCCGTTCCGGTGATTATCGCGTTGACGATTGCATTGATCTTCTCCTGTTGATCGGGGCTGATTCCGGCTTTTCCCAGGATTTCAGAAACTCCATCGATATATTTTTTTCCGTCAACGGAAAAAAATATCAAGACAAGCGAGGTCTTCACCACGCACGGATCGCACTTGGTTCCGCCGAGGACGTCATCCGCCAGCCTGCAGGCCTTCTCAAGCTCCTTCATGGCGGCTGCGTCCATCTTGAACTGGGACGACAACAGCGCCTTGACCTTCTCGATCACAGGCGCCGCGGATTCGTCCTTTGAAGCCCTGCCAAGACACTGGTCGGCGAACTTGCACCATTTGGCGCAGCCGAGATCGATCCTGGGATTCCTGATCTCATTGCCGCATTTCCGGCAGATGAGGAAAGGCTCGTCCTTCCAGAATTCCACTTCGTTGCCGCAGTGCGGACACTTCAGGGTGAATATGTCTTCGGGCTTCCAGAATCTCATGTCCTGCCCAGGACACCTCGGCTTGCTGCTGTCGGATTTCATATGTTGCCTTATGCTTTCTAGCTTCTTAAAGTATGCCGGTTTCGCCGAAACCGGCACAAGGCGTTTTCATCGAAAACGCCATACTTTGTTACAAATATCTCAAAACTACTTCCCTTCCCAGACAAGGGAGAATTTCAGACCTTTCAATCATTTCGCTGTTCAAGCTCCAGTTATTGTATTCCGAAGAATGCAGAAATCAAGCTTTAACCTGCTCAGGGAAGCTAGCGCATTCAGAAAAGGAGGTAATTCGTTTGTAGTAGTCCTCCTGCGGAGGATTTGCGCGTTCTAATATTGATCGGACAAAGCATTATGTAAAAATCTGCAAAATACTTGAAGTTTACTGTAAAGCTAGAAATCGGCGCTTTCTTTTTCCAAGGCTGATAATTAATGTTTGCGCTGTATTTGAATAATGAAATTTGTGCAGTTAATTACAAAAATGGCCAAATTAAAAAGGCACTTCAGGAGGTTATTATGGCTAGGGGTAAGATTGTCGATGCTTTGAAGAACGGAAGAATTCTCGTATCGGACGGCGCATGGGGGACATTCCTCCAGAAGAAGGGACTCAAACCGGGCGAATGCCCCGAACTGTGGTGCGTTGACCGGCCCGACGATGTCTATGACGTCGCCAAGAACTATATCAACGCCGGCGCCGACATGGTCGAATCCGACAGTTTCGGTGGAACATGCTTCAAGCTCGAACACTACCATCTTGCAGACAGGACTTCAGAAATAAACGTGGCTTCCGCAAAGATCTCCCGCAAGGCGGCAGGTGACAACAAATGGGTCATCGCCTCAATCGGCCCCACGGGGAAAATGCTAGTCGTGGGCGATGTAACCGAAGACGATCTCTACAAGGCGTTCAAGGAACAGGCTGTCGCCCTCGAAAAAGGCGGAGCCGACGCGATCTGCATCGAGACCATGAGCGCCATCGACGAGGCCTCGCTGGCAATCAAGGCCGTCAAGGAGAACACCAAGTGCGAGGTCATATGCACATTCACCTTCGAACTTACCGCGCATGGCGGATACAGGACAATGATGGGTGTCACCCCGGCAGATGCCGCAAAAGCCGCGCTTGAAGCAGGCGCAGACATCATCGGACCGAACTGTGGAAATGGGATTGAGCGCATGATCGAGATCGTCAGGGAAATCAAGAAGGCTGTTCCAAAATCTTTCATCCTCGTACATGCAAACGCCGGACTGCCGAAGAATGTGAACGGAGTTGATATCTTCCCCGAGACACCCGAGGAAATGGCGAAGAGGGTTCCGGAACTCATCAAAGCCGGCGCGAACATAATCGGCGGATGCTGCGGAACAACACCGGCCCACATCAAGGCGATCAAGCAGGCGGTGGACGCGTATAAGAAGTAACTTGGGCATTCCTGCCCGAGAACATGAACCGGCGTAACGGAGAACCGGAGAATCGGCGACAGGGAACAAAAATAAATTGAACATCGAACATCCAACATTCAATAATAAACTAGGGAGTTTAATAATATGAAGACGAAATTCACCGCGACAGGAATCGGCAGCATGCCTTTTTCGGATCCCGACTATGCAGTAAAGGTCTCACTTTCGAAGATGTGCGAATCCCCGATATGGCCCCAGCTTCCGAAACTCGGTCTCCATGAACAGATGGAGATCCAGTATTCCGAGGGAATGCCGTGCACGGTGATCGACGAGGCGAAGCACAGGATGTATTTCGACACGTCCAAGGACTATTCCGAATCCTTCGCCCAGCTCTATGAAGGCTACATCGCGGCTACCGAAGACGGAGGAACCAGGGATTTCTCATCAATGGCGATAAGCCCGGATTTCTCAAAGGGACTTTACGCCCTCGAGAAGGCGCTCCAGGCCAGAGGCGGGGCAAAGCTCCCGTTCGTGAAGGTCCAGACGACAGGCCCGTGCAGTTTCGCGCTTACGCTGGTGGACGAGAACAAGCGCGCCATCTACTACAATGAGGAGTTCAGAGACATGATCACAAAATGTCTCGCCATGAAATGCCGCTGGCAGATCCAGAAGTTCAGGCCATACGCCGAAAAGGTCATATGCTTCATCGACGAACCCATACTCTCGGCGTTCGGAAGCTCGACATACGTGTCAGTGAAACGCGATGACGTTGTCATCCTCGTCAACGAAGTCTCCGAGGCCGTCCATGCTGAAGGCGCGCTTTCCGGCGTCCACTGCTGCGGCAACACCGAATGGAGCATCCTGATCGACGCAGGAGTCGACATCGTGAACTTCGACGCGTTCGGCTACGGCGAGACTATTGCAATGTATCCTGAAGCCGTAAAAGCGCATCTTGAACGCGGCGGAATCCTTGCCTGGGGCGTTGTCCCGACATCCACGGCGATCAGGGAGCAGACCGTCGAAATGCTTGCCGCCCATCTCGAGAAGATGATCGACAATCTTGCGGCAAAGGGAATAGACAGGAAACTTATCGCCGAACAGGCGATGATCACTCCGTCATGCGGAACCGGGTCAATGGATCCGGCGGACGCGGAAAGGGTCTTCGAGACGCTCTTCCAGCTCTCAAAGACGATGAAAAGCAAATATGGATTCTAAACTTTTTCCCGTTCGGTAAAAAGTTTTCAAATTATGAAAATCGCAATCTCAGGTAAAGGTGGAGTTGGCAAGTCGACGCTTGCTGCGGCCCTTGCCCTGCTCATGGCTGAAAGGAAGATGAAAGTGCTTGCGCTCGATTCCGATCCGGCTGCGAATCTCGCAGTTGCATTGGGACTTCCTGAGGAAATGCGCAAGAAGATTGTCCCCATCGCCCTGCAGAAAACGCTGATCGAGGAACGGACCGGTGCAAAGGTGAAACAGTACGGCCAGATGTTCAAGCTTAATCCGGAGGTCTCCGACATCGCAGGCAAATTCGCCATAAACTACAATGGCGTATCGCTGATCGTGGTCGGAGCAATTGAAAAAGGCGGCAGCGGATGCGCGTGCCCTGAAAACATCCTCATCAGGGCGCTTGTCACGGATCTGATCCTGCACAAGAACGAGGCGCTGATAATGGACATGGAAGCCGGTGTCGAACATCTTGGAAGGGCCACTGTCAGCGGCGTCGACGGAATGCTGATAGTGGTGGAACCCGGACAGCGCTCGGTGGACTGCGCGAAGGCGATCATCGGCATGGCGCACGACATCGGGCTCAGAAAGCTCCACATAGTTGCAAACAGGATATCCTGCCACGAAGACGAGACTTTTATAAAAAATTCATTCCCCGACCGTGAGATATTGGGAATGATACCATTTTCCCAGGAAGTGAGGAAGGCGGACATGAAGGCAAAGTCGGTTCTGGAAAACATAGAGCCTGAAACAAGGAAATCTTTTGAATCAATCTTAAACAATCTTGAGAGGATGTTCAAATGAAAACAGATGTCCCGCATGAAAAATATCTAAAGATGATGACGGAAATCGAGGATCTCGAGGACAAGATCGAGACTCTGGAGAAGAAAAAAGTCGGAGCCGAGAGACTCATCACGCTAAAAGAGGAGCTTGCGGCAGTAAGGAACGAGCTGGCAAGGATAAGCGACGGCTGCGGCAAGCCGCATGCACATTGATGAAGGGTTATAAGTTATAGGTTAATAGGTTATAAGTTGAGGTTAGAGTAGATGAAATGAAAATATTTAAAAAAATTATTCTTTGGACTGGTTTCACTTTTGCTATACTTATTATTGTAACATCTAAAGAAATACTTAAACAGGGGCCAACTCATGCAGATTTTCTTATATACCCATTAATACTGCTTGGCTCAGTCACATTCCTTCATTGGTTTATTTGGCATAGGGCTATCAAGAGAATCCGTACTTGAGATACAGGAACAGTCTCAGGCGTTTTATAAAAAAAGCTTCTTTACAGGAACTATTGGATTAGGCTATCTTATTATTTTTGTTTCATGTTTTGAATATGAAATTTCATATGTAACTAAGAAAGAAATGTTAGGCCCACATGATTTCGTAGTTGTTGGGGTTGCATTTATCATGACAGGAATCTTAGTGAAAGCTCATGGAATCATGAAATATTTAATAAGAGAAAAACTCGAACAAAAAGATTCATCTAATCCGGCTCAGCCGGATAGATAATCTCGGGACGTTAGACATGAAGTCAAATTTTGAGAATCTGGATGTCTGGAAAAAGTCATGCCGTCTCACGGTTAGACTCCATGAATTGCTGAAAGAAACAAGTTCGTTCTGGATAAAAGATCAGATTTTGCGTTCTGCATTGTCCATCCCTTCGAATATTGCTGAGGGGTGTGACAGAAATAGCAATGCTGAATTTCGGCGGTTTCTCAATATTGCCAAAGGATCAGCGGCGGAACTGCGAACTCAGATATATATCGCAATCCAAATTGGACTTATAGACAAAGAAAACGGGAAAATTATTATTGATGAACTCGTATCATTAACAAAAATGTTGCAAGCTCTAAAAAACTCATTAACCGACACCAATAACTGATAACCAATAACTGATAACCTATAACTTTTAACCAATAACAATGTCCTATACAATAGCGGTAACAGGCAAAGGCGGGGTCGGCAAGACGACCATAACCGGCCTTATCATAAACCGGCTCCTGGCGAACGGATGCCAGCCTGTGCTTGCTGTCGACGCGGATCCGAACTCATGCCTGCATTCCGTGCTGGGCGTCAAGGTTGAAAGCACTGTCGGAAGGATCCGCGAGGAGGTGCGCACCGAAGCGTCCAAGGGAAAAGTCACCGGAGTTGCGAAGCAGCAGATGCTCGAGATGAAGAT
>JBAQUG010000097.1:0-17419 GCA_049297395.1 Victivallales bacterium | reverse complement strand
CTCCATGTTTTTTACAAATGTCCTTGATTTCAGCCACGTTTACCTTTACGTTCCCCATAATTTGACTTTACCCTATGTTTTGGAATTAGTATAACCTCTTTAACATAAGACCATAAAGTCAAATTATATTTTAATAACCCAAAGTCTTTCAGTTCAAAAACGAACTGCAAAACTTGAGTTAAAATTTATGTTTGATGGTGAATAAATGACCGATGACAGTTCTGTTAAAAAGCGCAGGGTAAGGTATAGGGGGACGCATCCCAGGCGTTTTGAGGAAAAATACAAGGAGTTGAACCCGCAGATCTACTCCGATGAAGTGAAGAAGGTAGTGGAGCGCGGACAGACTCCTGCAGGTATGCATCGTCCGATTCTTGTCAAGGAGGTCTTGGAGGCGCTTGATCCGAAGCCGGGGATGATAGGATTAGATGCAACCTTGGGTTTTGGAGGACATGCGCAGGAGCTGCTGAAGCTGATTCTTCCCGGAGGTCGGCTCTTTGGCATAGATGTGGATCCGTTGGAACTGCCTCGGACTGAAGCGCGTCTGCGCGGACTTGGTTTTTCAGAGGATGTTCTATTAGTGAGGAGAATGAACTTTGCAGGTCTGCCCCAGCTTGTACCGGAAGCTGGAGGCGGATTTGATTTTGTGCTCGCTGATCTTGGAGTCTCGTCAATGCAGTTGGATAATCCGGAGAGGGGGTTCTCTTTTAAAAGGGATGCCCATCTGGATCTTCGCCTCAATCCTGACAAGGGACAGCCGGCAGCGGCGTTTCTCAAATCAATTGCCGAAGAAGAATTGACCGAACTCCTAATATCAAATGCCGACGAACCTCATGCCTGGGAAATTGCACGGGAGATATTCAAAAGTAAACGACCGGTTGACTCAACAGGGCAATTGACGGATCTTGTAAGTCAGGCCTTGTGGCGTATTCCAGAACAAACCCGGCGTGAAGAGACTAAAAAATCATTGCAGCGGACATTCCAGGCTCTGCGCATTGCGGTCAACGACGAATTTGGAGTGCTTGAACAGTTTCTCAAGCTTCTGCCCGGATGTCTCAAAGGAGGCGGACGTGCTGCAATATTGACCTTTCATTCCGGTGAAGACCGGCGTGTCAATAATTCTTTTCTGGAAGGATTCCGCACTGGGATCTACGCGCAAATTACCCGTAACCCAATTCGGGCCACTTCAGAGGAGCTTCGCTCAAATCCAAGATCAAAGAGCGCAAAGCTCCGCTGGGCGGTAAAAAGGTAGATATTCCCGGATCATGAAATATTCAGATTGAATGTCTTTAATAAAGATTCCAGTTCGGGCAGGTTCTTTACTTTATGCAGAATATCATTGCTTTTCATGGACAATGCAAACCGGGCTATATCGGAAAGAGTCTGAAGGTGTTTTTCAGGATTGTCTGCCGCAGGGCTGAGCAGGATGAAAATGGATTTAGCGGGATTATCAATTCCCGCAAAGGAAATGCCTGTATTGCTGGTTCCGAGAAGGACTGTCGGCTCCTCGGTATTCTCGCAGTGCACATGGAGAAGCACTGTCCCCTCAATTATCTCAAGAGCTGTAGGAAGAAGCTCATCTGCAAGCATGGAAGCCGTCGACGCAGGCGCGCTGGACCTGCCTTTAAGGAAATTAGACAGAATTTTATCTACGGCTTTTTCCGGATCTTCATAATCCAATCCGAAAACCATCCTGTCAGGACTCATCAGCTCCCTGAGAGAAGACGACATGAAAGCCGTATTATTGCCTGAATATCTTCCGTAAGTATTCCTTGATTCCGAAGGATATGCGACGATAAGGCTTGTCTTTGGAAAGTGTCTTATAAAATGTTTGGGAAGCTGATCAAGGCCGGGCTGCCAGGCAAGGCTACCCTGCCTGCAGCTGAGTAGCACTACAAGATCATTTTCACCGACATCCCTTCCGATTATCGAAAATATATCGGACCATACTTCAATTGTAACAAAAGCCACGGAAGAAGATGTTTTCATTGATTCAAAAAGCAAGGATGTCTCCTGTATGTCGAAAGTGGAGGCATAAACCGTTGTCCTTAGACCGGACTGGGCAGAAAGGGTTTTAGCTGTGAATATGGCTTCCTCAAATCCGCTCTGCCTATGGGACATAGGAGGAATGACAATTATGATTTTCTTGAAGGTATTCACCGGCTGCTCGATCTTGCAGACCATCACCAATTCTGAGGTCTGTTCAAGAAGCCTGTCGAGAACCTGCCCGAAAATAAGTTTTGGCAGAGGGTTGTCCCCCTTCCATCCGATGATTATGCACGAGGCCTGTATTTCAACGGCGGTCCTTGAAACACAGGATGCGATATCAGTATCGACTCTTGTCTCCGGATGTACGGGGATGTCCGCGGCGGCGGCGTGGATGATGGTCTGGCTCAGCATTTTTTCGATTCGCGCCACGTCCTCTTTTACTCCCGGGCCGTCGATGGCAATTGAAACAGGATATATGGGGAGCCCAAGTTTCTTGTCCCTGATCATGAATGCAATATCCATGAGATGCCGTGATGTCGTAGGATTTGAAAGAGGCACCATTATCCTCTGGCTCTGATTTGAAATGGTCTTGTTTTCAGGAGACGTTGAAAGGGTAAGGGCATAGCTTCTGCCGTACTTTTCAGTTATCCATGGACCTATGAGGCACGTCACCAGGATTATAACTATCGCACCGTTCAGGACGTCCTGCCCGAAAAGTCCGATATTGTAGCCCACTATGGCTGTGGCTAACGTGACTCCTGCCTTGTTGACGACCATTCCGAACATCAACCATGACTGCTCCCTTGTGAACTTGAAGAAAAAACCTGTGAGATGGGAGGCTGTGAACTTTGCGGCCACTGCGACCGCTATCATCAGCGATATTACAATCCATTCGTTTACACCGGTCAGGAAAATCCTGTAGTCTACAAGCATTCCTACTGATATGAGGAATATTGGGATGAAAAGTGTATGGCCTACAAACTGGACACGGTTCATCAGCCGGCTCTGGTCCGGGACAAGGGAGTTCAATGAAAGTCCTGCGAGGAATGCCCCTATAATGGGTTCAAGGCCGGCAAGTTTGGAAATGGTTGAGACAATAAGAAGACTGAAAAAAAGGAATAGATATTCAGCCGTATCATCGCTCGAGAGGTTCCTGTAGAACCATCTTCCGGCCCTTGGAAGAACATAAATGCTTACTGCTGCAAGGCATGCAAATCCTAATACAAGCCTTATCCAGTAAAAAGTCTGGGCTTCCCCACTGTGTATTTTCGCCACCACGGACAATACTATCAGGGCGAGGATGTCGGTCAGGAGAGTAGCGCCGATTGAAACAGTAACCGCCAGATTTTTTGAAAGTCCTAACCTGCTTACGAGAGGATAGGTGAGAAGCGTCTGGGACGACATCAGGGCTCCTATGAGGACGCAGAACAGGAACTGATCAGTTTTTTCCGGATGAGGTATCATATAGCCGATCCCAATGCCGCCTGCCATCGCGGTTCCGAATATCAGAATTCCAAAGACGAGAGCCTTGAACCGCTGGTTCATGAACTGGTTCAGATCTATCTCCAGTCCGGCTATGAACATTATGTATAGGAGACCGACGGTTGACAACAGCTGCATTCCACTGTCAAAACCCAGGAGGTTGAAACCCTTCGGACCTATGGCTGCACCTGTCAGGATGAGTCCGACCATTGCCGGGATTTTGAATTTTTTGAAGAGCAGGGGGACAAACAGGAGGATGACGGCAAGAAGCGCGAAAACCGCGACCGGTTCAGTTACTGGGAGTTTAAAGATATCCATTTCCACCTCTCTTTCTATGACGATATCGGCATAAACTCTCTGCCTGGTTTAATGATGAGGGCTGAAGGCATTTTTTTGATCCAGTCCTTATGGTTTTTTACAAGAGTTTCCCATCCGTCGTAGCTTACAAGAATCAGTTGGTGTTTTTCAAAGAATGTATTTTGCTCAATTTCGCTGCTGCCGATAAAACGTATAGTATTCGGTTTACGGTCATTCATACTGTTAATTTCGGAAATCACCGCTGGATTATTTGCGAGTATCCCTTCTTTATCAAATATTTCTATGGCAGAGCCGCTGTTTTTAATGAATTTCTTAATAAATGTCAATACAAATGCATCGTTCTTGTTTAACACAGGTATAAAAATACTACCAACATTTTTGAAGTCTTTATCTATGAAAACACCCACTGTGCATGGAGCGTTTTCAATAAGATGCCTTGCCTTTTCATGAATCAAATCGTCTTTTTTTATAATAGGGGGTTTGCCTTTAATCACTTGAAGAATGTTTTTAAACGACAATATATTCATCATCCCGATCATGGATCCCAGCAGCGACCCTTTATATATGGATTTACCTGACCCGATCAGTATAAGATCGTAATTCTGGCTTTCAGCGATCCCTAATATTTCCTGTTCGATATCGTCAGTTACCTTGTAGCAAGTCTCGATTTTAACGCCTGAAGCTTTGGCTTCATCCAGCAATGGCTGGAAACTTTCCTGGGCATAACTGTCGGCATGAATAGGGTGCATATCGGTACCAAGGGTAAGATGAAGCGCGGTAATGTTTGCCTGATGCTCCGACTTTGGTGAAATTTCACCAGCCAGCCGTAATAACCTGACCCCAGTCAGAGCCGGTCCGAATGAAATCAATATTTTATTGCCGGTTTCAACAATGCGCGAGGCAATTTGCTTTACCGTTATTTCCGGAAATATCCGGCCAATCAAGCTCAGTGCGGGACCAGTCATGAAAGTTGTAACCAGCGCCATCAATACAAACATGGTAAATACTTCAGGAGTAAGAATCCCCATATCGTAACCTATGTTGAGTACGACCAGTTCCATCAGTCCCCGCGTATTCATCAATGCGCCTAAAGAGAGGCTGTCCTTCCAATTATGTCCCACAAGCCGGGCCACCGCCGCACTGCCGATAAACTTGCCTGAAACCGCGATCAATATTACGATACCGCATGAGAGCCAGAGGCTGCCTTCGTTGAGCAAGTTAACCTGGGTGCGAAGACCTGTATAGGCAAAAAATAAAGGCAGTAGCAGTACCAAGCTGACATCTTCAATCTTTTCTATGATTATTTTTCTGAAATCCATATTTGAAGGCATTGCAACACCTGCTATGAAAGCACCGAATAGGGCGTGTATGCCTATCAGTTCTGTAATATAAGCGGAGGAGAATAATACCAGGAAGAAAAACGCCATGCTTCCTCTGCCTAAAGTTTCGCGGGTCGGATATGCGTTTCCTATCCTTTGAAGAAAAGGTTTTAACACAAGTATCATGAACAGGACGTATAGCATGGCAATGCATACTGTCATCAAAGCGCCTGCAATCGAACCGGCCTGTGCCACGGCAATAACTACTGCCAGCAGGCACCATGCTGTTATATCGTCGGCGGCTGCGCACGTAATGGCCATGGTTCCTATGCGTGTCTGTGTCCATCCTCTCTCCTGTATTATCCGTGCCAGTACAGGAAAGGCGGTAATGCTCATGGCTATTCCCATAAACAGTCCAAATGAATGAAAAGGAATATTTGCTGGCGCAAACTGCAGGTACATATAATAGGCGAGCCCCATGCCCATGGCAAAAGGTATCACTATGCTGGCATGACTAATCACTATTGCATCGGTAGCCCTGTTCCGTAACACTGACAAATTGATGTCCATCCCGATGACAAACATGAAGAGGATTAAGCCTATCTGGCTGAGAAGCTGAAGATTTGGCAGTGATTCCAGAGGGAAAAGGAAGATTGAAGCAGATGGACATAGGCAACCTAGCAATGAGGGGCCAAGAGCGATGCCTGCTACAATTTCGCCAATCACCATGGGCTGTCCGATTTTCAGGAAAAGCATTCCGAACAACCTGGCGGCAACCAGAATGGTTATTATTTGTAAGACCAGTTTGGCAAGAGGATGCCTAATATTATTCAACAGGTTTTGAAGAATATGAGGTTCTTTAGCCTGCGCGAGCTGTCCAATTGGTGAAACGGCAATTGAAAGATTTTCCAGTTCAAGAATTTTACCCTTGCCCGAAATCCAGTACACGAATAGAACAAATCCTCCGATTGCAAGGATATAAAAGAGGAGTTTAATTAGTTTTTTCATCTATTGATGGGATATTTGATTTTCATAATTTAGCGAAGATACTCTGGCATGGTGGATATTTCAAAATGGGAAACGACTTAAAGCTGGTAAAAGCATATCCATCCCTTTGAATGTTGCTATCTTGAAAAAATTTGTCAATAGGGTCAAATGAGTATAGGTTTAGCGGATACCTTAAAAAAGGAATGAATTTCTGGAATTATGGGCGATGATAAGAACATAAGCATGGAAACAGAGGATCAGAAGCAGTTGAGGCTTCATGAACCCCAGATACGGCCTGCCATCGAATATACCGGCGAAGCCTCGCTGAAATTCTGGAAGGACATCATAAATATCCTTGCAATCATAGGGGAAATAGCCGAGGCCTCATGGTTTGCAGTAAGAAACCCCAGGAGAATCCGCTGGAGGGAGACCCTTTTCTACATGGACATATGTGGAGCCGATGCCCTTCCTATCTCATGCATGATATGCTATCTCATGGGGCTTATCCTCGGATTTCAGGCTTCCCTTCAGATGCACAAGTTCGGAACAGATCTATACGTCGCCGACATGGTAGGACTTTCCATAGTGAAGGAACTGGGTCCTCTCATGGTTGCCATGATCTGTACCGGCAGGGCCGGCTCCGCGTTCGCCGCTGAAATAAGCACAATGAAAGTTTCTGAGGAAATTGATGCAATGGTCACCATGGGATTCAATCCAAGCCGGTTCCTCATCATACCGAAACTTCTTGCCCTTGTCATAGTGATGCCCGTCCTGACAGTCTTTGGAAATGTACTCGGCATAATAGGGGGAATGACCGTCGGAGTGTTCAGCCTCGGACTTCCAATTATCACCTATTTCAACAGGACGGTTCTCATTATCACGCCGAGAACATTCTCGGAAGGACTTATAAAAAGCGCGGTCTTCGCAATACTGATCGCCGCAGTCGGATGCCTGAGGGGATTGGAAGCGAAAAACGATACCCACGGCGTCGGCAGCGCAGCCACATCTGCGGTAGTAAGCGGAATTTTCCTGGTGATAATCGCGGATACGCTGATGACATATCTTTTCAGCAGGTTCTGATAGGGAAAAGGTTGAGGATAGCATAGGTGACAGGTTTCAGTATCAAGTTAGAAAGTCCATATTCCAGCGCTGAACACTGACGCCAGACACCTGAAGACTAGTATTCAAACAGAAAGATTTATTTTTGAATGGCTGAAAACAATACAGTTCCAATGATTCAGGCGATCGACCTTACAGTCGGTTATGGGGATATTGTAGTCCTGGAAAATATAAATTTCACCATCGACAAGGGTGAGATTTTTGTGATAATCGGAGGATCGGGCTGCGGAAAAAGCACGATACTCAAGCATCTGATCGGACTTTATGAGCCCATGAAAGGTGACATCCTCATAAAAGGCGAAAGCATCGTCAAGGCTGACTGGGACGAGAAGAGAAGGATAATGAAATCGTTCGGGGTCCTATACCAGTCAGGGGCCCTCTTCAGCGCGTTGACAATTGCTGAAAACATAGCTCTCCAGATGGAGGAATATAGGGATTATACGGAAAAAGAGATCTTCCAACGCGTGAACGAGAAGCTTAAACTCGTCGGACTCGAAGGGGCAGGACCGAAAATGCCGTCCGAACTGAGCGGAGGAATGAAAAAACGCGCAGCTCTTGCAAGAGCCATGGCGCTGGATCCCGAGATACTCTTTTTCGATGAACCGTCCACAAGTCTTGATCCTGTCACTGCGGCAAAGATGGACAGGCTTATCATCGATCTCAGGGACAGGCTTGGAACGACAATGGTGATAGTAACGCACGATCTTGACAGCATATACGCGATATCCGACAGGGTGATAATGCTCGACAAGGCTACGAAGACTATCGTGGCCAGGGGGAAGCCCAGCGAACTTCGCAAATTCAATCCGCCGCCTTCTGTAAAGGAGTTTCTTGACCGCGCCGGGCTTTCCAGGAAAATGGATTGATTTTGTTTGCGTAATTGATTTAATAAGATTTATTAAAGGCAGTTTTCAAAAAAGGATGAAAGATGATTGAGGCAAATAAATATAAACTAGGACTTTTCGTGATCTCAGGGATATCCCTCCTTGTCATCGTTCTTTTCCTTCTTGGTATTGCAGACATATTCAAGCCGAAAGTGCAGTTCGTGACACTTTTTGACGAATCCGTTCAAGGGTTGGAGCCTGGAGCACCCGTCAAGTTCAGGGGGGTCACCATCGGGAAAGTGTCCAACGTCACGGTAAGGCCCAGCGATAATCTTGTCCGCGTCGACATGGAGGCCGAGCTTTCAGCGATTGACGCAGCGGGCGGACAGGAGAAACTGAGCGTCATCACAAGAAAAGCTGAATTTTTCTACAAGATGGAGAAGGAAGTGGAGAAGGGACTCCGATGCAGGCTTGATCTCATGGGGATAACCGGATTGAAATATGTTGAAATGAACTATTTTGATCCTGAAAAATATCCAGTCCCTGACGCTATCCCTCCCAAGGGTGTCAGATATATTCCCTCTACACCGTCATTCCTGAGAGGATTGAGTTCCAATATCACGACGGCTCTTGCTAGGATCGCAAATGTCAATTTCGATGAGATAGCCACCGAACTGGTAAGTTCTCTCAAGGCGATCAAGTCAGTCTTGAACGATCCCAGGGTGACTTCTGTCATACAGAAAATCGACAATATCAGCGGACAGCTGGAAATTACGAGCGCCAATATAAACAAGGTGATGACCGAGTCCAGCATGAAGGATATCTATGATGAGATTAAGATGGGCGCCAGTTCGATAAACGAATTGTCGAGGACCCTGCAGAAGCAGGTAGAAGAAGCGAAGATCGCGGAAACCACGGCTTCCGCCAGGGGGACGATGGATGATGCAAAACAGGCCGTCAAATCCTTCAATGATGTCAGCACAGAACTTTCAGACACACTCAAAAAGCTCGACGAAGCCCTTGATTCCTTCACCGAACTTGTGAACAACCTCGACGAGGATCCAAGTTCGGTCTTCAGGGGAAAACAGAAGAGGCAGGCCGAATTCTGAAGTATAGTTTTTCAGGAAAATAATGAAATTATTTATCTGAAAAACTATAGATACGTCCCTCATGCATATGGCAGAGAGTCAAGATAATGACGTGGCGCAAGCCCGATCTTGGCCTTGAACAGCCGTGAGAAATAATGGAGATTGTCATAGCCCAGTTCAGAAGAGACCTCTTTTATCGAACTACCTTTGGCAAGACGGTCGGCCGCTGTTTTCATCTGGCACTGCAATTGATAGGCGCGAGGCGAACAGCCGGTATGCTCACGGAACACGCGGCGGAAATGACTGTACGAATAGCCGTGGCTGCGGGCAATCGAGACAAAGTCATATCTGCTTTCCGGCGCATTGCTGATTTTGCGCGACAGCTGTTCAATTTCCAGCCCCGTCGTATTGCTTCTCCCTCCAGCCGCCTCCCTTTGCAATAGTTCCAGTCCTATCCCTTCAAGCTGCCAGATGCATTCAGCATGGATTAACGGATCACGGTTTTTCAGGTGTTCTATCAGCGCGATAATCTTATCGGGGATGATTGAATGCGGATTCAATTTTACGACAGGCCAGTCGCTGTCGGGAAACAAGCCCAGCTCCACCATCTGTCGTGCTCTTGCCCCGATTGCATGTACCCAGAAATGATCCCAGCAGACATCCTTCAACGGACCGTATTTGAAATTACGGGATTCGTAGATCCAGAAAACGGCCGGGGCGGAAATTATTTCCCGCCGGCCTTTCTCGGTTTCAAAATATATCTGTCCTGCGTTTAAATAGTTGACGGCAAGTCCGGAAGTGCGACGGTCAATAGGACTACGGCAATTCGGGATGTGGGCTCCGCTAATGAACTTCATGTCATGGTAATATTTAATAATCATTTCGTGCATCCTTTTGAGCAATTCGTCTATTTACATACGGATGCTATAGGATATACTGTACGAATATCATAATCAAATAATTCATTTGAAAAAAGCAATGGAGTTGAAAATGGCAACAGAACGCATCTACGTTATCGGCGCAGGCTTTATTGCCGGCACCCACGTCGGAGCTGTCGGCAAATTGCCGGGAGGAAATGGGATGGAAGTGCATGTCTCGGACAGCAATCCGGAGACACTCAAGAAATTCAAGGAGAAATTTCCCCGTGTCGTCACTCATACCGACACAAGGGAAATGCTTGCAGATCCGGCACGTCCGGATGACATCGTCATTGTGTCCACCCCGCCTTCTTCTCATTGTGTCCTGACATTGCAAGGCCTGCAGTCTGGGCGGCATGTACTCTGTGAAAAGCCGCTCGCTATGAATCAGGATGAAGCGAGGCGCATGCTGGAGATGGCCAGGAAAACCGGCCTACGGCTCGGTTGCTGTAGCACACGCTTTATCGGCCATTTCTCAACGGAGATGATGAAGAGATGGCTGGAGGAAGGAAAACTTGGCGAGCTGTACCAGGTAACTTGGAGGCACCGAACCCAGAGTTCGAGAGAAGACGGCGTTTTTGGCAAAAATGGAGATGCATTCTGCCTGGATCGCGCCAAGAATGGAGGGGGAACTCTGATGGATTGGAGTCCGTATGATTTTACAACGCTAAATAATATTCTACAGCCGGTAAAGGTGGATGTGCTTGATGCGTGGATGGCGCCTCCTCCATCAATGAAATACGCATCAGTTCCAGCTGAAGTTGTCGTGGATGCCGAGTGCCATGCCGGGGCGGTTATGACATATCACTGTAAGAATGGAACATGTGTGCGCGTCAATTTTGAACGTGCAAAATGCACATATGGAGAACCGGCAACGTATTTCGAATTCGAAGGCACTCTCGGCGCCGTGAAACTGGACTGGCTTGGAGAGGAAGGACTGAAAATCTACTTTGACGATGCCGGGAAAGTGAAGACACAGATCATACCGTACGAAAAGAAAGGGACCGATCCTTTCATGCTGGAGCGTCCGTTATGCTATTTTCATGAAGTTGTCAATGGCAGGAATTCTCCGGCCGTCCTGAACGAGCAGGCCGTATTCAACTTCAACTGCATCCGGGCTATCTATGATTGTGTCGAAAAAGGACGGAGCCAGACCGTTATAATGGAGCAGGTATGAAAACATATCCTATTGTTGCAATGGGGCACTGCTTTAAGAATTCCACCGCCGGCTCCTACCCATACGAGATCCAATGCGAAATGCTGGCGGAATTGGGATATGATGGCGTGTATCTGTCCCTATCTCCAGATGACATGATAAAGGTTGCGCCGAAGATAGGGGATACCAAGGAGAAATATGGCCTTGATGTTGTCGCGGCATATACATCTCTTGATATCGCATCTGGACCGGACAAGGCAAGCGCCTCCCAGGTGCAGACCCTGTTCGAGTTGTTGCCTGACGGATGCGATCTGGAGTTGTCGATAGTGTCCAGTGATGGTTCTTTCAGCCCCTCGTCCGACGCTGGAGACGGGCGTGCTACTGAAAAACTGATGCCTTTGCTGTCTATGGCGGAGCGGCATCATGCGAATATTTGCCTCTACAATCATTTCGGGTGCTGGATTGAGCGCATCGAAGACTGCGTCCGAGTGTGCGGGAAAATAAATCACCCCCGTCTAAAGGCGGTTTTCAGCGCGTTTCACTGGTATGCCGTTGATGGAAAGAACCTGTCGCAACGTGTTCGGGAAGCGATGCCGTATCTGGCATCGGTCAACATTTGTGGTACGCGCAGGGAAGGGAAGATCGCCGGGTGCACTATTGAGCCTCTTGATTGCGGCGAAATGGACAACTTCGCCCTTCTCGGATTGCTCCATAAAAATGGTTATTCTGGGCGGGTATGCCTCCTCGGTTACGGTATTGGCGGCGATGCCTACGGACATCTGCAGCGCTCTCTTGCCGCGTACAGGAGCATGGAAGACCGTCTCGTCCGCCATCCTCGCTGGCAAGAAGGGGTATTCACATGAACGATAATAAATGTCAGCACTCTTTACGAGTGCTGCTATATATCAGAAACTTGGCTTGTATGCCGACTACAAAGTGAGGTATGTATGAATCTTGAAAGTGCTGCCGGTCAAACAGGTCTCACAAACCTTGATAGGAAAACAACAGGAAAGCGTAGCGTGGAAAATCCACATGCTGCGTTTGATGAGGAGGGAGCTGGAAACGGGCTCTTCTGCGTGCCGCGCCATCTCTCGACCCTACTGGTCTATGAGGTGAAGCCGATGCGTATCACATTGATACGCAGGGGTTTTACTTTAATCGAACTCCTGATTGTCATTGCGATCATCGCAATTCTGGCTGCAATGCTCCTGCCTGCGCTGAAAAATGCGAGGGACGCAGCCAAGAACATTTCCTGCATCAACAACTTAAAGCAAATCGGACAACTCAACATAATGTATCTTGGCGACTACAACAACTACTTCCCCATAGCTTGGGGCGTACCTGCAGCTTATACAACATTCAATTCATCCTTGTGGCATACCGACCTTGCGTCCTGTTATATCTACAAGGACAGGCAATCCCTGCTCGATTCATGCGACGCGGACAACAGCGTGGTCTTCCGCTGTCCGATACGGGAATTCAGCAATGAGTATTACAAATCAAGCTACTCCAACCTGCGATGGTGGGGAATGTATGGAATCAACTATAGGCATCTCTACACTCCAACATATCTGGATCCTATTTCAGCGGTGCGCATAAGTAGCCCATCCGAGACGCTTCTTGCGGCTGATTCGACCCCAGAGGACGCTAACGGTCAGGTCATCGAATGGTTTGCCAGCACAATGGCTCCATCCATGCGCCATAAAGGCATGACAGAATGCCTCTGGGTGGATGGACACGCCAACACAATGAAGCGGTCCGACTTGTTGGGGACAGAGGCGGAAATAAAGTATTATATGGTCACGCGCTGATACGCGAGAGGTCAAGCAAGATTAAAAAGATCGGAATTGATCAGGCATGACAACAAAATAGTCGTCATGGGAAGCGTTTTTATAAGTAGAATAATGAAAAAATGGAAAGATTCAGAAGTTTTGAAATCGGCTCATCTGATAATTTTAACACGTCAAGGAGAAATAATGAGAAAGTCGGTATTAATGAGTGTAATGGTGGTTTCAATCATGATGGTTTATTCAGTCATGGCTGAAACAAACCCGTCGGAGAAGAAGGAAATACTTAATGAACTGAAGTGGTTGCCCTGTTTAAGCCCGGAAAGCAAGGAGGCTGGCTCGACCGCGATAATTGACAGCGACGGCACGTTTAGAGCGAGTGTTAAAAAGGGATCAGCAGGTTTCAAGGAAGGCGTCCACCACGTACAGTTCAATACTGCGGTCGACCTTGAAATCGGCAAGGAATACAAATTGTCGTTTAAGTTGGATACCGATGCAAACACCTTGTCCAACGTGGCATATTTCCTCTCAAAACCTCCGTATACCTTCTATTTTAAAAAACTCATCAAGTTCGACAAGGGGGAGGCGGAATATTCGTGCCAGATCATCCCGAAATCCGATGACGGAAAATTAAGTGCCCACTGCATTCTGAGTTTTATGCTTGAAACGTGCTATGGGGCGAATATTGCTATTCGTGATATAAAGCTGAAAGAAAAAGAGTAAAATCTAGGGGGGCTCAAACGTTATGTCCATGCAGCGAACAATTCCTCAACCTAAAAAGGAAATAAAACAACAAGGGGAGAAGAGAATCATGCATTTCATTCATAAAAAGACCGTTGCGAGCCTAGTTTCTACGATCTTCATTTCCACCATGATGGCAACAGGATGTCTCAACAGGTCATCAGCGCAGGAAAATACTGGCAACGCCATCCCCTCATGCTATATCCAGGCATCTCCCGGACAGAGAGTGGCTATCATCTCGGTTATGACGGTAATGGGGATCTCCAACAACCATGACAACCCAAAGTGGAGTCATCTGAACAACAATACCAAGCCCTCGGAAGACCTTGGTATCCTGTCCATCCACGATCCTATTTATTTGAATCTCTGGGACAAACCAAAAGAGGCGGCCGAACTGGATGTGAAACTTATCAAGGAGGCCGGATTCGACTGTCTTTCCATATGGTCGATGGGTGGTGAATTCCATCGAACAGTAGGTCTGAAGACCAGCATCCCGTATTTTGATGCCGCCCGTAAGTTCGGCATGAAAATATGCCCTGACTTCTGGTTGATGGCAGACTACGATAAGGATTCCAAAGGCAATTCCTCCGACTCCTGGGGAAACCTCGGATTCCTTCTGGGATATCTCAAGCAAAATTATGATGACATATGGCTAAAAGATGATGCCGGGCGGCGCATGGTATTTTTCGTAGGCGATACCCAGGCATATTCTTATCCAAAGGCAATGGACTATTCGAAGGCGATGGACAAATTGTGCAGCAAAGTACCGCGCTCGGAAATATGCCTGGTAAGCCTGACCACTAATGGCAAAAACATCCGACCGGGCTGGTGTCTCCCCGATGCCACTTTGAATGACAATGATGTTGCTTGGTTCAATGGGAGCGATCTCTTCTTCAGTTTTTGCGGTGCCTCGTGGTTTCAAGCACAGGAACAGTTCCAGAGAACTGAAACAAACCTTTCCGCATCGAACCGGCGGTTCATTCCCTCGGCGCTTAACTCGTTTGCCCAATCCCGTGATGAAAAATTAACCTACGGCAAGAAGAGCATCCATGAGAGCTTGGGCTTCATGAGACTGTCGTGCATCTGGAGAAAAGCTATTGAAGTCCGTTCAAAATATGTCTACATAGCTACTTGGAACGACCAGACCGAAGACCATGAGATCATGCCCGAGAGCAACCACGGCTGGGCTTTCTGGGAATTGACCCGGTATTATTCCCAGTGGTATCACACGGACAAGGAGCCGAAGGTTGAAAAGGAAAAGATCCTACTTTTCCATCATCCGCAGCCCGCCGCAGGAGTGAAACTTCCAGAAGGACGACTACCGATGCTCGACCATAGATTTGCCAAAGATCCTGACGTAAAGACTACTCCACCCACGGACTACGTAGGAGTAGTGGCCTTCCTCAAGCAACCTGCAACTTTGTCGGTTCAATTTGGCATTGATGTCATAGCGAAACGGGATTTTCCGGCGGGCATGCATTCCTGGCTAATCTACAATCCCAGAAAAGAAGTGATTGACAAGAAATGGACGGAGGCATATCCAAAGGATTCCGACTGGCTGTCCGTCACCATGGTGGAAAAACCATTTCTGGACACGCAGGTCTATATGAACGTCTATCGTGGAAATGACAGGATAGGCATGTTCCGTTCGCACCGGCCAATCGTCGAAGCCGCCGGACGAAGCGATATGACGACCATAGGCGACGTTTTCGAACTTCAGTAAATAAAATTAAGGAGTCGTACAGATGTAAAAGTTATTTCTGCACGGTTCCTTAACATGAACAACGCAGGAGATTTTCAATGGACAAGATAAGCGTTCTTCTATTGACCGGCCAGAACAATCATGATTGGAAGCGATCCTCGTATTTTTGTCGTGACATCATGAACGAGTCCGGCAGATTTTCGGTCACGCTTGCGGAGCATCCGACAGAATCACTTGAAGATGAAACGTCCCTTGCACAGTATCAGCTCTTCTTTGTCGATTACAACGGGCCGGAATGGTCGAGTCGTGCCAAAGTCAATTACGAAAACGCTGTGCGCGGAGGCATCGGGGTAGTTATTCTCCATGCGGCAAACAACATGCGCGGCTGGATCGAATTTGAAAAACAATGCGGACTGGTCTGGGAAAAGGACAAATCCGGACACAGCAATTACCATGAATTCAAGGTTGCCATAGACGACAAGTCGCATCCTGTCACCAGGGGGCTCGACGATTTCCTGATATGGGATGAACTATACCATCGGCTGGTGAACCCACATGATACCCGCGTCCATGTTCTGGCGTCAGCCTTGTCGGATCCGGCCCAGAACGGAACCGGCACGCGTGAGCCGATGGCGACAACCACGCAGTACGGAGCCGGACGCGTGTATAATCATATCCTGGGTCATGTCTGGAGGGAGGGTGTCTTCAAAAACTACGAGGGCGAAAAAATGAGGACGTTTGAAAACAAGGCGTTTCAACGGTTGTTGCTTCGTGGATGCGAGTGGGCGGCAACCGGCACGGTAACCGAGGCAATAAATAGGAGAGGTGTAACATGAACAAGAAGAAAGTCGGCATAATCGGTCTTGGCGCCATATCGGGCATGAAATGGGGCGAACCAACGGATGCGTGTCCTTACAATCATGCCGGAGGCATATATAAGAGCCAGCAGGTGGAACTCGCGGCGGCAGTTGACGTTTCGGGGGAAGTCGTTGAGAAGTTCAAAAACAAATGGGGGCAATATTTCCCAGCTGCGCGCTATTATTTACGGTTGGAGGATATGCTGCGCGATCAAGAACTCGATATCATTTCCATCTGCGTGAAAGCTCCGCTTCACTATGGCGTTGTCGAGCAGGTGATAAAAGCGAAACCCCGTGCTGTTTTCCTTGAAAAACCGCCCACCTGTTCTCTGAACGAAATGGACAGGATGGTGGGGCAATCCAAGGAGGCCCATGTTCCGATTACGGTTTCCTATTCGCGGCACTGGTCTCCGAAAGTACTCACGATGGAACGCCTTATAAAAAATGGACTTATTGGAGAAGTGCAGTCCGTCGTTTCATACTGCGGCGGACAAGTCCGAGGGGGAACTGTTCTTTCGTTCGCCAGCCATGCGACGGACGTGATATGCCAATTTGCCGGATACGATCCAGTTGCGGTCTTCGCGCAAGGAGAGAGTGGTACGATCACGAAAGATGGGTATGAACCCGAGCCGTTTTTATCGAACATGACAATTGAATTTCCAAACGGTGTCCAGGGAGTACAAATCGGGCACAACGGGGAGTTCGGCGGTTTCTACTGTGAAATCTTTGGAAGCAAAGGACGGGCCCGAGCCGGCATTTATACATCCCCGTATGCGTGCGACAGTGCAGGAAAACCCATTGATCTTTCCGTCCATGGATTTACTGAAGAGAGAAGCCCTTTTGCCATCGCCTACGACCAGATCGCGCAATCGATTGATGGTGTCGGCATTCCGGGATGTACTGGAGATGAATTTGTCGCTGTGAATGAAATCGGTTTTGGCGCCATTGAAAGCATGCGGTCAAACCAGTGTGTCACGTTGCCCAACGTCAACCGCGACCGCATGATATACGCCATCGTTTGAAAAAACATCTGTTATTTTATAAAAATAAGAGGTCAATTCCGGGAAAAGCATGGGTAAAATATTGGGCGTAATGGCAGGAAAACCATTTCAGGCTATTTTAAAAACAAAGAATCA
>JBAQUG010000096.1:0-2171 GCA_049297395.1 Victivallales bacterium | reverse complement strand
CATGGAGCCCATGCGCATGCGAAAAAAATAGGGAATTCCATATTGGCGACCAAGTAGGAGCTGAATGAAAAGGCAATGCTTATGAAAACAGCCGGGGACCAGCCAATCTTCCATTGACGGGCCAGTAGGTATAATCCGAAGGAACTCAGGAAGAGATGGAAGCTCAAGATCAATTTTAACGACAGGGAAGTGTTTAGGAAATAGAACAGAAAAGTAAACGGATAAAAGAGCGCTGCCAGCGAAGTGGGGATCAATGGTTGTCCAAAACGAGTATATGAGTTCCATAAAGGTGTCTGTCCGTCGCGGAATGCATGTCCGATAAACTTATAAAAGGGCATGTTGCCTACAAACATGTCACGCAAAAATGGTATTTTGCCTCCAATCCAGGATTCCCAGAAGAAAACAAGTGTGAATAGACCCAGTAAAGAGGCCGCGCTTATATTGGGGTGCTGTGAAGGGAAATCCTTCAATGTACTAGCAGACGGTAATTTCATAAGAAACCAGTAATAGATGTGCGTCCATGTGAAATTCGAATTTATCAGACATGGTATTATTTGTCAACTTAATGAATCTTAAATATTCTCAATGGGATTGCCTGAGTATGCTTTTGAGGTATATTCTATGGCGTATATTCAAATTCAAATTGGTTCTTAAGGCATGATATGTCTGACATTGACAAGCTTTTCAAAATAAAGGCAGACTGCGTGAAAACGCTTTTAGGACTGCATAAAAAGGCGAATTCCGGACACATAGGGACTTCGCTTTCATGCCTGGACATACTTATATGCCTGTTCTTTGACAGGATGAAAGATGAGGATAAATTTATTCTGTCCAAGGGGCACGCGGCTGTCGCATTATATACGGTATTAGCCAAATCTGGGCGTATGCCGGAATCTGAACTCGAGTCATTCTACAAAGACGGTACCCTTCTCGCAGCGCATCCACCATGCAGCAGAAGGCTTGAAGGTGTCAGTTTTGGGACAGGAAGTCTGGGGCACGGACTTTCCCTCGCCGCCGGCATTGCCCTTTCAAACAGGTTTTCCGGCAGGAAATTCAACGTCTACTGTGTGCTATCTGAAGGCGACTGCAATGAAGGCTCTACTTGGGAGGCGGCTCTTTTCGCGGCGCATCAGAAGATTTTCAATCTTGTAGTCATAATCGACAACAACGGGTTGCAGGGGTTTGGGAAAAGCGACGACGTTCTCGGGCTGGAGCCTTTCGTAAAGAAGTGGGAATCCTTTAATTTCGAGGTGGCCGAGGCTTCGAACGGCAATGATTTCAACTGTCTTGTCAATGCTTTTGAAAAAGTTGGGAAAGGCGATGGGGTAAGGCCAAAGTGTATAATAGCAAAGACGGTGAAAGGCAGCGGCGTGTCCTTCATGGAAAACAAAATGGAATGGCATTACCTTCCCATGAGCGATGAGCAGTACAAAAAGGCGCTCAATGAATCGGGAGCCAGAAATGCGTAAGGAATTTTCCAAGTCGATAGAGAAAATAGCGATATCTGATTCAAAGGTAATTTTCCTGACGGGGGATCTTGGATTCATGGCGCTGGAGAATCTTCAGGCCACCATGGGTGGACGTTTCATCAATGCCGGCGTTTCCGAGCAGAACATGGTATCTCTTGCGGCTGGGCTTGCCTCGCAGGGATATACAGTGTTATGCTACAGCATAGCCCCGTTCGCCGTATTCCGTCCGGCCGAGCAGATCCGGATTGATGTGTGCCTGCATGACATGGACGTTAAAATAATAGGCAATGGCGGAGGCTACGGCTATGGAATCATGGGTGCTACTCATCACGCTATTGAAGACATTGCAGTCTTATCTTCATTCCAGAATATGAAATGCTATATCCCGTTCTGCAACGAGGACGTAGACGGGCTTGTGGATATAATGATGAAGAGAAAAGGCCCTTCGTATTTGAGGTTGGGTTTCGGGGTTAAGCCGGAAGGGCTGGATTTGCCGGATTATAACAGCGTGCGAAAACTTAAAAGTGGAAAGAGAATCACTGTCGTAGGATTAGGGCCAGTTGTTTTAAACGTGCTCAAAGCCATGGAAATGGATGGTGATTCGGATAGCGCGGATCTGTTTGTTGTTTCTGAAATGCCTCTTCTTAAACTTACGGAGAGCCTGCTGGCCAGTGTGGAGAAAACTAGAAAGGTACTTGTGGT
>JBAQUG010000095.1:0-8596 GCA_049297395.1 Victivallales bacterium | reverse complement strand
GTATCGTGCTGGAGGAATCGCGCGTGTCGGTGTTAGTCATCGACTGGACAGTGACAGGCGAATCGCCTCCCACGGGGATGCGGCCTATGTAAATCATTCTTGTTTTTGAACGGTTTGTCATCATCGCAATAAAATACACTCAAAACAAAAAAAATCATAAAAAATGATTTTATATATTGTGTTATTGGTGTCCAACGGTTAGATTTCTCCTCAATTTGTAAAAAATAAGAATAAATTTGGAGGAATAATAGATGAAGAAGATGCTGGCAGTTGCAGGCTCAGTGCTAGTTTTCGGATTGCTCGTCGGCTGTGAAGACAAGCAGGCTGAATTACAGCAGAACCAGAGAATGGATGCTATCAGTTCAGAAGTCAACCGCATGAAAAGCGACATTGAAGCTCTCCAGAGTGAAAATGTCCAGCTCAGATCCAAGATCAATCTAGTCACCGACTGGTTGAGGAAGAAGATCGAAGAAGAAAAAGCAAAGGCAGCCGCTGCTGTAAAGCCGGCACCGAAGGACGCCCCTAAGACCGATGTGAAGGGCGCAAAAACAGTATCTCCAAGTGGTTCCAAGCCGGCATCCCCGTCTGGCGCCAAGACAGCTGATCCCAAGAAGAAGATGTTCCCGTAATAAAAAATCCTCCGGGATTTTTATAATACGAAATTACAGAGCGGCGGAAAATTTCCGCCGCTCTTTTTTTGACTAGTCTGCGCCCGGTAAAATCCAATTTCCAATGTTCAAGCAGGGAAGGCAATCCAAGAACAGCCCTTGCGGGCTGTCTACTAACTAATTCCCAATAATTAGATTCGTTTGGTAGTCATTGCCGTAGGGCATGTTCTTTTGTTTTCCGTATGTGGAGTTTTGGGGATAGGAATCAGTTATAATTCTTCCGGCTAAGGGCCCGCTAAAAAACAACTTGGGCATTTGACGGGAGATACAGGCGTTTGTATTTTAGGCGCAAACCCTGAGCGTATCGGGCATACGTGAAGGGTGAAGAAACGAACCAATGCGTTTTCCCTGCCCCTATCTACAGCTATGCAGGTTTCATTCCCTGATGTGCAGGTCAATTAATCCATGGGGGGGGCGAGATCATTTCGCGGGCTTCTTATCGTCCTTCGTGTCCTTGGAGATGACAACGGCGTAGGAGTCCACCTTGTACTTCAGTTTTGAAGCTATGCATATGTATTCAATGACCTTTATCAGTGGGACGTCGACGAGTTTGATTGTAATTACAGCGTTGCCATCAGGCATGTCCCGGAAAACGAAGTTAACGCCTTTGCCTTCAGGATCGGCTTCCTTGCTTTTCTGGCGCACGAGTTCAAACACGTCCTTTGACTTGGCTTCCTCGACGGAGAATTCCTTTATCATCATCGTGCTCAGTTTGTTCTCAAGTCTTTCAGCCTCCGCTACACCGCAGAAGACGGACATCATCAAGCAGAAAAGGATTGCATGGCTGGTAACTTTCATGGGGTTCCCTCCTGTTGCTGCTGTTTCACTGGAGACGCCACGTTTCCCTTGAACCATTTTGTGAAGAAGTCGTCCTTCTGCTGTTCTGCCGATGGTTCGTTCGGGAGATCCGGGCGTTCGGTTATCTCGACTTCCTTTGTTACGGTGTTGTCGCCGGACTGGAGCAGGAAGGTTACCCTGGTTCCAGGTTTTTTGGCGGAAATGTATTCAACGACACCGTTAGAGTTAAAGTTCATGCTGCATGCATTGTCGTCGACCTTCAGGATTTTGTCGCCGGTCATGAAGCCATTCTTGTCTGCGGGCAGATCCGGCATGACGTTCACGATTTCGATCGGATTGTAGGTGGCATCCCCGATCTTCAGTACGACAAGGCTGTTGCTCATTGAGATTCCGATGAATCCCTTTTTCCGGAAGTTCTTTTCTGTCACAATGGTGCGGAGGACATTCTTCAGCCTGAGACGGACTTCGGGATCCTTGTTGCCGGCATAGGCATCGATGGATTTCTTCAGGACCAGGTCGTACTGCGTCTTTCCGATTTCCTGAAGCTTTGCCTGCGACTCCTCCCGTGTCTTGAATTCTTCAGAACCAAGGCTGGCGATGCAGGAGGAGATCTGCTGGTCCGGGGGGGCGGTTTTGTTGTCCTCGGCGGAGAGCAGGAAAGAAATTACAGATGCAGATAGAAATATCAGGATGCTCTTATGAAATGTCTTCATTGTGATTTATAAATCCTTTTCGATGATTTTCTGAAACAATACTATCATCAGTCAAGTTTTCAAAAGGTGTCTGCTTCGGAATTTGTTAGTAGTGCAATTTATTGCACGTTCATATTTAATTTAACGGCGTATAAATTCGCCTACTACAAGCAGAATCACAGGAAAGACGCCTGTGTTACATTCTTATATCCAACTGGCTGCTGACAACTGGCTGCTGACGACCGACGACTTCTTCACGCCCTTGGATGGAATTGCTTGTGCACCCTTATCAGTTTCTTCTGGTCGACGTGCGTGTAGATCTGGGTGGTGCTGATGTCGGCATGCCCGAGCATTTCCTGGATTATCCTGAGGTCTGCGCCGTTCTCCAGGAGGTGGCTGGCGAACGAGTGTCGGAGGGTGTGAGGGTGGATGTCCTTCGCGATGCCTGCGATTTTCGCAGCTTCCTTCACGACGGCCCAGATGCGTTCGCGGTCGAGGGGCTGTCCGCGGTATGATACGAAGACATTGGGTTCATTCGGATCCCCCTTTGCCATCAGGCGGGGGCGCATTTCCGAGATATAGCGCGAGATGAGGGCAATGGCTGGCTTGCCGATGGGGACAATCCTTTCCTTGTTGCCTTTCCCGATCACGCGGATTATCTCCTCGCCGAGGTGCAGGCTTCCAAGCTTCAGTTCAGCGGTTTCGGAGACGCGGAGTCCGCAGGAATACATGACTTCGAGTATTGTGCGGTTTCGGAATGTCAGCGCATCCTTGCCGGTTGCCGGGAACGCCATGAGCAGCAAATCGACTTCCTTGGCCGAAAGCATGTCGGGCAGCAGACGCCATAGCTTCGGTGAGTCCATCACGTCGGTGATATCGTTCTTTATCAGTTTTTCCTGGAACATGTATCTGAAGAGCATCTTGATGGCGACCAGCCGCCTCGCCATGGATGATGATTCGAGTCCGCGTGCCTTGCAGTCCGACAGGAAGTCCTGTATGTCGGCGCGGTTGACATCGTTGAAGTCGTTCCTGCCCTTTTCCCTGGTGAACCGGATGAAGTCGCGGAGATCGGTCCTGTACGCGGAGACGGAATTTCCGGAAAGACCTTTTTCAATGGTCATGAAACCTGAGAAATGTTCGAGTACTGCTTCCATGGATATTGTTTTTGAGTGGTTGACAGGTTTAAAGGTTTACTAAGAATAATTATGCCTTATATTACACATACAGTTTGCTTGCACAAAAACAATATATCATTTTGGAGCGATAAACAACATGGAAGTCGCGTATAAAGTTACGATCAAAGGGCGCGTCACCGGAGTCGGGTTCAGGTATTCCGCGCTTGACAAGGCCGGGCAGTTCAAGACGATCAAGGGATATATCCGCAACGCCGACTACGGCGAGGTCGAGGCCTGGATACAGGGTGACAAGAAGGAAGTTGGCATGATGCTCGAATGGCTCAAGACCGGATCGTGCATGGCAAAGGTGGATTCTTTCAGCTTCGTGGAGGAGAAGCATGATTCATCGATGACGGAGTTCGAGATAATATAATTTTTTGCCATGCAAAAAATTAAACTAGGGGAAATTCCATATGGAGGCGATAAAGGCGATTGCTTTGTCTGTCATCATGGCAATAAGCGGATGGTTCAACGACGGCCTTAAGAACCTCGAGGCGAAAAAATATGACGAGGCTGTCGTGGAACTCACCAAGGTCTATGAAAAGGATGTTCCCGGCAACAAGCTGCGGGAGCTTGCCCTGTTCTTCAGGGCCCAGGCATATTACGGGAAGGACGACAAGGAGAAGGCGCGAGCCGACCTGCTAGTTTTGATAAGGATGCAGCCGGGGAATGAACTTGATGCGGAGGCGAGGACGCTCTATCTGAAATGGGGCGGGGCGCCGGAGAAGCTCCTTCCCGAGGTTTCACCGAGGGCGGTATGGACGAAGTTCCTTGAAGTCGCCGGGAAGGGCGATTTGAAGACCGCCCTCGAAATGTCGTCAGGCATGTTCAAGGATATGATAAAGGAACAGGCCGGGGATGATCCTGACCAGCTTAAGACTCTTCCTGAGGAGATGCCATTTCTCCCCGTGGAGGAGAAGATCGGGGAAAAGGATCAGCAGGGCAGGGCGGAACTGGTTTTCCAGGCGCCTGAAAGCGAACTGAAGTTCAAGATGGGACTTGTGCTTGACGTGAAGAACAATGTCTGGCTGATAGACTCGATCGACGAGAAGGTGTTGAACGGGGAGATCGATGTGAACGTGAACAATCTTCCCCAGAGCAATCTTAACAAGCTGAAGCAGATTGGTCTTGCACTAATGATGTACTCCGAGGAATACAACGATCTTTTCCCATCCGGTCTGGAAGTCCTTAGGACCGGCGGTTATCTGGAAAATGAAGACCTGTTCTTATGGAAGAGTCCGGAAGAGGATGCCAGTTTTCCTTTCATATACCGTGCCGGTCTAAAGCAGTCGGAGTCCGCTGATACTATCATAGTGGCGGCACCTGTGGCGGTCGACGGATGGCGTGAGGTGCTATGCATAGACGGGCATGTGGAGAAGATGGACGAGGAGAAATTCAAGGAGGCTGTTGCAAGGCAGGGCTGGAAGTTCAAGGGGCTGGTCAAGAAGGATGATATCCCGGAGGGCAGGCAGAGTGAGATCCGCGGGCTCGTGAAGAAACTCGGCGACAGCGACAGCAATGTCAGGGCCGACGCGAAGAAGAGGCTTCTCGAAATGGGGATTGACGCCTTTCCCGTCCTTGAGGAGTTCACAAACGATCCGGATCCGGAAATCAGGATTGAAGTGAAGAATATACTCAAAGGGAAGTAGCTCGGGCATTCCTGCCCGAGAAGAAGTTCCGGAGTATCGGTGAAATGGAGAATCGGCGCTCCGTTCCAATTCCCAATTTCAAGTATCAAGCGTCCAGTATCCCTCATTATCGTCTTGCATTTGCCTGAAACAGATTTATTTTTACGTCCGTTCATCCATCAATCCGTTAATCCATTAATCCAAGGTGTTTGGATGCGTTGTCCGCATTGCAGCTGTCTTGACGACAAGGTTGTTGATTCCCGCATAACCAAGGAAGGTGCGGGCGTGCGCCGCCGCCGGGAATGCCTGAAGTGCGCCCACCGGTTCACGACATACGAGACCATCATACATGCAGAGCTCAAGGTCGTGAAGAAAAAAGGGAACATCCGTGAGGATTTCGACCGTGACAAGCTGCGGGCGGGTATTGCCAAGGCGTGCGAGAAAAGGCCTGTCAATCCCGAGGATGTCGACAAGACCGTCGATCTCCTGGCATCGGGCATTGAGAAGGATTTCGACCGTGAGATCACAAGCAACGAGATAGGGCGCAGGGTGATGAACGCCCTGAAGGATCTGGACGAGGTCGCCTATGTCAGGTTCGCATCCGTATACCGTAAGTTCAGCGATGTGGAGCAGTTCATAACAGAAGTCAGGAAACTGGATCAGAAATGATACGTTTGTCAAGTTCGGCAGTCATAACAGTCCATGAGGACGGGACAAGGAGGAGCTTCGAGTTCGACGAGCTCCAGTCCCGACTCTACCAGAGCTGTCTTTCCTGCGGCATAAACGACGGTACTCTTGCCGAGGACATAACCCTTTCGGTGGAATATGTCCTCAAGAAGATATCGGAGGGGGGGCGTGTCTTTGCGGTTTCCGAGATAAATAATTTTGTCGTCAGGATGCTTGAGGAGGCCGGTTATCCGGAACTCGCGGATAGCTTCATACGCCAGAACAAGATCCAGAGACTCGATGTCAAGCCTGATTTCAACCTTATCTCAGGCATTGTATCGAAGCATCTAGCCGTGGAGGGGGAGGAACTCCAGTCGATAGTCCTGAAAGTCGTCTCATCGTGCGGGATGCTTGGCATGGACAAGGCCTCGCCGTCGCTCATACTCGAGCTTGCACGCTATTACAGGGAGAAGTCTTTTGATCTCAGGGCCGCCAATGCCGGACTCCCGAAGCTCAAGTCCGACAGCCCATGGTGCCTCAGGAACGAGGATATTTTCTCTTCCCTGTCTCTGGAGACCAGGAGGCTGGTGTCAGGAGGAGTTCTTTCTGCAAGCCATGTGAGCCGTCTTTTCCCTTCGTTGAAAATAGAGTTGAATCTTGCCGCCGCCGCCGGACACTTCTCTCTTGGGAGGAACTTGACCGAACTTGCAATCCTGCCATGCCTGCAGGCCTGCTCCGCCGGAGTGAACGAGATATCTTCTGTAGCGGGAGGCCTGTACCTGAATTACCTGAACGCCAACGGAGCCAAATCGGCTGACATCCAGCTTCCGGTGTTCGCGCGGCTCAATGAGATAGCCGTGTTTTCCGACAAGTACCTGGACGCCAGGTGGCCCGAATCGCATGCGTGCGTGAACGAAATGGCGGCGATGCTTGCAGGCATGCTTGAAAATGGAATAACACTCAGAAGCCTTCCGTCCACGGACAAAGGGAAGCTCTGAGGTTCCACCAGGTCCTGTATTTCCCTTGCTTTTGCACCGGAACCGCACTCTGGAGCCGTACAGAAATAACTTTTACATTTGCTGGCAGGGATTGTTTGTACACAAACCACTTTTGCTCAAAGGTGCTGATAGCTCGATGGTTATGTCATTTTCGGAAAGCTCAACCCGATTTACGAGTTGTTCAACGATAAAACGTCTTGTTGCAAAGTCAGCGTTTTTCAATTGGCTTCTGGCAGTTTCTGAAAACTTGGAAAAAGAGTTCAGCATGGCGATGGCTTCCGCCTCGTTGAAATGGTCGTCGGAGTTTTTGTCCAGCTGGGATTGCAGAACATGATTCTTATCCGACAAAGTCCTGTAACGGGCCGAATGCTCCTCTTTGATTACGACACCCTCAATAAAAAGCGAATTGAGGCGTTTCATCTGCTCTTTGAGCTGAAGGATTTTATCATTGAGCTTATCAACGCCTTGTGTGACTTTCGGAGCTATTTTTCCGGCATGATGCTTGTAAAATGTTTTCAGGGAGGCTGGTTTTTTCACTATTTTGGCGGCTTCACGCCAAATCAGGTCATCAAGCTGTTCCACAGGAAATTTCACGGCATTGGCGCATTGCGGCAGTCCAGAGCTTTCCGCTGTGCTTTTGCGGGTAAACGCGCAAAAATAATTGCTTTTGAGCACGTCAATTTGCATCCGCCTTTTGCAGACGGGGCAGAAAATAAGGCCTCTAAGCAAATACTCCCGGACTGTGTTTCTTGAGGAAAGCTTTTTATTGTTTTCCAGCCGCTCCTGCGCAAGTTCAAAAGTCTCGTCGTCGATAATACGCGGGCAGAAGAAAGGAAGCCATTCTTCACGTCCTCTCAGACGATTACTGGATTTCTCGTATTTACTGTAGAATGATGGCGCATTTTTACGTGCGGGAATAACAGATTTATATTTATGCGCGTAACCGGTGCCGGTGCACATGGAATTTGTAAGGACGCATCTGACGCTGGAAGCATGCCAGGCTCCTCCTTTCACGGTGGGGACTTTCTCTTCATTAAGCTTTTCGGCCACATGTCTCAACCGGGCTTTCCCATCCAGAAACCAGGAGAAGATTTTCCTGACCGCACCAGCTTCCTCTTCTACAATTGTGTAACGTGCCGGAGAGTCATGCTGCCTGGGAATATACTTGTAGCCAAACGCACGCTTGGCGCTGACAAGTTCACCTGCTTTCATCTTGTGCAGTTTCCCGCGCCGCGTCCTCTCGGTTATTTTGGCTCTTTCATATTCGGCAATGACCCCCTGCATTTGCAGAAGAAGCGCCTCGTCGGGATTCTTCCCGATAGGGCAGCGGATAAACTCAAAGCGGCAACCGTGCCGCTCAAACTCCTCAACCATAAGTATCTGATAAACATATTTCCGCGCCAGACGGTCAGGGTCGTAAACAACAACGCAGTCGTATCTCAACATGGCCACGTTGTCGCGCAGCTTGTCAAGGCCGGGCCGGGACAAAATGCTTCCCGAGTAACCGTCATCGGCGTATATATGTTCGTCAGATATTTGGTAATTGTGTTTCGCGAGAAACTCTTTTATTGCCGCAATTTGGCTGTTAATAGTCTCGTTGGACTTCTGAGCCTGTGTGGAAACACGGGCATATGCGGCTACGCGTCCCGGCCTGAGTTCCACAGTTCGGGCTGGATCATTTCCGCTCCAGAAGTCTTGTCTTTGACTGGTATTGTCAACTTCTCCGGCTTTAGTAGATGGTTGTATATCGCCTCCAATTTTCTTGCGAAGTTGCGATCCGGATACTCTTTTTTTTATTTTTATTCTCTCTGTCATAACGCACCCAATTCCTTTATAATCATATTGTTTTTACTGTCTTTCTATTTGACACAAAGTCAACAGAAACTGTCTTTTTATTGTTTTCGTTTTTATAAATCTCGTATTTACAGGTAATTATAAAAGTAAAGGTATATTTTGTGTACACAGAATAGA
>JBAQUG010000094.1:0-8502 GCA_049297395.1 Victivallales bacterium | reverse complement strand
CCTGTTTTTCCAGATTTGACTTCAATTGGAATAATCATCTTCCCCTCTGATATCACATAGTCGAGTTCCGCTTCCGAATTCTTCTTCTCCCTCACCCAGCAGTATAATTCCGGCTCCTTATAGCAGTCCTGCGAATAGAGAAGATGCTGTCCCACCGCCTGCTCGGCAACGGCGCCTGAATTGACAAGCATGACATCGCAGGCCTTCTCAAGGTCAAGCATTGAAAGTCCGCAGGAATTGAGCATCAGTCCGACATCGAGGAAAAGTATTTTGAATGTCCTTTCATCGGTTTCAGCTCCGAGAGGTATGCCGTTGCAGGCGGAATGCCTGACAGGATATGCGATCTTCGCAAGCTCAAGCAGTTCCAGCGACTTCTGGATTTCCTTCGCCTGTTCATTCCTGTCAATGTTCACGTATTTGAATTTCCTGCCCACGTTTTCAGGAAGCCTGGTGAACACATTCAGCAGGCGCTGGTGATTAACCTTCCTTCCATATTTGCTGAAATCGTCCTTGAATGTCTGCATAATTGACTCTTTTATGATTTCAGCCTCCTTGAAAGAGGATGTTCCCATAAAAGCGCTCAGTACCTGGGGCATTCCGCCAAGGGAAATGAACGTCTTGTAAAGAGCCATCAGCTTCTGATGCACGGGGTCTGGCAGTTTTTCCTTGAAGGAATAGTGCCGCAGATAGTCCAGAAGATTCCTGTTCTCCCCTGCAAGCAGGAACTCCTCAAAAGTCATGGGGCCGAGATGAAGATATTCAATTCTTCCCACTGGCATTGAAAACTCAGACTGGCTTAGGACAAGTTCGAGGAGCGAGCCTGCGGCCACGACATGAAGCTGTGGAATCTCCTCATAAAAATACCTGAGTTTTGCGAAAACCTTCGGTGCCGCCTGGATTTCATCCAGGAAAACAATCGTTTTCCCAGGAACAATAGGTTTTTCAAATTGAAGTTCGAGGAGCTTCAGTATTTTTGAAGGAGATTCGACTTCAAACAGAGCCGCCAGTTTACTGTCACGTTCGAAATTTATTTCAATCAGATCCTCAAATTCTCTTTCCGCAAATATCCTGACAAGATATGATTTTCCCACCTGACGGGCACCACGTATGACAAGAGGCTTCCGAGAGATCCTGTCTTTCCATTGCTTTAGATAGTCAAGCGCAAATCGATACATGGCACACCCATTGAGTAATATTATATGGGGTGAATATATTACGGATATTAACATAATCAAGGGTTTAAAGATAGATTTGCTTGTGCGGAAGTCTTTCCGCACAAGCAAATCTATAAGGTCAATAAATCCAGAATTGATGTTGTGCCGCCGCCCTGCGGGGGCTGAAAATTATATTTTATTTTTAGTACGGATTAAGTAAACGACATAGTTTACTGGACTTTTACTTCACCAGCCTGTTTCAATGCCGCTTGAATAACGCGCTGGGTCAAATAGATGCCTCTCGTTTGCATCCGGCCAATTGCCTCCGAGAGCGATATATTGTGCCCCTCACGTTTGGCTCGAATCAGAATGCCAAGTGATCCTGTCACACGGAGCCCGTTCAGTCGCGCCACCCGCCTTCCAGCATCTTCGTCAATACAAACCGTGGCTATGTTTTTATCCAGTGCAACTTCAAATTCTGCTGCGCCATAACGGCTTGAATTGTAAGCAAGCATTTCCTGGCAGACTTCGAACGGTACAAGAACTCTCTCGTATAGACGGTGGAGTATTTTAAGATCGCCCAGGGCGGCAATAATGGCAATAATAGGCTCCGTATTTACGACAAGTTCGCGCGTGTCAGGCATGGGCCACGTCCTCGGCCAACTCTGATTCGTTCAGGTCTATCATTGGCACACCGAATTCATGCAGGCGGAGCAGAAACGAAACCCGATCCATGCCGACAAGCGCTGCGGCCGTACCGGAAGGTATCCGTTTAAGCTCAAACAGTTTCACGGCCATCGCCATCTTCGCTTCCTGCTCAAACTCCTCCCGTGATTCCTGAAGGACATCCGGCAGTGTATCCGGATAATCTATGGACAGATGTTTCATATTGAGAGGTGCCTCCGCATATCATTAAAAATAAACTTATAAACTTATCATTAATGTACTTCCTCTGCCCAGCAGGTTCAAGCTGCTTATCCACCGTAAAGCGATTATCCTATTTTATTTGTTCTTATTTCACTACCGTCCCATGGATGATTGGATTGCTGGATGAATGGATTGTTGCAAATCAAGGAAATATACACAAAAAACAACATTCATAAAATCCGAAATGGGTCCACTTGGGGTCAAACATACTTTTTCATTCTTTCTGTAAAAATGATTTTGATCTCATCGAACTGCCTTTGAAGATTTTTTGTTTCCTGCAGGCGCCGTCTTGAAAGCGGCGACTGCGGACGATAGGCCATTGAGGGTTACTCCGTAACGAGCGGCTATTTCAGACAGTCCCGTAGTCCTCCTACAGTGCTTGGACACCAAATACATGGCAATTTTCCGGCATTTTGGATCGCCTTTCCCCCTTACGAGAATCCTGTTTACGTCATCAAGATTGAAATACGCCCTGACTACTTCAACCACATCTTCCGCCAGCGGAGCATTCCGGCATTGCCGGGGGATGAATATTTATGCGGAAGCGCACGGCTTGTCGCTTGAAATTCAAATCTAAAGTGGTAAGATATATTCCCAGTTAATAGATATATCGGTAAGAACAATAACCAATTAGCAGGTTAACAATGCTCGAACTTTTGAAGGAAATAATACTTGATTCCCAGGATGAAGAGCTTTTTCCTGGTACGCAGAGGCATTTGAGGCATCAGAGCGTCAAGGGGAAGGCTTTTGTCTGCATCGGTGTGAGAAGATGCGGCAAGTCAACCCTTATGGCTCAGATAATGTCCGAACTTGCAGGCAAAGGAGTGCCGAGGAAGAACATCCTGTATCTGAACTTCTTTGACGACAGGCTTGATGCGCTCAAAGAAGGGAGACTCAGCCTTGTCACGGAAGCCTATTTTTCGCTTTATCCGGAAAAGAAGTCAAAGGAACGCATATACTTCTTCTTTGACGAGCTACAGGAGATGTCGGGATGGGAGAAATATGTTGACCGCCTGCTGAGAACGGAAAAATGCGATGTCTTCATATCGGGTTCGTCCGCCAAGCTTCTTTCAAAGGAAATATCCACGCAGATGAGAGGAAGGTCGCTGACGTGGGAGCTTTTCCCTTTTTCCTTTGCCGAGTTCCTGGATTACAATCGGATAGAGCATAAGACAATGACATCAAAGAACAGGCATCTTGTCCAGAACGCCTTTGACAAGTATTTCACGGTTGGCGGTTTCCCTGAAGTTATGGGTATGAACGACAAGCTTAGAATAATGACACATCAGGAATATTTCAATTCGATACTGCACAGGGATATAATCGAGCGGTTTGATGCAATACATCCAAAGGCGGTTGTCCAGCTCGGGCACAGGCTTGTAAACAATGTAGCATCCCTGCATTCATTGAACAGATTGACAGACTACCTCAAATCATCGGGATATAAGTTGAGCAAGGCGTTTGTAAAGGACTGTCTGGAATGGTCAAACGATGCCTTCCTTTTCTTCCCTGTCAGGATAAATTCGCCTTCCGTTTCAAAGCAGAACGCCAATCCACAGAAGATATATGCCATAGACCACTCCCTTGTGAAATCGATGAGTTCCAGCGTACTCCTCAACAACGGACATCTCCTTGAAAATCTGATATTCTGCCAGTTAAGAAGAAAAACTGATAAAATCTGGTATCACAGGACGGCAAGTGGCAAGGAGACGGACTTCGTTTTTCTTTCAGAAGACAAAAAGCTCTTGCCAGTCCAAGTCTGCTACAGTCTCGCAGAGCCAGACACTAAAAGGCGTGAATTGTCCGCTCTTGTTGAAACAGCAAGGGAGATAGGCTCAAAAACAGCGAGCATTGTCACTTATTCTGAAGAAGAAAACCTTGAAGTCAATGGGCTGGACATAAAGGTCATTCCTGCATGGAAATACTGTGTTTGATAACAAATGGCAGCATGAATATTCCTGTCCTTTCCATTTGAAAACCCATACAAAAATAGTTTACTGAATACGTGCCATCCATGCCAGAATGTACATGAATCATGTCATTCTATCAATTCCCTTTTATGGAGACGATGTTATTTTCCAGATAGTAAAGATGCATTGTGCCAGTATACGGCAGAAAATTAACTGACAGTAGACAATGGAGGGAAATGAGATGAAAAAACAGAATTATGAAATCAAAAACGGCAAAATCCGTGATGCGTTCCAGGCGTTGAAAGCGAAGAAGCCGGAGCGATTGAAGCAACGTCTTAACCTCTCCTGGAGCAACTGGGGGTTCGGAATTGAGCCGTTGTCTGATTCAGCGGCACGGCTCCAAAAGGCCGGTGTCCGGTTTATCGAACTGCACGGGAACCACTACGGTCCCGGTCTCGGATACAAGCCGTCAGAGGCCAGCAGGATCTTGTCGGATCATGGCGTGAGTGCGGTCGGTGTCTGCGGCATGTTCTCACGCGAGAACGACCTTTCAAGTCCGAGCGGAGCCGTGCGGCAGCAGGCGCTTGACTACATCCGACGCGAACTCGATTTCGCCAGGGAGGTCGGCGCGGGATATCTCCTGGTTGTGCCGGGCGCCGTGGGCCGGCCCCAGCCGTGCGACGACGCGGAATTCCACCGCAGCACGGAAACATTGCGGATCGCGGGGGATTGGTTCGTGCAAAGCGGGATTAAGGCCGCCATAGAGCCCATCCGTTCGTCCGAGGTCAGTCTGGTGCATACTTTCGCGGAAGCCGAAAAGTACATCCAGGCCGTCAAACATCCAGGCGTGGCGCACATCAACGGCGATGTCTATCACATGCAGACGGAGGAACAGCATATCGGCGACGCGCTGATGGCGGCCGGTGATCGCCTGGTCAACCTGCACATGGCTGACAGCAACCGCTGCGCGCTTGGCCTGGGTTCGCTGGATTTGGATACAATCATCATGGCGCTGTACTGTATCGGGTTCAATGCGTCCGGCAGGTTTGTCACACCCGAGCCGCTCGGGCCTGGAGGAGATCCCTATCCCGCCATGCACGGACAGCCTGACAAAAAGGCTCTCGATAAAATGGTCCAGCAGACTGTCAGCTATTTCCGGGAACGCGAAGAAGAGTTGTTGTCTAATGAGTGAGGTAATTACAAAAATATAGGAATTTGTATTTTAGACAGGATAAGAGGATAAACGGGATTTTAAAATGGATTTAAATATTAAGTTGCAATCAAAGAGCACGTCAGCAGAGTGACGTGGCTACAACAAATCCAAGCTGTAGCCGCGTCACTCTGCTGACGCGTTCCTTTCCCGATGAATGCAACTTGCTATGAATATCCTTGGAATCCTGTAAATCCTGTCAAAAAAGTTATTAAGCCCCGGCGAAGCCGGTTAAGTTCATATACACGAATTTGTGATAGAAGAGTTAAAGGGCAAACAGGTTTGGAAAGGGATGGGGTGCGGGGAAGGGAAGAACCTTTCCTTAAAAGGTTTTAGCTTCCCCTCATTAAGTATGACATATAGCAATAGCAATACGAGGAGCTGGCAATGACATCTTATGAACAAATAATGGCGGTCTACCGCCGACAGAACACAGGCGTAATTCCATGGGCGGCGTATGGCGGGTTCCTGCTTCCACAGGGGGCCAATGAACGCCAGTTGCGGAACCAGGGGTGCGGCTGGATCCACTGGACGCCGGTCTGTTCCTGGATCGCTCCCGGCATGAGCCACATGAACGGCTGGATGTTCGAGGGGGAAATCAAAGACACGACGACATCCGTGCGGTTCAAGTGGCAGGACGGTCATCGCATCATCGTGCGGCAGTACGACACGCCTAAGGGGAGTGTGTATGAGGAGTTGCACGAGGAACCGGGTTATCACAGCCTGTACGTTAAGAAGTTCCTCATTGAGAAACCAGAAGATTATGCAGTTGTCAAGTTCATGATCGAGAATACGGTGCTGCGTGAGAATTACGCCGGCTGGTCGGATTCGCGTGACAACCTCGGTACTGACGGCGTGGAACTGGCGGTCACTGACCGCAGCCCCTTCCAGAAAGTGCTGCTCGAATTGTGCGGTACGGAGCGCCTGTATTTTGACTTGTTTGAGATTCCTGATGTTGTCGAGGATCTGCTCCAGGCTCTGGCGCGGAAGGAACTTGATGCCTTCCGGATCGTGGCTGACTCTCCTGCCGAAGTGGTTTGGATGGTAGAAAATGTCACGGGATGCATCACCACTCCGCCAATGTTCGAGAAGTATTGTGTTCCGTTTTACAACCAGGTGGCCGCGCTCGTGCATGCCAGGGACAAGGTGCTTGCCGCCCATTTTGACGGTGCAATGAAACCGCTGAAGGATTTGATCGCCCGGACGGACATCGACGTGGTCGAATCGTTCTCATTGCGCGAGGTCGGCGGCGACATGACCATTGAAGAGGCCTTCGCCGCCTGGCCGAACAAAGCCATCGTGGCCAATATTCCCGCATATTTCTGCCAGCTTGACAAGAAGGATATCTTGCGCTACCTGGAGAATTTTTTCTCGCGGCTACCGAGCCGGAACTTCATGTTCGAACTGAGCGAGAACTTTCCGTTGCCGGAACTTCGCCGCGTACTTCCGATCTTTGCGGAGTTCATGAACAAACAATAGAACCTTTACGGTTTTTATCGGGAATTATCCATGTCAGAATATACATGAATCATGTCATTCTATCAATTCCCTTTTATGGAGACGATGTTATTTTTCAGATAGTAAAGATGCATCACGGCAGCATGTGGCAGAAAATGAAATGACAGGAGGTGCGATTGTGAGCAACTCAAAAAATAAAACAACCCAAGCAACAACGAATCCCCGCATGTATCCCATGCCGCTTCCGGCAAAGGGATCGCCAGACATGCTGACGCACATTGACCTGCGCGGCGTAATGGAACTGGCAGGCAGGAACCTGCTGTCCAATCTCGACCTGAAGCAAGATTTCCTGCCTAACTGGTGCGTAATCCCAAACCCAGATGGCTCTGTTAAGGTAGGCAAAGGTTGGCCTGGTCACAACCTTGGCCGCTGGTGGGATGCCATGCTCCGACTCGAAGAGGCGACTGGTTTCCATGTGCCAGGCGATTTGAAGCAGGCGATGCTTGAGAATGTCTACCGTTTCTTCGATAATTCCGACAGCATTTGCATCGATCCCAATGCTAGTGCTTGCTTTGAGCTTCATTCCCTCCGAGAAGGCATGCTGGCCCTGCATGCGCTTGTCCGCTACCGGGACGATGCTTGGGCTAAGAAGAAGGGACACTCCATGATCGAGACATTGCTTTGCGCCCTGCATACGGACGGTTCGTGGAATTTCGAGGCGTTTAAAACATCCTCCACACATCCGAATCGTCTGGGCCGCCACTATGACCCAACAGGTTCACATGGGAGAATGCTCGAGGCGCTGATATGGTTCTATCAGGCGACCGGAGACAGCGCAGCGTTGGTATTGGCACAGAGATCCGCAGAGTACCACTTTGCCAATTCAACCCAGGCCGATGGAGGGTTGAACCTCGCCAGCAAGCCCGACCACACACACTCCTATTTAGGTACGCTGCGCGGACTGCTACTGTTTGGTGAGTTGACCGGTCAGCGACAATATATTGATACCGTTTCCGCCACATACGAAAAGATCGTCCGGACACTGTTGAAAAAATCTGGCTTTATTGGCCATGATTTGACGAAAGACAGTGGTGGAGAGACGACATCCCCCGGCGATGCCGCTCAGCTGGCGTTGTGGCTGGCTTTGCGGCACAATTACACTGAATACCTGGATGATGTGGAACGCATCGTCCGGGCGCGGCTGGTACCCTGTCAGATCAGCGAGTTGCCGCCACAAATTCAATCTGAGTTTGTTCCGTTGTTGCTGGGGGCGCTAGGCGGTTGCATGGGAATGCCTCACGGCAAAAAGGTGGCCACCACCGACGTCACTGCCGCAGTGCTGCATTCGCTTATTGATGTTTATAATAACATTGTAGTTGCCAATGAAACGGACCTGCGTGTCCATTTCCATTTTGATTACAATGATAAAAATGTGTGCATCACTTCACGACGGGAAAAGATCGCCACGGTTACGATTACTCCCAAGAAAAAAGTGAATCTCTGGATACGTCTGCCACGCTGGACACCGAAGGAGTCGGTGCGGCTTGTCGTTGCCGGGAAGAACCTGCCGCTGTTTATTGTGGGTGATTACGCCTTCGTGCCGAGGGATCTGATGCCCGCCGAAGTAACTCTGACCTACGATTTGCCGGTATCAACCGAGATCGAGCGTACGGACGGCGTGGATTATTCCATCACCTGGCGGGGCGATGAAATCATCGGCATCTCTCCCAACAGCGATTTCCTGCCGTTCTACCCGGATGCGTTTGATGAACATGGAGGAAAGCAATGATGCGTTGAGAGCAAACAGGTTTGGAAAGGGTTGGGGTGCGGGGAAGGGAAGAAC
>JBAQUG010000093.1:0-13183 GCA_049297395.1 Victivallales bacterium | reverse complement strand
GAACTGTGAATAGTTGTCCTTTATTCCAGCGCCGCAGAGATATGGTTCTGCGTTCCTGAGCTTTTTCCAGTTGAAGAAGAATGCGATGGGGACCAGGAGTACAAGTCCGAGAAGTATTGCAACCATTATTATATGTTCCTTGCTGAGGATCGGATCGTGTCCATAGAGGGGCTCGATAAAGTAGGAGCCGACTAGCGGGAAGAGGGCGCAGATGGCGATGGTCATGCCCGCAAGGGTGGAAAGAACAAACCATTCCTCATGGCATATTCTGCTTTCGGCATCAGACTTGACATTCGTTATCGCGATGAGCTTGCCCATCCATTTACCCCAGAAGAAAAGAGTAGCTGAGCTTCCGAAGATTACTGCAAGCGGGAGGAAGGGATCGCTTACGGCCAGTGCCTCAAGCGCGGCCCATTTGCTGATGAGCATTCCGAACGGGGCCAGGAACATTCCAGTGATCCCTATGAGCATTATTATTGTAATCCTCGGCATTTTTGAGATTAGTCCGTGCATGTCCTCTATATCCCTGCTTCCGATCTGTTGTTCGATGGTTCCGACCGTGAGGAAGAGGAGGGCCTTGGCAACGGCATGGAATATGAGAAGCAGTATTGCGGCCCAGAGGGCGAGATATGAACCGACGCCTGCGCAGAGCACGATCAGGCCCAGGTTTGCTATGGTTGAATATGCAAGGACGCGTTTGGCATTGCTCTGTGAAATCGCCAGGCATGAACATGCGAGGAAACTGACGGCGCCGATAAGGGCGATAAGGATTCCGGGTGTGAGCATCGTGCCTGGAATCGTGATTAGCATTGCAGGTGCGAGTTTGATAATTATATATACTCCGGCCTTGACCATTGTGCTGGAATGGAGCAGTGCGGATACGGGCGTAGGCGCGACCATCGCACCGAGAAGCCAGGCGGAGAACGGGAACTGCGCGGATTTGGTAAGGCCGGCAAATGCAATAAGCACGACCGGCAGCAGTATCGCGGCTGATTTCCCTGAATTCAAAAGGTCATCGAGCTCTATTATTCTAAGGACGGTGACGCAGTAGACAATTGCGATGGCGAACGCAAGTCCGCCAAGGAGATTCATCCACAATGCCCTGAAAGCGTTTGTCACTGCCTCTTCGGTTCCAGAATATCCGATCATGATAAACGAGCAGAGAGTAGTTATTTCCCAGAAGAAATAGAGCCACATGAGATTGTCTGCAAAGACTATTCCAAACATTGCGGAGAGGAAAAGGAACATGGTGAAGAAGAAAAGCTTCTGCCTGTCGGGGATGTCATGGTGGTGATGGTGGTACTGGTTCATATATCCGACTGCGTAGACGCATATGAGAGTTCCGATGACGCCGATAATTACAGCCATTATCAGCGAGAGGTTGTCGTAGAAAAAGACATGCTGGGTTTTGACGTCATGGAGCTTTCCGGAGAGTTCAATCCAGAGAACCATGCCTGTCTGAAGGACAACCATCAGAGGTATCCAGTATTTCCTGAAAGGAAGCTTCCTGCAGAGATAGAGGAGGGTGCACGCGAGGATCAGCTCTCCTGCAAGAAGGATGTTGTCAAGGGAATGGAATGCGGAATTTACATAATGCGGGGCGTCCTTGGGAGCTGAGAATGCGAGGTCGACGGAAATGACGGCTATGGCTATCGCGGAGATTATTATTATCCCTTTCCTTACCGCCGGGGATTCAACCAGCAGCATCATTGCCGCCGGAAGGAGGGGGAACAGTATCAAGAAGGCAATGAAGGCCATATGTTGTCATCCTGTTATAAAATTAACAATAAGAAAAATTGGAAGGGCATAAGTTAGAGCATTGAGATAATATATCAATAGCGGAAAATAAATATTATTTTAAATTTTTATTTCGAATATTTATAATATGCGGCGCAGGTTCCTTCGCTGCTCACCATGCAGGGGCCTACGGGGCTGGAAGGATTGCACTTTGCAGCGAAAAGAGGGCACTCGGATGGGACTATCTTTCCCTTGAGCACGTCGCCGCAGCGACACCCCTTCTTCTCCTTTTCATTCACAATCGTCAAGCCGAAACGTTTTTCCGCATCGAATTCGGCGAAGTCTTTTTTCAAGGACATTCCGCTTCCCGGAATGATTCCAATTCCGCGCCAGTAAGCGTCTGAGGGTTCAAGGTATTTACTTATGACCGACCATGCCTTTGGATTCCCCTCGTCGCGGACGACTCTTGAATAATTGTTTTCAACTCTTGCCTCTCCTGCGAGCGCCTGCATCACTATCGACCGGATTCCTGAAAGAATGTCAAGGGATTCGAATCCTGCAATTACGCATGGCCTGTGATATTTAGATACGAACGGCTTATATGCGTCAGCGCCTATGATTGCGCTCACATGTGCAGGGCAGAGGAATGCGTCGATACCAAGCTCCCTGTCGGCAGCCAGGGCCTCCATGGCAGGAGGAATAAGCTTGAAGGATGAAAGGATGCTGATGTTGCTGGTTCTTTTAACGGACGCGCATGGGATGACGCTGATTGCCGGAGCTATGGTGGTCTCGAATCCCACTCCAAGGAAAACGACTTCGGCGTCGGGGTTCTTTTCCGCTATTTCAACTGCTATTTCCGGTGAATAGCAGGATTCAATCCTGGCTCCGGAAGAACGGATGCTTGACAGACTTGATTTTGTCCCGGGAACGTTCATCATATCTGCAAAAGTCACGATTATCCTACCGCTCATGGCGAGTTCCAGCGCGGTGTCGATATATCCCTGGGGGGTTACGCAGACAGGGCAGCCGGGGCCGCTTACAAGGCGAATGTTTTCAGGAAGGAGATCCCTGATCGCGAATTTAGCGATTGACATAGTATGGGTGCCGCAGACTTCCATTATGGTGAGCTTGCGCCCCAGTCTTGAACCGAGTTCATTTATCTGACGGCTTATAGCGACCTCAGTCTCCGAATTTCTGAAACCGTCTATGTATTTCATTTTTGCCCTTCCATTGTAGCTGCAAGTTCCCGGAATATCTCGAGCTGTTTTTCAGCCTCCTCCACGTTGAATTTCTCTATGGCGAACCCTGCATGGATGATCACGTAATCGCCTATGCACGGGTTTTCGATGAGTGTAAGGTTGACATCGCGTTTGACGCCGTCAAAATCCGCAGAGCCTGCGGTTTTGTCAGGATTTATTGAAATAATTCTCATTGGTACTGCTAAACACATGGTGATTTGCCGATCTAGTAATTTAATGATTTAAAATCCAACGACCTAGGGTGGAAAAGCATAATGCATGCCATTTCAAATAAAAGACCCGGACGCCATGATTATAGCGTCCGGGCCCTGGTTTTTCAAGCGAATGCTGGTTTTCCCTTATTCCTCAGGAATCCGCATGAAATAGAAGGAGCGATAGACGAAGACGAGAGCGATCGCGAAGAATACGGCCGCGATCATCATCTTGAGCCCTTTGTCATGCATCGTCACTGCTATCTCGACGGCGAGGAGGCCGAAGAGGGTCGTGAACTTGATGACGGGGTTCATAGCCACTGAGGAAGTGTCCTTGAAGGGGTCGCCGACGGTGTCGCCGACAACACTCGCCTCGTGGAGAGGAGTGTTCTTCTGACGGAGGTCGACTTCTACGATCTTCTTGGCGTTATCCCATGCGCCACCGGCATTCGCCATGAATATCGCCTGATAGAGGCCGAAGAAGGCTATACCGATAAGATATCCGACGAAAAATATAGGATTGAAGAATGGAAGGGCGAGCGCGAAACAGAATATTGCGATGAATATGTTCCACATTCCTTTTTGAGCGTAGACGGTACAGATTTTGACAACTTCCTTGCTGTCCTGTATCGAAGCGTGTTCCGCGTCAAACTTGATATTTTCCTTGATATAGACAACTGCCCTGTATGCGCCTGTCACAACAGCCTGTATTGATGCGCCTGTGAACCAGTAGATTACAGCGCCCCCCATGAGGATTCCAAGAATGATCTCAGGCTGTACAAGGCTCAGTTTCTCTATAACCCTGCCTGCCGTGTCGCCTGTCTTGTTTAGAAGCAGGATTATTCCGAAGATCATTGTTGTCGCACCGACGACGGCAGTACCGATAAGCACCGGCTTTGCCGTAGCCTTGAAGGTATTCCCCGCACCGTCGTTCTTTTCGAGATTGTGCTTGGCTGTCTCAAAGTTTGGTTCGAATCCGAAATCCTTCTTGATTTCCTCTTTTATGTTTGGAACGGATTCTATGCGGCTAAGTTCGTAGACCGACTGTGCATTGTCCGAAACAGGACCAAAGCTGTCGACCGCGATTGTCACGGGCCCCATGCCAAGGAAGCCGAAAGCCACGAGACCGAATGCAAAGATGGGTGCTGCAAACTCAAGCCCCTTCGGGAAGATTTCCATGAGGTCGGAGTTTCCCGATATAAGGTAGCTGACAAACATCAGCACTAAAATAAGAAGACCTTCCCAGAACGCCGAGAAGTTACCTGCCACAAGTCCGGAAAGGATATTGAGCGAAGCTCCACCATGCTTTGAGGAATTTACAACCTCCTTGACATGCTTTGCATTGGTGCTTGTGAATACCTTGGTGAATTCCGGAATAAGCGCGCCCGCAAGAGTTCCGCAGCTGATTATCGTGGAAAGCACCCACCAGAGATCCTTGTTGATCTGGGGAGGTAGCAGCAGATAGCTGGCAACGTAGGTTACGACAATTGAAATGATCGACGTTATCCAGACAAGCTGCGTCATCGGATGTTCGGCGTCGAACTCCTTGGCATCCTTGTATTTTGCCGTGCAAAGAAAATCATTGGCGAAATAGGACACTATGGATGTGAGGATCATGAGGATTCTCATGACAAATATCCAGATGATGAGTTTTCCACAGAGATCCGGGCTTCCGGCAAGGGCGAGGGCGAGGAACGCGATAAGGGCTACGCCAGTAACTCCGTATGTTTCAAATCCGTCGGCTGTTGGTCCGACGCTGTCACCGGCATTGTCACCAGTGCAGTCAGCTATGACGCCGGGATTCTTCGGATCGTCTTCGGGAAGCTTGAAGACAATCTTCATCAGGTCGGAGCCGATGTCCGCGATCTTCGTGAATATTCCACCGCAGATCCTGAGAACGCTTGCGCCAAGGGATTCACCGATTGCGAATCCGATGAAGCATGCGCCGACAAGGTGTTCTGGTAAAAAGCTGAGTATGCAGATCATGAAGAAGAGTTCAACGCTGACAAGGAGGAGGCCGACGCTCATTCCGGATTTAAGCGGAATTGCGAGGGCGAGCCATGGGGTTCCGCGGAGGGCCGCGAAGGCCGAACGGGAGTTTGCCCTTGTATTGATTCTTATGCCGAACCACGCAACGCCGTATGAACCAAGGATTCCGAGAATGGAACATGCAAGGATTACGGCTACGTTGAATACCGACATCTTGTTGAGGAACCCGAAGTAGTATATCATGCAGAGACCGATCAGCACCCACAGGATTGCAAGGAATTTACCCTGCTGGAAAAGATATGTCTTGCAGGTTTCCCATATTGTCTGGGATACGTCGGACATGGACTTGTGGACGGGGAGATCCTTTGTCTGCTTGTACTGGACCCATCCGAAAACCAGGCCAATCACGCATACTGCCAGCCCCGCATACATCAGCGACAGTCCTGAAACATCGCTTCCAAGAATGTTGAAGGTGATCCGGCTTAAATCCGGAATCTTGATGTCAGCCTCTCCTGCAAACAGATTAGTGGTTGAACACATCGTAGCCGATAAAAACGCCGCCCCCCCTGAAAGCACTCTTTTCATACTCATTTTACTCAATTGCTCCACTGGTTAAAATATTAAAATGGATTTAAAAATTTAGGCACGGCAAATTATATGATGAGTTTTAATTTTCAAAGAAATAAACAAAAATATTTGAATATTTTTTTTTAAACGTAATCTTTGGGCAATCCAATGTGTATTGTTTTATGATGAGCAGGAGCTGGCAATCGCAGGGGAGGACGATCATTCTGCAAAATTATAACGGGGACGTACTTGATAATGAAAAAGATATTAAACGCAGGCATTATCTCGATCTGTATTTCATGCTGCTTCATCCTTTCAGCCGCCGACAAGGAGGTTGAAAGCATACTTCAGGAAAGGGATGCGTCTATCGCCAGGACAAATGACGAAGCTGTAAGGAAGCTTGAGAAGGTACTCGTGGCCCGGACTAAAAAAGGCGACCTGGACGGGGCAATGGCCGTGAAAAATCTCATACAGAAGATAAAGAGCGGAGAAGCGACGACTGCTGCTGAAAACGCCGAGGTGAAGGTTCCGGAAGGCATAGGAGGAGTTCCCGTGAATCCTGCAAACAGGGCCAGAATGAGCGAGAGCGCGGTCAAAAAGGATATTGAAACAAGATATGCGGCCTTCTCAAAGGCCCTTGTCAACGAGGACATGGATTCAGCGCTTGAACTCCTGGATCCAAAGACAAGGGAAGTCGCCTCTCCCCAGGTGCTGAAGGGATATTTGAAATTAATGTCTGGAGCGATGAAGCTGGCCCAGATACCGGCCAGGGATGGAGCCAGGATAATAAGCGTCAAGCTTGGAGTCAAGGAAAACGAGGCCAAAGTGCTGTCGGCTTTGAAAATCAGGGGGCTCAACTGGGAGGATCAGAAACCACAGTACTGGGTTTTAAGGAATGGGAAATGGTATATCGGCGACGAAAAGGAGCTTGACAACTTCAAGTGATCCCGACGGATATTACTTGCTGTCGAGAATCCTGCGGATTTCCTTCGCGATGACATTTATGCGGTGCGGCTTCGGGATGAATCCGGCCGCTCCCTGTTTTAGGATGTCATTGACTTCTTCTTCGGAAACATATCCGCTTGAGAGCAGGATCTTCGCCTTTGGATCGAGCGCCCTGATCTGGTAGAAAGTGCCATGTCCGCCCATTTTCGGCATGATCATGTCGAGGATCACCATGTCGATCTGTTTGGGATTGTTCCTGTATATTTCAACGGCATCGAGTCCGTTTTCGGCAAGAATCACCGAATATCCAAGGGTCTGGAGGGCCTCGATCATGAAATCCCATATGGCGTCCTGGTCGTCGACGAGAAGTATGGTTTCAGTTCCCCCGGGCAATTTTTCTTTTGCTGCAGCCATGTTTAACCTTGATGTTGATAATGGATTTAAATCTACACTTCCTAAGTTTTTTTTCAAATTATCATGAATTGCAATCATACAATAAGCTCACTGTTTGAAGATAGGATGTATGTTTTTCATAAGATTCTCTTGAAAATAATAAACCATACGCTATTTTGAGCGCCTGTGTTATTTGAATTGAATGCGGGTGTAGCATAACGGTAATGCTCTAGCCTTCCAAGCTAGCCACGTGGGTTCGACTCCCATCACCCGCTCCAGATTGAAAGTTCGAAATCCGAATTTCGAAATTCGAAAAAAAATAGAAAATTTCGAATTTCGAGCTTCGAGTTTTTTTGAAATGGCGGGATTCCCGAGCGGTCAAAGGGGACAGACTGTAAATCTGTTAGCTATGCTTTCGATGGTTCGAATCCATCTCCCGCCACCATCTCTCTCAATAGAAACAAATCGGCATATCCTCGACCGTGTTTACAAAAGGTTTGCCTATACCTCTTCCAATGGACAGGAAAAGCCTGAGCGAACGCGATATCTGCATGAAGTTCATCACGCCTGTTTTATGAAATTCCTCCGGCTGTTTTCTGCATGTAGGGCAGTTCTCGCTGAGAACGCCGCTTAATCCCATGCGCTCATCAAGCGCAGGGGCGTGGGTAATATTATCGTCTAACGCTTTCAAGCCGCGAATTATTTTACTGGCTCATCAACCGTATAGACATGCAGTGGATCCACGATTACAGTGCCGTCAATCGTGTATTTCTCTATGACGCCGGATTCGATGGCGTAGGTCTTGATACTGTCGCCCTTTGACTTTTCATCGCCGTTTCTGTAGCCCTTCAATAGAATCGATCCCTCCACATATTTCTTTTTCTTATCCGAGTAATCTTTGTTATACGTGTCCAATTGCGCCTGATTCTTTTTGGGATCGCTCCCCTCTGCTGCCGTTGGCGGATTGTAGGAAAGACTGGGACATTTAACTATTATTCCTTCCTCCGCCTTTACGATAAAGTCACCATCGACTATCATTTTTGCCGGTTTTTCCCCGATCCCGGAAACAATCATGGAAGTCGTTAATACAAACATGCCAATGATTTTTTTCATAATCAGTATTATTTGCTGGTCGTGGCAGCTGCGGCCTCAGGCTTATCCTTGGCCGGAATGATGCCGATATAGTCGCATAGTATCTTTGCTGCTTCATCAAGGTATAGGTCCGGCTGCTTCTTTTTCTTCAGTGCTTTTGCCATCGCATCCTTTTCTGCATCCTTGTCATCCTTGGAGATATCCTCGGGATTGGAGGTTTCGAGCCTCATCAGAGCGAACTGTTGTTCCGATATCTTTTTCTCCTCCTTATACAGCTCCCATCTCTTCTCTTCGTTGAGGGATATGGCCTTCATTTCCTTCATCTTGCTGAAACGTTCAATATTTGTGCTGAGAATCTTGAAGCCGGTTTCACTCAGGCGCCGATTCGAAGACTTTTCCGAGAGTGCAGGTATGCGTTTCTTCAGGTCCGCGAATGATTCAAACTTCACGGGATTGATGGTGTCCCATGGAAGAGCATGGTCGAGATATTCCTCGCCGATCTCCATGCAATCCGTGAAAGAAGGGAAGATTATGTCGGGACGGACTCCATTGTTCTGTGTTGATTCCCCGTTTATCCTGTAGAATTTCGCGGTAGTGATCCTTATCGATCCGGAAGGATTCTTCATGCCATAGTGACGCAGGAAATTATCCAGGTCGCAGATCGTCTGGACAGTTCCTTTTCCATGCGTATGGGTGTCGCCGATTATTATACCCCTTCCGTAATCCTGGATGGCACCGGCGAAGATTTCAGCAGCGGATGCGCTGAGCCTGTTGACAAGCACAACCATAGGCCCGTCATAGCAGATGTTCCTGTCGGGATCGTTCTTGACTTCGACAGCTCCGCCAGGGGTTCTTACCTGGACAACCGGCCCCTGCCTGATGAAGAGTCCTGTGAGAGAAATCGCCTCAAACAGGCTTCCACCGCCGTTCGAACGCATATCAAGAAGCAGACCGTCTACCTTCTCCTTGTTGAAGTCTCCCAGGATTTTCCTTACATCGTTGGTGGAGCTCTTGAAATTCTCGAGACCGCTTGCAGCGCCCTCGAAATCAAAGTAGAATGACGGGAGCGTGAGGACTCCGACCTTCTTTTCAGTCCCATCATCCATTTTAATCCTGCGGATTTCCCCCTTGGCTTCCTGCTCGGTAAGCTTTACCGTGTCACGTTTGATCGAGATGACTTCGGGAATTGCGCCGACCCCCTTGTCTCCCTTGAGGATGGTAAGCCTTACAACTGTGCCTTTCCTGCCTCTGATCATGTTGACGACCTTGCCGAGAGGCATGTCTATAACGTCGACGGTTTCGGCATCTTCCTGGGTGACGGCTATAATCCTGTCTTCAGGTTTTAGCCTTCCGTCCAGATCCGCAGGACCGCCTGGGACGATGTTGATGATCTTGGTGTAACCGTCCTCCAGCGTAAGAGTCGCTCCAATGCCTACGAGCGAGAGTTTCATCTGGATGTTGAAATCCTCGACAGTTTTCGGCGACATATAGGCTGAATGGGGGTCGTATACGTTGGCAAGGGCGGTGAGGTAAAGCTCCAGCACATCCATCGAATCGTTTTCCTTGAGGTATCTCGTATTGTTGCTGAGTCTCTTGATTACCCTTTCCTCGGGTGTGCCCTTGTTCCACTTCGCAACTGGCTCCTTGGCTCCCTTCCTGGAATCATCCCTGCTGTTTTTCTGCTTCTCCTCTTCATCCGCCTCCTTTTCCGCCTTTTCCATAAGCCGGAAGACAAGGATGTCGTTTTTTATCTTCAGCCTCCAGAGTTCCTGCTGCTCCTTGAGGTCCTTAGGCCATTTCTCCTTGCTCCTGTCGATGGTGTAATATTCGTCGGAGTTGAAATCGAGCTTGTTCTTCAAGCTCACTTCTGCATCCTTGCAGCAGTCCTCGACACGCTTGAGCAGGTAGTTGTACACTTCATAAGCGAAGGTCACATCCCCGTCGAGAAGCATGTTGTCCAGCTCGAGCCTGTATTTCTCGAAGACTTTTATGTCCTCCTGCGTGAAATAGAGGTGCGCAGGATCCAGAGTCTTGAAATACTCGTAGAAGAGCTGCTCGGACATTTCATCGTCCAGCAGGTGCTGGCGGTAATGGTCCTTGGCAAATATATTTGCAGCCACCCTTGTGATGATTTCCTGATCCTTGTCGGACTCCACGGCGAATGAAGTCAGGGCCAGCGACAGGACGACAAGCGTAATATTCAGATAATTCCCCTTGGAGATGATTTTTTTGAACATTGGATTCCTCGTTAATATTTGATGCAAGCTGAAATATGTATTTCGATTCCCGGTTTTCAATTGAAAGAAGAAAATAACGGGATAACTTTTCGATGAAGCCGGGATCGTAAAAATCAACAAACGGGAACGTGGATATGAACATCTTGAAAAGCCTGCCGTCACCGGGAAAGATTTCGAAGGATGCTTATAAGTCCGAAATATCCCTCCTCGAATTGAAGCTCGGAGCCCTGCAGAGGAGGATAATCAGTGCTGAAATTCCGGTCATGATCGTGTTTGAGGGGTGGGATGCGGCCGGGAAGGGGACTCTGATAAGCAAGCTCATGATGTCATTCGATCCGCGGGGATACGATGTCCATTCAATACTTAAAGCCAGCGAGGATGAGGCCTTCCGTCCGTTCCTCTGGCGATTCTGGACGAAGACGCCTGAGAAGGGGCGGATTGCAATATTCGACAGGAGCTGGTACAGGCGTGTTTCAACTGAGCGTGTTGACAAGGCCGTACGCAAAGATGAATGGAAGAACGCATACGGGGACATAAATACTTTTGAAAAGCAGCTGTCCGATGGCGGCGGTATAATCGTGAAGTTCTTCCTCCATATAACCAAGAAGGAGCAGAAGAGGAGATTTAAAAAGCTGCGCGGCAATTCTGCCACTTCCTGGCGTGTTGCCAGGGAAGACATGAAGCATCACAGGCAATATGGAAAATACCTAAAGGCCTATGATGAGATGATTAAAAAAACCGACACCGAATACGCATCCTGGACGATCGTGGACTCGTCAAGCCAGAAAGCCGCATCTCTAAAGATATTCAGGACAATAGCCAGGGTGTTTGAAAAGACACTGTCATCGGCAGAAAACTCAAATCCGGACAAATGCAGGCCTGCGCCTTCGACCTACGGGAAAAAGATTCTCGAGGGCGTGGACCGCAATAGAATACTTCAAAAGGATGAATATCTCACTAGGCTTGATGACTGCCAGAGGCGGATACGGGACATCGAGCACGAGATATACAGAAAGAGGATTCCTGTCCTAATCCTGTACGAAGGCCGGGATGCCGCCGGAAAAGGGGGCAATATCAGGCGGCTGGTCCAGCCAATGGATCCTCGCGGGTATGAAGTGGTTCCAATCGCGGCTCCCAGTGATATTGAGAAGCGGCACCATTATCTGTGGAGGTTCTGGAACAGGCTTCCAAAGGCAGGGCATATGGCCATCTTTGACCGTACATGGTATGGCAGAGTCCTTGTGGAAAGGGTTGAGGGTTTCTGCAGTGAAAAAGAATGGCGGCGCTCCTACGGTGAAATAAACTGCATGGAAAAGCATATTGCCGGTTCCGGCGCCGTGATCATCAAGTTCTGGCTGCACATAAGCAATGATGAACAGCTTAAGAGATTCAAGGAACGCCAATCCACTCCCTGGAAACAGTGGAAGATCACCGATGAGGACTGGAGAAACCGCGATAAGTGGAATCTGTATTCTGCGGCGGTGGACGAGATGATCGACAGAACGAGCACATCCCATGCTCCCTGGACGATCATAGAATCCAACTGCAAGTGGTTTGCGAGAATCAAGGCGATAGAAACTGTTATCGGAGCTGTTGAAAAGGCACTGTAGGCAAGTTCTCCGGCCTAAGGTAATGCGTCGGTCTTCCCTGGGCTGTCGCAACGCGGCTCACGTCGGCGAAACCGTCATGCTTGATCGGTTCGCCTGCAAAACAAGGCAGGAGCGGACCATCAAACAGTATGACTGGCGCACTACGGCTGGAGCCGGAATACATGCATTCCTCTTTTGCTTTTTATATTAACGGGGTTATAATTAATCCTTTCAATGACGAGCCTGCGTTATTTTACTCAACGGATATTCATATTTCTGGAAACAGTTTTGAGAGAGACGACTTGAACATGAAGTTTGACATACTGAATTACAAGTTCGGGAAATTTTCCGCGGCTATTGCCGTGACGCTGGTCTGGGCATGCATATATCTGCCGGGACTGGGAATCCGCGAAGTGCAGGGCAATGAACCCAAGCGCACAATCCCGGCTATTTCCATGATTGAAAGCGGAAACTGGATAACTCCTGAACTCGCTGGAGAAAAATACTACAAGAAGCCGCCCCTGATCAACTGGATGATCGCAGCGTCTTTCAAGCTTACGGGCAACACGAATGAATTTTCCGCCCGGCTCCCATCGGCATTGTCCGTCCTGTGCTTTGCGCTTCTAATCGTCATCATGCCTTCTGGTTTCCTCAGCCTGAACGGTAAAATCATAACCTCGATGATATTCCTCACCACGCTTGGAATTGTTGACAAGGGCAGGCTTATTGAAATTGACGGGGCGTATGCATGCCTTACAGGAATGGCCGTGCTTGCATGGTTGAACTACCGCTCCCTTAACTCATCCCGATGGCTCCTGTGGATAATTCCTGGAATTATCCTTGGTTTGGGGCTTCTCCTGAAAGGGCCTCTGATACTTGTGTTTTTCTACAGCCTGGTTTTCTTTCATCTATATTACGAAAAGAAGTCCAGTGAACTGCGTTCGATCCATCATGGAGCCGGTATCATGGTCATGGTGCTCGTGTTTTCAATATGGGCTATAACCGTCCTGATTGGCAAGCAATCGGAAATGCCTAGTACGCCCGACCAGCCTGTGGCTTCGAAAATGAGCAGCGAATGGCTTTCCGATATCCTTGACAATGTCATTGGGATGGATTCGCTTAAAGGCGACAAGCCATGGTTGGTTAAGTTTTCAACCGTTTTCTATTCCTGGGTCAAGGATATC
>JBAQUG010000092.1:0-13799 GCA_049297395.1 Victivallales bacterium | reverse complement strand
TAGCACTTTAGCACTTTAGCACTTTAGCACTTTAGCACTTTAGCACTTTAGCACTTTAGCACTTTAGCACTTTAGCACTTTAGAACTTTAGAACTTCTTCTTCTTCTCACTTTTCCCCGCAGGATTTTCCTTCAACCAGTTTTGCCCTGATCGGCGATGGAACCCTATAGGACGTCGATTCTATCTTTTCCTGGGAATACATGCACTTGTTTTTTATATAGTTCATTGTTGCAGCGGCGACTTCGTAGGGATCTATTTCCATCCTTGTCAGGGGGATCCTGCTTTCAAATACATCCCCTTTGTTCGCATGAGTCAGCAGGGCTATGTCATCCGGGATCTTCAATCCCATTTCATCAAGCCCCCTCAGCGCTTCTTTTGTAAGAAGGTCATGGCTTATGAACAGGGCCTCCGGACGGGATTTCTTATTGGACATGAGCTTTTTGATCTGGCTGCATCCGGATTCTGCAGATTCACCCCAGTATTTGAACATGTCGCCTGGCATGGGCAGTCCTTTTTCTGCAAAGGCAGACCATGCACCCTGATATTCCTGGCCTATAATGTATTTGTCCGTACTTTCCCCGGAGACGAACGCGATTTTCCCGAATCCTTTTCCCAGAAGATAGGAAAAGCCATCATGCACCATGGATTGCACGTCGATCTCTGGCGGCCAGATCCATGGGACATCCTTCTGTGATTCCACCCATTTCATCATATCAATGTTTCCAGAAATGGGTATGATGCACGCATAGCGGCCATTTTTCACATCTTCCCTCAGCATGCGGGACTGGGATTCGAAACTGCTTCCGCTGAGAGTAAAGTGGCAGGATATGTTCAAGGCTGTTTCGTCGCCTATTTCTCCAAAATATTTCAACAGCTGGCGGATGTAGTAGTTCTGCTGCCCGAACGGATCGTGTCCGAATACGACCGCGATGTTTTTCGACATCGGACTTGTGTTTATGAAGGTGCCGAGACGGGTGGAACGCTTGAGAAGCCCTTTCCCCATGAGCGTACTGAGACTCTGCTGGGCTGTAGGTACTGTCACGTTGAACATTTTTGCGAAATCCGCAGTCGTCGGAAGTTTCTGTCCATGGCTGAGCTTGCCCTGCCTGATCAGTTTCTCCACATGATTGGCAATCGACAAATAGAGCGGATTCCCGCTCGTTTTCTCCATCTTCGGTATTGTTCCAAATAAGTTGTTCATAATGTAAAATTTGATTATTATAGATATTATTAAATATAATATATTGTAAAATATAAAAACAACATGTCAAGATATCTAACGTATAATGTTGGTAAATGGTTGAATATCATAAAGATAATAGGGATGATGAGAATCTCAAAGGTAAAATTCCTCTGATGTCTTATTAGACAACGATAGTAGCATCATCTTCAGCCCTTTAACGCGCAAATTGTATTTGACTGTCTGCATAATTCCCCCTTGATGCGCTGGCTGTAGGAGATGTTCGGAAGATAAGGACAGCAGCAAATTTACTGCCCGGAAAATAAGGGAAGTCCGCCGTTGCAGGATCACCGGCAGACCTGATGCGAAAGCACTCTTCGCGTCAAACAGGTGGAGCTAGTCGGTTTCAAGAAATATCTGAGGTGTTAGCCTCAAAAACACCCAGCCTAACGCTGACATGGTTTTTACGTTTATAGCCTCTTTTTACCTGTTTATTCTCTGTAATGCTCTATGTGTAAATTACATGAGTGGGAACGTCCCTCTCTGGACAAGAAAACTGAAGCATTACATACCAACCAAGATATTCCATTTCTTTTTTACAGATATCTTTGCAAAGGCATCTTACGATGTTAACTTATACGCAACACGGGACAAAATTCGGCTTCATGCCGTGAGATTATTCCGCTTTGCCGGTATGATCCTATATCCCGTGTGTTTTTTTAATCCTGTCAACGTCAATTCTTTTTCCCCTATCACGGCATGGAATTTTATTTCATGCCTGCATAAGAGGGAATAGACCTCCTTTCTTACTTCAGGAATATCGTCCTTGGCATGGAATGCATGAAAAGTCTTCCCTTGCTCCTGTCGCATTGAAGGAACCTTCTTGAAATATGGATCGGCAAGCAATCGTTCACGAAGCTGCTGAATATCCTTGTCCAATGCCGAAAGGTCTGTGATATCCAGGAAACCCAGCATGAAGAATTTCGAACATCCATCATTGCCAATTATGACATGGCCTTTGGCGTTGAATATGATAGGATCGCCCGCCTCATCAACGAAATAGTTCTTGATTTTCTTGCTTTCTTCCATCCCTATCCTTGTTTCACCAGTTCAACGTTGTGCCAATTGCCAAGATAAAATCCACAAACGCATCAAAGTCAGCATTCACAATTCCCCCTTGAAGGCGCGGTTGAGGATGGAGGGCAATAACGCATCCAGTTCCGCAGCAGTAACAGGCCGTTCGCAGGATTTGTTAAGGCAAGCATCCTTAGACACATTATATGACCCTGCTAAACTCTTTCAAAAACTGGATCAAATATTTCCAAGAGCAAGATCTGTCTTAAACTCCTGAAGCCATTTTTTCAGGAAGTGCTTTCGTATTTTGGGATTCCTGATGCCACATGATTCAGTCAAATTCTCCAAACTTATGACTTTGTCTATAAGTCCCAATTTGCCTGCCGCTTTTATGCAGGCTCTGTCAGGTGAGCATATATAGAATATTTTGATATTCTGGCTGTTGATGTGGGCAAGCAGTTCCTTTTCGCCGTCATGTACGGTGACTTCGTTGTTAAGCTTCAACAGAAGCTCAATAGTTTCTTTTTGGGAGACTTGCTTAACAGCCATCTTCCCTTTGACAAACTCTGTGTCCACGGGAACATAATCAGGATCGTTTTTATCTCCTTTTTCAAGTTCCTCGACACATTTCTCTACCGTTGATAGATTTGAATAGTGCCCTGCAAGGTGCTTGAGGATTCCGGCTTTTTCAGCTTCAATGATGACATTGGTGTCAACAAATATTATGTCATCCCGCTTGATTTGCATGGGCTCACCTTCCTACTCATAGAGCCCTTTGAGATTATATGCACTGAAAAGTTCCTCTAGGTCATTCTCACTGCATTCGAGCAACGACATTGCCTTCCGCACGCTTACCAGCCCCTTGTGTATGGCTTCATTCAGGATTTCGGCAAAACCTTTCGAGAAAGGAGGTGGACTGGACATTGAATTGTCGACAAAATGGTTCTTGATTTGCAGGTTGTAATATTCTTCGTCAACTTTCTGGATCAACTTTAAACTTTTCAGACGGTAATGGGCAGCCGCCACTGAAACATGGTAGTGTATGGCAACACTTTCAAGTTTCTCCAGAAGAGGCTTTTCGGTATCCAATGTATGGAAATATTTCACTATTGATTCCTTCGGCATTAGCAATGCGGATGCGAACCTGTCCGCCAATTTTTCACTGTGAGGCTTAGCCTCAGGCTGAGCCTGATCAATTGGCTTCGGCGGGAATATGTCCCATGTCATGAGATGGAAAAGCTCATGGGTGAGATTGAAGCTTTGCCTTCCAATGGGTTCATTCCTATTTATCAGGATGCAGTTGAGATCGTCAAGCCTGCAGGATGCGCCGGAAACATTCTTAGGGGCGTTAACATAGAGGACAGGTATATGTAATTTTTCCTCCAGTACCTTCCTGAGGTTTTCGTAAGGCACCTCAGACAATTCCCATTCCTGCACCAGGTATTCGGCAATATCCTCGACTTCCTCATATCCGCTCTGCTTCGTGATTTGCATCTGCAACGAAATTGCGCTGATGCGCTTTCCGAGCATCTTTGAGAACTCACGGTAAGAAGCTATGATCTTCTTCGCCTTCTCCTCATATTCAGCAGGGACTTTTGCCTCGGCCTCGTGAGGGATCCTCCAGGAAAAAACTTCCTTTTGCGTGATAAGAAACGGATCGGTGAAATACTCCAGTGGCTTACCGAGGAATTCCATAAGCCTGATAAGTTCCTCTGACGTGACCTTGCGCTCTCCGCGCTCGATGTTGGAAATTGTCTGACGATCCTTTATTCCAAGAAAATCAGCCATTTCCTCCTGCTTGATTCCCTTTGAATTGCGGGCATCACGGATTCTTTCCCCGATAAGCTTTGAGATGTTTGCTTTCATAATTCACCCCCTTGTTTGGCGTGAACGCACCCTTTTTTTGGCAAGTTAAACCGAGCGCACAAAAGTGCCTCGGCGTAAAATTTAGGCTTGTCTTTTATAACAGATTGTAAATCTATATCCAATTATATCTATTGCAAATACGAAATGCAAGTTATTATTGCATCACTATTATTGCAATGAGAGAAGCAAAGTTTTTATAAAAATTCAAGGACATTTTACTTGACAAGAATTATGACAAAAACGATACTATATTTGTCATTTAAAATGGAGGCACATTGTTTTATGAATACGTTGGATCAATATATTTCATCTAAATTCCCTCATATATGCTATCGCAAAAGCTGGGAATTAAGTGAAAAAACTATGTTCAAGCTGGGGCGATGCGCTGCAATAGTTCAATCGATAAAATACTTGCCAATTTCTCCATCTGTAAGAGAAAATTTATTGAAAGTTTCACTTATTAAGGGGGCAATGGCAACAACAGCCATAGAGGGAAACACGCTTTCCGAAAAAGAGGCAGTTGCAGTTGCCGAAGGGGAAAAACTGCCTGAAAGCCGTGAGTATCTTGGAACCGAGGTGAAAAACGTCCTTGATGCTTTGAATCAGATCTTTAATGAAACTGTAAAGAACAATGCTGTTTCATACATATCGCCTGAGCTAATAAAAAATTTTCATGGTATGATTGGCAAGGAACTGGGAGCACATTTTGAAGCCAGACCGGGAAAATTCAGGGAGAACAATGTTGTCGTTGGAACATACCGTGCCCCTGAATATAATTTCGTATCTGAGTTAATGCAAAGACTTTGCGACTGGCTCAAGAACGAATTTAAGTTCCGCCATGATGAAGAACAGGATTTTCTGGATGCGGTAATAGAATCCATCGTGACACATGTCTATGTGGCCTGGATACATCCTTTTGGAGACGGAAATGGAAGAACGGCTCGCCTGCTTGAATTCTATTTGCTCCTGCGCGGCGGAATGCCCAACATCTGCTCACACATTTTGTCAAATCATTACAATGAGACAAGAAGCGAATATTACAGACAGTTGGATCATGCTGGAAAGACAAGGCAGTTAACTGATTTCATTGACTATGCAGTCCAGGGATTCCTTGATGGCCTTTCTGATGTTTTATGGAACATTCAGAAACATCAGATGAATAATTCCTGGAAAAATTATGTATATGATATTTTTGATGCGCATAAGAAAATAAACAAGCCAAAGAGAAACAGAATGCGTTCGTTGGTATTGAATCTTGAATTCTTCAAAGAATATTCGCTGGAAGAGATTCAATTAATCAATGTCGATCTGGCGGCGCAGTACAAGATATTGTCTAAAAGAACAATAGACAGGGATGTAGCCGATCTTGTTTCAATGGGCCTTATGGAAATGAAAGGAAACAAATATCTCTCTCAAATAAGTTCCCTCGTCAAACAGCTGCCAACGAAACGGCAGATTCAGCAAAAGGTATCAAGTTGACATTTGTCCCGGCTCGGGGCTCCAGCAGCCAGCAAGGGTGCTGGCGTTCCCATTTAAGAAAACTCACGCATTTTCGCACTTCCGCACTTTCGAACTTCCCCTACAATTCCCCCTTGAAGGCGCGGTCGAGGATGGAGGGCAGTAATGCATCCAGTTCCCGGGAGGTCTCGGATTGCAGCGTCTTCAGACTGTCCACCTCCGCCTGCAATGCGTCCAGTTCGGCAACAATACGGCGTTGCTCGGGGAGATGAAATTGCGGAATTTGCAACGCTAAAACTTTCTCTTTTGAGATATTCTTCATTGTAGGCGAAGTACCAGATGCTCCTCGCTCGATCTGTTCCCGCAACGGTGGCGATTTTAAAAGTTGCTCGAGATATTCTGGTAAAATCTTACGAGGCTCATGGAAGTCAAAACGAAATGTCTTGTCGCTTAACATTAGTTTCGGTCGAGTCTTCCTAACCAATGCGCAGGCACCGACCAACTCAACCGTGTTGGCACGGCTCATGATAAAATCGCCGGGGCGAACTTCCATTGAGGGAGGCACGACGTATGATACAGGGAGCGCTTTGTTCTCTTTCTCATCAAAGACCCCGAATGAAACTGCCCCGACTTTAAGAACGGCCCATTCGTCGAGCGTTGCCGGTCGTCCTTCAGTCGCTGGACTCTTACCGTTCACAATACTTCTAATATAATTGCTTAAAGGAACCCAATCAGACTGCGGAGTTTCGCCAAATGCTGCCCGACGAAATGATGTGAGTAGCGCCTCGGTTTCTTTAATAGCTTGCTGGCGGAGGGCGCGGGCTTCGTTGATCTGGGTGGACAGTTCCTCAATTTGCGCTACAATTCGTTTCTGCTCGGACAAGGGAGGTAGAGGGATTTGCACCTCTGGAATTCTCTTAATACTTAGAACACGGTTACGTCCTGCTGAGCCTGGACATATTTTTACTAACTGCTGAAGTCCTTCAGCTGTTTTGAAGTAATTCAGGAGAAACTTAGGTACACAACGGGTTTCGTCTACCCGAAAAGTTGGATAACGGGTCGATCCATACATGCCATTTTCTGCATCTGAGACGATTGCAATTGCGCCTTCCCAAGCAAAAGTGACTTGGAGGATGAAATCTCCTTCCTTCATCAGGAACAAATCCTTGTTCCCGACTTCAAAACCAGTGCGAGGCGTTTTGTGAAAGATGCCACGGCCAAAACAATAAATGCCGATTTCTTGGTAGGATTTCTCCAGTTCTACCTTCACTTTGCGCCGCTCAAGCTGGAGTAAATCATCAAGGCTGACTGTTTGCCACTTGTTCATTTACCGTCTTTCGCGAGGAGGTTGCTTATATTTCCCATGATTTCCGCTATCCGCTGTTCCTTTTTCAGGATGTCTGACGCAAGCTGTTCAGGTGGGAGGTGCGTAATGTCCTCCTTGGCGCGAGGATTCTTGCGGTCAAGGTTGCAACCGTTTGCCAGTAGCTCGGAAGCGGGAACTTTCCAGGAACACTCGTTCTCCTTACGTTTGCCCCACCATTTTATCAGGTCTGCGAATTCCTCGAACTGTATCGGCGCTGTCTTGGTGTAGTTCTTACGTCCCTCAGGCAGTGGCTGTTCATAATACCAGACATCCCGCGTCGGACCTGACCTGTCGAAGAACAGCAGGTTTGTCGGAATGCCGGTATAGGGCGCGAAGACGCCATTTGGTAGGCGGACTATGGTATGAAGGTTGAACTCCTTGAGTAATTCCTCCTTGATCCGTGCGCATACACCATCACCGAACAATGTACCGTTTGGCACGACAACCCCTGCGCGCGACTTTCCTCCTTGCCGCCTGAGCTTTCGCATGATTAACTGTAAGAACAACATGGCAGTTTCTGAGGTCTGTTTGTCTTCCGGGAAATTGCCCTGGATTCCTTTTTCCTCTTCGCCGCCGAATGGCGGATTGGTAAGGATAACGTCCACGCGGTCGCGCTCGCCGATGTCTGTGAGTTTGTGGCGGAGGGAGTTGCCGGGATCAATCTGGGGCGCATCAAGTCCATGCAGGAGCAGATTCATCTGGCATAGCAGATATGGCAGAGATTTCGGTTCACAGCCGAGGAGCGATTTTTCCTGCAAGACTTTGCGGTCGGCAACTGTCTTTACCTGTTTGGATAGGTGATTATAGGCCTCGACAAGGAACCCGCCGGTACCACTGGCGGGATCGAGCAAGGTCTCGCCGAGACGCGGATTGGTGACAGTGACCATGAGCCGAACGACGGCGCGAGGTGTGTAGAACTCTCCGGAATCACCAGCGGCATCGCGCATTTCGCGGAGCATGGACTCGTAGAGTGCGCCCAGCGTGTGTAGTTCGTCGCTTGAAGTGAAATGGATGGCAGCGATCTTGTTGATGACATCCCGCAGAAGGTATCCGCTCTTCATACGGTTGTCCACGCCCTTGAACACGGTGGCAATGACGTCACGGCGGTCATCGCCGTTTGAACTGGTCAGCGTGCGAAGATAACGAAAAAGGCCAGGACCTCTTTTCGCCTTCGCTGAATAACTCGGGGATAAGGGCGAAGGACGAACCGCGCCGTAGCTATCGAGCGAAGGCGGGTTGCCATTGGGCAACACCGTCTCTTCATTGTTGATGAAGGCAAGCAATTCGTCCCCTGTGACACCGTCAGGTTTGGCGGCCCAGTCACGCCAACGATAAGGTGCCTCGACGGCTGGCTTGAACTTCTTCCCAGCAAGCTTGGTCTCTTCTTCTCGCTGTATCTCCAAGTCATCCAGGAACTTCAGGAACATGATCCAAGTAAGCATCGGCAACCGGTCAAGATCGCCGTTCAGGCCCTTGTCCTTGCGCATGATATCGCGTGCAGACTTAAGCAACGCGCCGAGGGATTGGGCGGTGGTGGTATTTTCTTGCAATTTTTCCATATTTATAAAATCCAATTGTTAAATTTTTATGCGATAAACTAGAAATCCTTCTTTAAGCTTGGGCAATGTCTCATCTCTCTGAATTCCGACCTCTTGCCCAGCGCTTGAAGTTTTTACATCCAAGTCGTTAACTCGGAGAGAACTAACAACCTGTTCGTCAAAGTCAACTGGAAATTCTATGGATATGCGGTTCCCGATATTCAATATGCCTTTTTCTATTTGAACACTGAACGCCTTCTGCCAAACTTGCTTAACTCTTCCAATAAACTCATAATGGGTAGGAATCGGGTATATACGAGCTGTGAAATAGAAAAGAGGTTTCACTTGAGCAGGTTTCCAAGAGTGTTGAATGTAACCACGTACGAGCCGGAACAAATCCCAGGTTGTCATCAAACCGAGATGCAATTGTTCGGCGTTATCCAATATCTCTTTGCGGAAAGGCATGTCGTTATCGCGATCCAGAGGTGGAATAAGCCGTTGGTGATTGATGATAGTCAAGCCGCTAACATCTGTGCGATTCTTCTCCTTGATGTAAATGAATGCATGTTTTTGGGCCTGCAAAGCTTCAGCGTCAGCTGGTTTTCCAGCTACGCCTTTGATGTCAACAATAAGAACAGGCAGAATATCGAGAATACGTAAATCCTCTCTAAGCGAGGCATCCTTCCCGGATTTCTTCATCTCCTCATCAACATCTATGACATTGGTAAATCCTAGGACGGCGAGAGACTTTTGCACGGCAGTAACTAAGTTTGAACCAGTTTCTCTAAGTAAATCATATAAGAACTTGTTGGCACTGCGTTCTGCCTCAATTGTCTTTTCCAATTCAGTGACTTTCTGTGCTGCTTCATCTTGAATGCTCGATATTGTCTTTGCCTTCTCTATGACGGATTGCAATTCGTATTCCGGTCTATGCACCCATCTCTGTCCCTCTGCGTGCGGAAACAGTGAGGGAGACAGCTCAGGTAAAATATTCTTCAAGAAGGCCGCCAAGAAACTCGCTCTGTCGGAAATGCGGGGAAGTACAAAAATCCAACCTCGTTTACTTTTTGCCGGAGGGTAAATGACTCCTGAAACTGTAGCGCCATATTTGTTTTTTGCCAGATCTAGCCATTGACTTTTGATTTGCCAATCTGCATCAAACGTGCAACAGAAAGACGCTCCTTTGAGATGGGCAGTTAGCAGACGAACCAAAGGACAATCTATCTCTACAGGTCCGATTTCCTTGCCATGGTCACGTGAAACTCCTAAGTTTGAAAAAATAGACAAGAAACTCCAATTATTGTAAGGGAGTTCTTTTTCAATGGTGAGTCCATCATGCCTATTGTAGTTTCGAGCCAGCACTATCTCCTGATATTCTCTCTCATCAGAGAAAATAATAAATGCACCGCCGTTTTCCAGAACTCGATCGAATTGCTCATGCACCATATACATTACCCTTGGCCGTGGATCGATGACTCCTTTGCTACATTTGGCCCACCAGTCCAGATCTTGCATTGGCACTGTTTTTTCTGTAGGAGGATCTGGAATAGGCTCGTTTGGGACGAGATCTATAACTATGATCTCTTGCTCTGTATGGTTGGGTAGAGAAGCTTTTACAACTACAGGTTCATAACCTGAACTCTTTTGAACCTTATAAGGTCTCCCAAAAGTCCCGACGGACACGTTATATCCTTCACTTTCAAGAGTCTTTTGAACATTATTATCGAGGTCAATCAGAAGAATTTTTGGATGTTCATATTTTAGATGTGATACTGGTGGAACCAGTGGTTGTTCCGTTTGCTTTTTTTCTGATACATTTTTCTTGAACATAAATTACACCGATTGGCAATTACGCTTTATATATTAATGTTTGCAATTGGCTTACCGCATTTCTGAGCTGGTCTGCTCCCCCGAATTTGCCTATGATTTCGTTCACGTTGCCATGGTGGGAGATGGGCGGGAGTTTCAGCACGTCGGGTAGGGTGAACTGGAGTTCGCCGTCGGTCGCATATTTCTCCAGCAGGTCGTTGAGAATCTCTCTTGCCTCAGGGCTAAGATAATTAAAAAAGGCAACTTGTTGCCTCTTTACGCGGTCAGCACGCTGGCGGCGGGTCAGCACTGGCGCGTTGAACGCCAGATGACAGAGAAGGTCGAATGGGTCGGCGTCTGGCTGACCCGCCTGTTCTGCGACATTCGCAAAATCAATCCCTCGTTCCGCAAGTTGGTGGATGATTTCAGCGCGCTGATCGGCATTGGCCCAGCGGACGCGCAGTTCTTCAGGGCTGGTACAGAGTGTACGCACCTTCTCTGCTGTGTAGTCAGAAAGCTTGACGACACGGAGTTGTTTACCGTCGGCATCGAGTTCATGGACGAGTTCGGCGACAATCTCCACCTGTCCACCATCGAAATAATATTTGCGATGTCCGCCCGTTGGTGGTTCAGCAACGCCAATTTTAGCGGGTATTTTATCTTCGTCATATTTAATTTCCGGTTCTTCCGGAGTAATGATTTCAGTCTCCTTTACCTGTCCATGCTCGTCAATTTCCTCCTGCGTAGCGAAGACGGGATCGCCGTCGAATGCCGGATCGGCGAAATTAAGGGTGGCTGTTCCGGTGTAGTCGAGGATGTTGAACCAGAGCTTGCCGTAGTCGTCTCGGACACGCGTACCGCGCCCGATGATCTGCTTGAATTCGACCATTGAGTTGACGAGACGCAAGAGCACGACGTTTCGGCATGTGGGTGCGTCAAGACCGGTGGTGAGCAACTGCGAAGTTGTGAGGATGACGGGTGTGCGCGTTTCCACGTCCTGAAACCTCTGCATGTGACCGCGTCCGATATCGCCCTCGTCGGAGGTGACACGGCAAACGTAATCGGGGTGTTTCTGGACGAGATCGGCATTCAGGTTGTTGAGCGCCGCGCGCATCTCGGATGCATGTTCCTGATCCACGCAGAATACGATGGTCTTGCCAAAGCGGTCGGTTTTCTTCAGGAAATCGGTCAGGTGTCTGGCCACGGCCTGCGTGCGAGCACGCAAGGCGACGCGACGCTCGAAATCAGCGGTGTTATAGACTTCGTCTGGAATCTCACGCCCGTAGCGGTCGAGTTCATCCTTGCTAGGTCGCCAGCCAGCGGCATCCCACTGCGTAACGATGCGATGGAGGCGGTAAGGCGCGAGGAAGCCGTCATCAATGCCCTGCTTGAGACTATACTGATAGATTGGATTGCAGAAATACAGGTAGGTGTCGCGGTTCTCTTCCCGCAAGGGAGTTGCGGTCATACCGAGCTGGTATGCAGGCTTGAAATATTCGAGGATGTCGCGCCAGTTGGAATCATCCTTGGCGCTGCCTCGATGGCATTCGTCCACGATGATCAGGTCAAAGAAATCCGGGGCGTATTGTTTGTAGAGTCCGGGACGGCGTTCGTCCTTGGCGATGGACTGGTAGGTGGAGAAGTAGAGTTCACGGCCGTGGGTGACAATACCGCCTTCGATCTTGTGGCGAGCGTCGCCGAATACGGAGAATGTCTTGTCTTTGGGATCATCCACAAGAAAATTGCGGTCCGCCAGGTAGAGGATACGCGGTTTGCGGGTCGGGTCGCTCTTGGCGTTCCATTTGGAAGACCAGAGCTTCCAGCAGATCTGAAAGGCGACAACGGTTTTGCCGGTGCCGGTGGCCATCGTCAGCAAAACCCGTTTCCTGCCCTGGACGATGGATTTCACGGCCTGATCAATGGCGATTCTCTGGTAATAGCGCGGTTCCTTTCCGGTGGTAAGGTTCGCCAGAGTGAGCAGATGACATGCGACATCGTCGGTGATTTTTTCGGATTTGCGGAGGCGCGACCACAGTTCATCAGCCGTGGGGAATCCTGAGATCCGGCTTTCAATGCCGGTGGTATAATCGAATTCTATGATTTCCATGCCGTTGGTTGCGTAGGCGAACTTCAAGCCGAGAATTTCCGCGTAGTTTTTTGCCTGCTGGAGCCCTTTGGCAGCATCTTCGCCTTCAGGTTTGGCCTCGACGACGGCGAGGAACTGGTCGCGTGTATAGCGGAGAAGGTAGTCGGCGCGCTTACCGGGTCTGCGGATAGCGCGGTTGTTATGAACTACTATCCGTCCGTCCGTGAAAGAGCGCTGTTCGCAGATCTGGTCGTCATTCCAGCCGGAAGCATAGAGCCTGGGGAGGATGTATTTCCTGCAAGTGTCGGCTTCTGTGTGCATTGTTGATCCAGTTAAGGCAAATTGTGTTGAAATAAACAATTTACGATATCATTTTTAAGGTGGAACTTCAAGGATAGCTGTTGTTATAAACATGGGGAAGATTCTTGTCCGTGACGGACAACTCTACATCAAAATCTGATGGGAATCCTTATATGGAAAAGTAGTATGTTCGAAGTAATTATGAAATAAAGGCTAAAAAGTCGTTACAAAAACCTGAATATTATAAAAAAGTCGTTACATCTGAACTGCTTGATGAGGCTATGAAAAACCAGGAACGCCGGCAGCTTGCCGGCATTTTTCTTCTTTTCCACTTCCTTCACCAAGCATTAGGGCGTTCCATAAAAGCTCCACCGCAAGTTAGAGCCTGCTCGAATTCCACAGAATTATAATTCCGATAAGATTCTTGCAATCGAGTGCATTAAGACTAGCTTACACCAAATATCTTAACTTCTTAATGATGAGGATGGCATGAAAATACTTGGCATATGTGGAAGTCCGCGTCCGGAAAAAATATCCGCTACATATCGGATACTGGATCTGCTGTTGAAGGAGACCGGGCATGAATATGAGCTTATATCCCTCGGCAATCTCAAATTTTCCGGGTGCACCGCCTGCCTGGGGTGCGCCAAGGACAACGTCTGCAAGCTGCATGACGATCTTTCTGGCGTGAGGGACAAGATTGTCGGCGCCGACGCATTTGTGATAGGTTCCCCGAATTATTTTTCCGGGATCAGCTCGTTGACACATGCTTTTCTGGAGAGGTGGTTCCAGTTCCGCCACCAGGAAGGCAAGCTCGTATGGGGCAAGCTTGCCGTAGCCGTCGGAGTTGGAAGCATGGGGGGGGAGCCTGTGGTCGGACAGATTGAGAAGTTCATGTCATACAACCTGGTGAAAACTGTCGACACCCTTTCCGTCAACGGAAACCCGTCATGCTTCTACTGCGGATATGGGAAGACCTGTGAGATGGGCGTGCCTAAAATGACGGGGATGGAGTGTCCTGATCCTTCTCATATTCCGGATATCCTGGATAATCCCGATATAAGGAAATCCGCAGTTGATGCCGGGGCGAGGCTGGGCAGGATGCTGTCCGGAGGATATGAC
>JBAQUG010000091.1:0-1884 GCA_049297395.1 Victivallales bacterium | reverse complement strand
GTGTCACCATGCATTCCTTCGTAAGACGCATCCCGATGGCAATAGGACCAATACTCGGAGGCACGCTCATCATGTATTTCGGTGATAAAACCGGAGTCCGCCTCGCATTCTGCGTCGCCCTTGTCCTCGCCATTTTCTCCCTCATAGTCCAGCAGCTTATGATCGATGACGACGGGAAAAGGAAAAGTGACGCCACTCTGCATCCTTGGAAAGCGCTGAAATATCTGCATCCTGATCTCAGGAACCTGCTCGTATCGGACATTCTCATCCGTTTCTGCGAACAGATTCCATACGCATTCGCCGTTGTCTGGTGCGTGAAGCTCAACAACATTTCAGCACTCAACTTCGGCATACTGTCCGCAGTCGAAATGGCGACATCTATGCTCATCTACGTACCTGTCGCGTATTTCGCGGACAGAACCACCAAGAAACCTTTTGTGGTGGCGACATTCTGTTTCTTTACAGCTTTCCCTCCCGTGCTTTATTTCTCGCATTCGTTCTGGGCGCTGATCGGAGCCTTCATCATCCGAGGACTCAAGGAATTCGGCGAACCAACTCGCAAGGCGCTGATCATGGATCTCGCGCCGGAAGACAAGAAAGCCGTCACTTTCGGCCTCTATTACCTCATCCGCGACATCATCGTTTCCATCGCGTCCTTCGGAGGTGCTTTCCTATGGGATCCATCGGCTTTCAAGAAACTTGTGGAACTGACCGGCTTCGGCGGCAATCTTGTACCTTGGTTTGAAAAGGTCGCGTGCCCGGAACTCAACCTGCTTGCCGCGTTCGCATTCGGGCTTATCGGCACGATTTATTTCGCGGCCTTCGGAAAAGACTTGAAGAAAACAGAATAAGATCTCACCACGAAACACACGAATTACACGAAAAATACTTTTGTACAAATGAAGTTTAATCTTTCGTGTGTTTCGTGTGTTTCGTGTTTATATTATCTTCATGAAAACAAAACGTAAAGCAGTAGTTCTACTAAGCGGTGGTCTCGATTCGGCCACTGTTCTCGCCCATGCAGTCAAGAAAGGATTCGACTGCCACTCCATCAGCTTCGACTACGGACAGCGCCACAGATTCGAGCTCAAATGCGCAAAACGCATTGCCAGGCAACTGAAGGCTGCTGACGATATGGTTGTGTGCTTCAATCTCCGCAAATGGGGTGGCTCCGCACTGACTTCATCCATAAAAGTGCCAAAAGGAGGGCTCAAACCCGGCATTCCGGTGACATATGTACCCGCCAGGAACACGATATTCCTTTCATTCGCAGTTTCATACGCGGAAGCCATAGGGGCAAAGGACATTTTCATCGGTGTGAATTCCCTCGACTATTCAGGTTATCCCGACTGCCGTCCGCAGTTCATCAAAGCTTTTGCGAAATGCGCAAATCTCGGTACGAAGGCGACCGATGAAGGATGGAAGTTCAAAATACATGCCCCTCTTCAGAAACTCACCAAGGCAGAGATAATCAGGCTCGGTACAAAACTCGGCGTCGATTACTCGCTTACCAACAGCTGCTATGACCCCGACACCAAAGGCCGCGCCTGCGGGAAATGCGACAGCTGCCGCCTGCGGAAGAAAGGATTCTCAGAAGCCGGAATCGAGGATCCGACGGTGTATGTGGATTGAAGCTGAACCGGAGAATCGGTGAATGGGCGAAACTGAGAAGTTACGATTGGAAAGGAAGATAGAAATAAATTATAGAATATCACTAGTGTCCGGCTTTAACTACGACAGAATCAACTGGATGCAACTATCAGCATCCTTGCTTTGCTGTTCAATATCTGTAAACAGTTGATTAATAGGTACTTTCTCAAATACGGAAACACTGAAAACCTGTAAAATATTGTAGAGGCTATGATTTTCAAGCCGCAAATCCTT
>JBAQUG010000090.1:0-22830 GCA_049297395.1 Victivallales bacterium | reverse complement strand
ATGCGAAGGCGGGGAGGCAGACTGATTCTCCACTTATAGCCTGGATAATCTCCCACTCCTGCCAGGCAAGCTGGCAGGGGACGGGGAATGTCCAGAAAAACCACTGTAGTTTCAGGAGAGAATCCAGAATGGAATTCGAACTCAAGTCCGGATTTATTCTGGCTCCTGAATTTACTTCGTACCGTCACTTCGTTCGGGTAACTGGCTACTTTTGAAATTGCCTCATCACAGCCTATTCTCTCCAGGATGGAGAGATATCTGGAGTTTTCCGACGACAAGCGTGCCGGAAAGTCCAGGAGGAAGACTGATGTTGCCGCCCAGGGTTCCATTTTCCTTCTTCAATTCGACCTTTATCATGCCTTTGGGATGTGCGACATTCGCATCAATCCATTTCAAGGGACCAAGCTGCGGCCTGATTTCAACAGATGCAAAACCGGGTGCGGCAGGTCTGACACCCGCTACGCTTGCCGCAAAATGGTAGAGCGGATGAGCGGACCAGGCATGGCAGTCGGAACGGCTCGGTTCAGGCGATTCAAGAGTCGTCGTGAGTCCGAGATCCTTGTGTTTATGCCAGACGCCAATCCTGTTGAAGAGCTGATCAATCCTGCCAAGCACACGGAATGTTTCAAACAGGTAATGGCTGAAATAAATAGTGGCTCTGGAAATATCGTCCGCCGTGAAAAGAGATTCTGATATCAGCTTGCGCCTACCCTGTGGAATCATGCCGCCGAGAATGGCTAGGCACTGGGAATGTTCGCTGAAATGGCTCTGGCCGAGATCATCGGCATAGAGCTTCCTTTTTTCATTCCAGAAAGCGCGGTCCGATGCGCCTGCAATTTTTTTTGCGAGTCTTTCAAAACGCTTTTCCATCTCGGTTTCGCCCAGCATCCTCTCCAGTTCAGCAGCCATCTTGAATGTCATCGCGGCATGCCAGTTCAGGACTCCGCTGACACCATGTCCTCCATCCGGATGAACGCCCCAGGTCCAGCCTTCAACCCAGTCGAGGAAGTTCCATCCCTTCGGATTGCCGATAAGACCGTCGGAACCGATGAGCGATGCGAAATGGTCGAGGACGGCCCGCACTCCCGGCATCATTGATCTGACAAATTCCATGTCATCGCGCCACATGGCGAAATCATGGACCATTGCAACCCACCAGAGTGAAAAGGGAGGGATGATCTGCGGTTCACGGCAGGGATAGGATGAATGGGTGAGTCCGGCGGGGATCCTGGAACTGTTGAACATGCGGATGGCCTTGCGTGGAAGGCGGTCGTCATTGCCCAGTGCATATGTCGCCAGCGCCTGGATGCGCGTGTCGCCGACGTACATCAGCTGTTCGTAATACGGACAGTCCATGTATGTCTCATGAGAGCACATCCGCAGAGTACGCCGTGATATTTCCGAGATGTAGTCGAGACGGCTGTCTGAAGATTTGAAGCCGCCATTGAACGAATGCGGATAACCGGTTTCAATGAGATGGAAATCCTCGATGCTCAAAGGCTGGGAACCTGTTCTGACAGTTATCTCGATGAAACGTCCAGCTTCCCACCATAGCGGTTCAAAGAGCCGCCTGCCTTTGCCATCCAGTTCGATCTCATCGCCTATGCCGATAAAATATTTGCCGTCCGTCTGATCCCGGTTTCCTTTCACCTGGATCTTGTACATTCCCTTGATTTTCTGCCATTTTGGAAGGAACAAGGATTCCGACCAGCGGATTCGGATTCGCGCCCCTTTGCCGCCAGACACAAGCAAGGAAGGATATGCGCAGCGGTATTTTTCCAGATCCACGATGACGCGCCGCCAAGTCCTTGCGGGAATCGCAAGTTTCTCTTTTCCTGCAACCAGACTGTTCCACCGTCCAGCTTCCTTCTCCAGATGATCGGCAGGAACAACTGCAAGCGTGGAGGTGTCCCAGGCGTCAATGGACTGGACATGCCGGACATTTCCGACGTGGACATGATTCTCAAGCATGGGCGGCAGCGTGGCCGGCGTCAGAAGCCACTTTGAAGAATGCCCGGAAGATGATGCCGCAGGAACCGCATCGGCCACATTTGAAACCGGAGTCCATCCTTTTCCCATCCCCTTTTCGAAGCCCCACGGGAATTTACTGGCAATCAGGCGGGTCTTGGCTCCAGTCCCCCAGGCGAATTCCGGAGGGATGAATTCGACTCCTTCCACCCTCACGACTTTCCATGGCGCGGATCCGGTCGAAATCATTTTCCCGGAATTCCCTTCAGCCGCGAGCAGAAAAGCAGGCCTGATGCTCATCTGTGCGTAGGGCGAAAGATTTCCGGCCTTGAGCCACCAGACTTTCGCCGCCAGATGATGCGTTCCTTTTGAAAGATCAAGCCGGTATGATTCGTAGTTCCAGTTTCCAGGATCTCCTCTTTCCGGGCCACGGCCTATTCTGGCGCCATCCAGAAACAATTCGTATCTCTCATCGGCTGAAACATGGATGCGGACCATCTTTCTCTTCCGTATTTCAAAGCGAAGATGGAACGCAAGAAGCTCCGGGGAGACGCAGCGTTCCTCAGGATGCCCCACCCATTTTGCGGGCCACGGTGCAGACGCACTCGGAGACGGCTTTATTGCTTTCGGTTCAAACGGCTGCCTTGAAAGAATAATGCGCCGGGCAGTCGATAATTTGTTCCTACCAGTTGTTTTCATTTTAACAATATATTCCTTCCCCGCATGGATGCCAGGCACATTTGATATCCTTTAATTAGGCGGCTAAAGAGCCGCGACTTTTTCGGAACGCCACCAACTTGGTGGCATCTTAAATATTTGATGCAGGAATAAGTGCCGGCAGGTTGCCAGCGATCCAAAAATGCAATTTATTGAAATTCCTATACGTAAGCCTAGAGTTTCCTCCTACTGTTTCTGAGCAATGCCGTATTTGTCCTGCAGGTATTTTGTCACCGCCTCCTTGTCGGCCGCCGGGAGCGCTTCTGTATAGAGCAGTACTTCGGCCACATCGCCGGTCATATTGAATCCGTTGGCCATGCCTGTTTCGGAATTGAGCATTCCTCCGACAGCGAGATATTTCAATTTCGGACGGGTTTTGAATTCACCCACTTTTATCGAAGGCTTTGCAATCTCCTTGGAACCAGTACCCAATTGAAAACCAGTCACATAGTCCGCGCCTTTTTCATGTGTTGCTGAAAGAATACGGTTATTTCCACCATCCTGCACCAGGCTTACCTGCTCCATACTGCTGCCCCAGACTACGAAAACGGTTATGTCTCCCTCGAAACCAGCAGGCAACTCAGCGACAACAGCACTTGCGGTACCATTGAAACTGAGAGCCGGTTTACCGTTCAAGGCATCTTTCCTGTATAGCGGATACATGGAGCCGTTTTCCTGTTTTAACTCCACTTTCGGCTCCACTTGGCTTGTCCAGGCCGTTACATTGCCTGTTTCATCCTTCGTAACACCGGCTTCAGCAGCCAGCCAGAGTTTCAAATTCTTGATGACAGGTGGTTTCACCGCAGGAGCAGCATCCTGTGCATGCAGGAATGCACCAGTGCTCACCGTGATGGCTATGGTGGTTAACAGGACATTGAGTTTCATTTTATTTCTCCTTCATTAATTTTAGGGGATCTTTAAAATCTTCCATATTTATGGGCTGATTCGTACATGGCAATTACATTTTCCAGGGGTGAATTGTCCTGGAGCGAGTGGGTAGGGGCGAAACAATATCCGCCACCAGGCATCATGATATCCAGGATTCGCCTGCACTCCTTTACAACATCTTCAGGTTTCCCGAACGAGACTGGCCCGGCAGTGCTGATGCAGCCGTGGAACATCAGCCGTCCGCCGAAGGTCTTTTTGAGATATTCCGGCGACATGTCTTTCGCCTCCGGCTGGAGAGTGTCAACGGCCTTGACACCCATTTCAATGAAATCCTCATACGCCCAGCTGCTTGAACCGCAGGTGTGCACCATTGCCGGAATATTGAAGCTTTTCGCCAGATCAACAAATCTTTTATGGATGGGTTTAATGTTTTTCCTATATGTGTCCGGGCTTATGATCGGGGATATCTGGGTTCCGAGATCCTCTCCCATCCACAGGAAATCGACTTCGCCTTTTGCAGCTTCAAGCGAACGCCTGCATATTTCCAAGTCGATATCTGTCCTGCGTTTTGCAAGAAGCAGCCCCGCGGGATCATCTGTTATCAGATCAATGAAAGTCTGTTCCATTCCGCGGAGCATTCCATTGGTATTGATGACGCATGCTGTCCCTGCACCTCCGACATGGATGGCGTATTGCCTGCTTTTCCTGCATATTTCAGGAACCGCGCTGTAATCGAAGTCATCCGGATTATACATCGGCCATTTTTCGATTTCCTCTTCCGTCGCATGTTCCAGAGGAAAATCACAGAAATCCCAATATCCTCCGCTTTCATGCTCGACCCATTTCCGATGTATCCCCCAGTCATCCACAAGCACATTGCGTTCGGGAATGTCCTTGTGGAGTTTTGGCCCCTTGTAGGTCGCCCCGGCCCACCTGAAATCAACGCCGAGCGCTTCCCTGAGTTTTTCAGAGTCGTCTTTCTGAAGGCCGAAATATTCCTTTAGTTTAAGGTCTATCGCCGGATTTGCGGCGTAGTTTACAGGCACCCTGTCGGTTTTCCCGTAATTAAAAGTCCTGAGGACCCTTTCCCTTGAAGTCATCTTGTCATTCACCGTAAGTGCTTTCACAATGGAATCCTTTCATTTTACGAGTACCGTCCCCCATTTTGAAGGCTGGAGCATGGCTTCATCAGGTACGTCCATCACAATATTTGTGGCCTTGTTTGACCAGCAGCTCCTCTGGGCCCCCTTGCTTCCTTCCGCATCCGAAAGAACCACTCCAACATCACCTCTGATGCTCGCAGGCTGCGGCTTGAGCCCGAGCTTCGCCAACGGTATTGACGCCTCAACAGTGTAACCGTCAACCCCCTTGACAATCGCAATCTGCGCGTCACCGACTGCTGTGACTCTGTCGAAGTTCACTGTGCGGGCCGGCGAACTGAACGGAATTGGCTCCTTGGTTCCCGGAACCACAGCCTCGTATAGGACGGCAATAGCCTTGCCGTCCATCTCGGAGATCAGAAGGCGGATGTCGCCCTGGACAGGGTTGACACGTTTCGGATCAGCGGCAGGATTCGTCCCCAGCCAGAGATCAGCGCAGTCGCCGGTCTTGAAAAGCAGATTCTGGTTTTTCCCGGAGTTGATCATCGGGGAAGGATCATCAACCTTGTATGCAAGATAGAGATTTTTGGGATCGTGTTTGAGGGCGGCTGTAACATTCCGGCCCGGCCCGGTCTTCCATGATACGCCCTTCGACAAATCCCAGTCTGAAAGATCGCCGTCAATTTTCGGAACGGCATCAGTCTTCTCCATGACAAGTTCCGTTTTAGCTTCAGCGGTGCTCTTTGCTTTTTCCGCAAGCGCCTTTTCGGCGGCAGCACGAAGTCCAGGGGAAACTGCGAACTTCGCACCTTGAAGCCTGCTGATTGAATCGAGACCTTTCACTTCGGCGATCCTGGCCTCGGTCATGCCGGTGGTAGTATAGATTTTTCCATCGTCCGCTTTCATGAAGACACCGGAAAATGATTCCCCTCCGCAGGTCATGTCATCCATGAGAAACCCCGGGGTGGCTTGAGCCGGGAAAGCGGCGGGTCCGTTGCGTCCGTCGTTGAAGACGTGACCGAGCCAGAGCCCGTCTCCAGTCATCAGGAAACGCGAACCGTTGTATCCGTTGAACATTACGATCTCGCCGATATCCTTGCCCATGTCCACCGACCCGAGGAAGGACTGGGGGCCGAGAAGTTTTCCTGGACGGAGCGGTCCGCAATCATAGGGATTGAGATCCGTATTCGGGAAAGTCCATGCCAGGACGCCTTTCGAATCATAGCAGACGACAGGATCGGCGTTCGCGATCACGGCTCCATTTTTCAGCGCTATCAGAGAAGTGACAGACTTAGTTTCCATGGAAGGAACCTGAACTGCAGGATTCGCCACGTCATAAATAGGCGCACCGCATGAGTTCCATGAAACCGGAGGGAAATTCCAAATGGCAACGGCGCCTTTTGTCCATACGCTGTCCGTGGTTGCGGGAACGACAAGCGTAAGATCGTCACGGATGCTTCCCTCCCAGTAGCAACCCCATGCTTCCGGATTCTTCCCCTTTGTGGCGGGAACGAATTTCAGTTCGATCTCCTGGACAAGTCCGTCGCCATTGGCATCGGCCCAGGAGAAACGGAGAGCCTTGTCCTTGCCACGGAAAGCAGTCGGACCATTGTCTGCGAGTTGCGCAACTATGCCTGCTGCTGCGACCGGCTGGAAAACTCCGTCATCACGGCGGATGGCGACAGACCAGGCCTGTCCATTGCCGTAGGCGGGAGTCCTTGTCAGATAAGTTTTCCCGTTGACATTCACGATTTTGGATGGATGCCCCGTTCCAGGAGCGACACCTATGGCCTCCGGACCGAAAAATCCGGACACTATCTTCGTCAGCTTCGAAGATCCCGTATTGAAATCCAGTTTGTATTCCATGTTATGGTAATATGCGCGGGTCTTATCAGCTGGATCGAGCAGACCGCCGCCGCTGTAATATCCCGGTCCGACAAATTCCTTCTCCATTTTCCCGTCCATCGACCACACGCTTATGCGTCTGGGCGAGTCAGTGTCTTCCGCCACCCATATGCGTCCTTTTGCATCAACGGCCACTCCTCTTGGCCTTAGGAACCCGTTTGGATTATAATCTCCCATGGGGGGACGTCCACCTTTAAGGCCGACGCTGCGCTGGAATTTGCCATCCTTTGCGAATATCTTCAACTGATGGCTGAGCCCCCAGTCTGAGACAATTATTTCACCATTGGAGTTAATGCAAATCTGCTGAGGCTCTTCAAGCCCGTCCACAATAAGGTCTTTTATTTCCCCCTTCTCGACATTGATCGTCACGATCTTCTTTCCGCTGACGGCAAATAGGAGTCCGGCGGAGTCGAAGGCGAGACCGGCCGGTTTCGAGATCTTGATGTCCTTGATAAGATTGGAAGTTCCGGAATCAACGATGCGGATGAGATCTTCAAGGCGCAATGCAATGCAGAATTTTCCGTTCTTGACGGCAGCGCCCTGCAAATTCAGGATGCCCGTATTCATCTCATAGATGTTGTTAGGAGATGCCTGATATGTGTAGATTGTCGCCTTCACTCCTCCTGACGGGAGGGAGGGATTCTTGAACGGAACATAAAAACCTGTCTTGGCATCAAGACGGGTCAGGACAATATTGACAGGGGTTTTCGTTCCTGGCTTGGCGCCGAACGGTCCGCCGAGATCGGTGACGGAATAAACCAGGCCATTTTCAACGGCGATCTGGATTCCGGCATCCTTGCTTCCCCAGAGCTTCCGTCCGTCAAGATCCAGAGCGACAGGCGCCCAGCCAGCTTCGACGCCGGGGCAGTTCACGTATACACTTTCTGCATCTGCCGCAACACTGCTCGGATTCGTATGATCGGAAAGCCAGGCTGATTTTCGGTCGGCGGTATCCCATGGCGGGTTTCCGGGATTGTTGTATGACATCGCGAAATTGACATGGAGGTTGTCGCGGACAAGCCCCTTCCATGAATAATCAGATGATGAAACAAGTTTTCCGCCGTCATCGGCTCCGTCCCAGCGGATTTCATGGTTTCCTGCTTCGAGATAGACTTCGCGAAGAAGATTCCTGATCCTTCCTCCTTGCGCGTCGTCGACAACGATTGAGACGAACCCGGCTTTATCCAGCTTCACCGGAATTGCAATCGGTCCGGAAGGCATTTCATCGCCCGCACCATTGAAAGCCTGTGGAGGCAAAGTGAAATGTCCTTTCTGCTCAAGTGCTACAGACCCCCATGCCTGCGGTCCCATCCAGAAGAAAATCGCTCCTGACTTGGCCTGTTCAGAGACATTGTCGGCAAAACGATGAACGGGAAAATCCCTGCCGCTGTCTTTTCCCCAGAGGAGTTCGAATCCGCAGAGCATCGTCTCTCCGGCCTTTAAAGCATGGCCGTCGCGGGTGAGCAGCTTCCATGGAATCGCTATTTCCTGGGTATAACCCTTGGCATCTGCATCCATGAGAAAAGCCTGCTTGGCTCCTGCCGCCATGGCATCTTCGAGAGTGGCGGTATCCGGATCCGGCGGCTTGAGCCCAAAAGCTCCGTAATAGATGAACATGGACGGTTTCTTGTCGCCCGTAAAATACCAGCAGTCAACATGTGCTACGCGGTCGGTCTTTATCCGCAATTGGACGCAGTCCGACTTCCACGCCTGTCCGACTTCGGTCTTGGGGTCGTAGAAGTTGACCATAGGCGTAGGATCCTTCCATCTCAGCGAGACGTAGAAATTATCGGAATCATACATGGCCGCAGACTTGACGCTGTAGCGATCCTTAAGGCTCGTTACATCGTAGCACATGAGCCTCTCGCCCGAAAGATCCCAGTCGTCGAGTTTGCCATCGATGACAACCTTGCCGGGCGCGGGGGCGGCCTTCATTCCGACGTTCTGAGTACTCTGTGCGAAACTCGCAAAAGCAAGCAGGAGTAAAATCGCGGACATTAGGATTTTCATTCTCATAAGATAGTCGATCCTTTTTTATAGTTATGGTTTTAAGTTAAAAGTTTTAAGTGTTAAGTGAAAAATATCTTATTCCAAGAAAAAAATCTTGCTTAAAACTTAATACCTGAAACTTAAAACTGTTTTCAAATTCACCTTGGATTGAATGCGATATACAGTCCTTGACTCCAGTGCTGGGATGCGTATGGTCCGTTGGCGTAATACTGACAGGAATAGATGCTTTCGTATTCGGCGAAGGAAACGGGAGTATGGCCGCGGGGATTGACAATCCAGTCGACATGTCCATCTTCAAAAACAGTATTGCTGCCCTTCTCGTCGTGGGCGGCGTATTTATTGTAGCCAGGGAAACGTGCTGAAGGGTTCTCCCATCCCTTTCCTATGAAATAATCACTTGCCAATACCCGTTCCGAAGAGGTTGCCCCGCAGACCGGGCCTGATTTTCCAGCAATCGCGTAATTCCCGACAACATATTTGCCCTGTCTTGAAACAGTAAAGATGTCATACCATGAGCCAGGTGAAATTCCCCCGACGATGAAGATGGATCTCCAATAGTTTGTGGGATGCTCGGGGACGCTGGGGCAATTTGCCGCCCGATAAGTTATATAAGTATTGAAAAAGTAAAGGTCGAGATACGCGCCATTGTTTCCGTTGAGTCCGTTCCACGCGCTTCCAGCCGCCGGCGTCACGGTTGAAAGATAATATGGATAGCAGGAATTGTAGTCGCTGGCATAGTTCAACATGGCAAGTCCGGTTTGTTTCATGTTGGAGGTGCAAAGCGCTCTTTTCGCCATGTCCTTGGCGTTCTTGAGGGCCGGAAGCAGCATGGCCGCGAGAAGTGAGATGATCGCAATTACGACGAGCAGCTCGATGAGCGTAAATCCTTTGACTGCAAATGATTTACATGTATCAACTTCCAGCTTCAAATCGGAAATATTTCCCGACCCGCACATGCCCTTTTGATGATTGCCTGTTTTCATGCTGCCACCTCAATTTCATTGTGTAATAGGTATGATAGGGTATAATACATCATTTACCGGGGCTTGTCAATAGGCAATTCCTATTTATTCCAAAATCAAGCTCCCCCAGGATAGAGGTTCTACCGCAGCTTCTGAAGGGATGTCGTTCACTATCGCGGTCGAAGGGGAGTTTCCGGCCCAGAAGCTCCTGAAGATGTTCCGCGCCCCATCCTGATCAGAATATATGACCCCGAAATCGCCGCGAAGCTCAAGTCCTGGCTTGTAGTTGATCCCCAGGACATCAAGCGGAATAATCGCTTTCAGGACGTAGCCGCCCCTTGTCTCAACCAGATCGCATTTGATCCCTTCCTCCTGAGTGACCCTCTCCATTTCAATTGCGCGCGACGGTGAGGCAAAGGTTGCTGGAACGGATTCCTGTCCAGGCAGTTTGACGGGACGGTAAAGAACTGCCGTGAGTTTGCCATTCATTCTTGATACCAGCAACCTAATATCCCCTGCGCCAGGAGCCTTTCGTTCTCCCGCCGGACCGAGCATGAAATCAACTGCATCGCCGGTTTTAAACAGGAGGCGATAATCATTTCCGCTGTTCATCATCGGAGAAGGATCTTTGACTTCGTAAGCCAGGCAGAGGCTTTTGCGGTCATGCACAGCCCTTACCTTGTATCCGAGCTTTTCCCCAGCCTGCACTTCCGCCAGAGGAGGAACTTCCTTCCATCCAACATTGATATCACCCTTCAATGGAGGCAGCTTGTCCATGTACTTCACGACAGCCTTTCTATCGGTCGCAGGCTTGCCTTCCCCAGACTTCCGGGAAGCCGACGCCTTAGCCTTGGCCACATCTGAAACGGTAACGGCGGCAGCTCCATTAAACCGGTTAATAGTATCAAGACCCTTGACCTCCATGATCCTGCTGTCGCCGGAACCTCCTATGACAAGATAAACTTTCTTGTCCGACTCCGATTTGAACCAGCAGCCCGAAAAATTTTCTACCGCCACTGCATATTCATCAAGCTTGCCTCCGGCGCGTACGTCCTTAAGAAGCTGGGCCACATAGAGTCCGTCTTCCGTCAATGCATCAAACTGTCCAAAATAACCTGTCGAGAGGAACATATCGTCCACCCAGCCGGCAAAGGCCTGCGTCCCCACAACATAACCAGGTTTTCCAAACTGCGATTGGAAGGCCATTCCTGAAAGATGCTGCGGATACTTCCAGGAGAATTTACCGTTGGCATCGAAGGCGGTAAACGTGTTTTCTGTAACAATCACCCCGTTAGGGCCGACTGTGATTGCACCGTCCGTGGAAGACGGCAGTGTGAACACAAGCTTTATGTCCTCATTCCGGTATATGGGGAGTTTGTTTTCATCCCATCCGGCCAGCGGCCACCGCCAGACCTGGCCTGGAACTCCGCTGGTGGCCAGGTATAATGTCAGATCCCTGGTAATCCACTGTCCCCAGTAGGCCGTGCCCGGCGGATTGTTACGAGTGCCCTTTCCATTGTCCCACCCAGGGAGCCGGAACAGAGACAACTCGTCCTTTTCATAGATTCCGTCGCGGTTCCGGTCAATCCAGAGAAGCACCTTGTCGAACAGCTCATCGTGTTTCACATTTTCTACGGTGATCATGTTCCGCTGTACGGGATTAAGTGTCTGGTTCCAACCCTTTTCAAGATCCGGAGGCAGGAGGGCCGTGGCCTGGCCGACGACCATGATCGGCCAGAGACGTCCATCCCTTTTTTCCGCCAGGCTCATGTTCCTCTGGCGTGTAGATGAGATATAAAATTTCTGACCATTGACGGTAGTGTCAAAGAAAGGACTGACTTCTCCTATCGCACGCGGATGCCAGCCATCGCGGTAGAGGACAGAGCCGGGACGCCATTCCTTCTTCTTCAGGTCTATGTTGAAACTTGTCACGCCCCATATTGATGCATATGCGGTTGACATGTCGTCCGGATAAATCCAGCCGAACTGCGCATAACGGCCGCCGCCGACAAGATCCTTGTACAAAGTTCCATCCGGATTCCAAATGCTGATCCGCTTCAGCGGTTCATCGTTGTCCGCGACCCACAACCTTCCGTTGGAATCCACCGCCAGTCCGCGCGGCTTGAGAAATCCTGTGGAATCATAGTTCCCGAACCATCCTCGGCCTCCCTTTTTCCCGATCGCCTGAATCAGCCGGCCATCAGGGGAAAACACTTTCACCTGCATGGAGCGCCCCCATTCCGACACATAGATATTCCCCTTTGAATCTGCGGTGAGCGCGAATGGATTATCCAATTCCTTGATGAAAACTTCGGATTTGGAAGTATCGGATAAATCAGGATATTTCATGATTGTCGAGCCGCTCACCACGTAAAGAGAGCGACCAAGGCAGGCGATTCCAATCGGTGCGGCAATCTTGATTTCACTTATGGGACGGCAGTCCTTGTCCATCACCATCACCTTGTCTTCCAGGCGCAACGAAGCAAATACTTTGCCGTCTCCGCAGGCGATGCCGCATAAATTAGTTGACCGCATATAACGGTTGTTGCAGGCTTGTCCGCTGAAGTCCGGACCGAAAAGTCCCTTTTCCATCCGTTCGCTGAGGAAAAGCTCCTGTGGACGCTGATCCAGATCCCATTCGCTTATCTTCATTGATCCCTGATTATTTTTGCCGGAATCAAAATAATCGTATCCTCCATTAGCGGCATTCCAGCGTGTAATGGATGATTTCATCCGGAGCAGAGGATCATCCTGACGCGCCAGGTCGACCGGTGATTCTTCCGCCACATAGACCCGCGTGCCATCCGTCGCCATGGCCAAAGGCCAGCCTTTGCCGGAGACATTAGTCTTGTTGCCATCGCTGTCTGTCACAATAATAGCCGGCTGCGATTCGCCTCCGCTGAACCCGATCACCATTTTGTCGCCAACAGCACAGACTGAAGTCGGTGCTCCATGATCTCCGCCCCATCCACCCTTGCCATCGCCAGTAGTCCATGAGGTGGGGTTCGGACAATTGTAAGACATAAGGTATTCAGCTTTTATTCCACGATGAGCCAGAGCCTTCCACTGGTAAGTCCCTTCTGGAACCGGCAATCCCAAATCATCAAGCCCGTCCCATAGTTCAGTCTGTTTTCCCGCCTTCTGGAAATCATGGGCCAGCAGAGTACGCTCCTGTTTCCCCTCTGAATTCTTGATCACCAAACTCAAATATCCATCGAAAGGCATTTTTATGTCTATCTTGATATGTCCTTCACGCTTTACAGGAATTTTAGAGCTTGGGCACTTGGAAATGACCACTCCGGAAGGTTCGTGCGGACTGCCACCGAAACCTCCGGCAGCCCATAATCTTTCCGGCCCCAGGACGCTCAGGGACCTAATTGAGGTTCTCGATGGATTTTCATTCTTCCATGATTTTCCGCCATCGGTGCTATGGAGGAGTACCCCGCCCTGCCATGGAGTGCGTCCCATGGTTCCCCAACCGCCAACCCAGACGTCGCTAGCGCTTACAGCCTTCACGCACATGAGGTTGTTGACAAGTTCCGGATCGAGTTCCTCCCAGGTTCTTCCTGCATCTGCGGATTTCATAATCACCGATTTGACAGTGGGCCGCCAACCGCCTTCCACATATTCACTGGACTTGGAGCCGACAAGGAACATAGTCTTTCCATCTGGCGCCACCGATGCGTCATTAAGGGACAGGAAATCAGTCGGGCCGGTATAGCCTATCTTATAACTGTCAAATGAAACGCCACCGTCAACGGTATGCAGTATCCAGTCAAAGTTGCCGACCAGGTAGAATTCCTGGAATGAAACTGGCAGGAGGCGCAGAACACCCCAGACCGGCGCCGGCATCTGCTTATCCCAAGAGATGGAAGCCCATGTTTTTCCAGCGTCTTCAGTACGGAACTGTTTATTTGTGCGCCAGCGGCTGAAAAGGAATCCATGGTTTTCATCGGCAAACCATATTACATCGCTCGCCCATCTCGGGCATATTTCGCTGGATATCTCCGAGGAAATCCAAGTCCTTCCTCCATCTGAAGTCTTCAAAAGGAAAGTAGTTTTCCCATCATTCCCTATCCCGTAACCAATCTTCTCGGAAATGAGCTGAAGGCTGGAAACTTCCTTGATGGCCGCATTATCTATTGTTGAGTTTGTCCAAGACTCCCCTCCGTCAATCGAACAGGAAATCGGGCTTGCGTCATTTCCAGAGTTCTGCATGCCTTTCCCGCCGACTCCCCCGACAACTCCGCATTTGTCATTGATAAACGAGAGCGCCACGGCATTCTTAACGCCGGCGGGTTCGACCACGTTCCACCCGACGGCATCTCCTGCGATTGAAGTCATCTGAAGAATGGACAACTGGCTAAAGAGAACAAACACGAGGACGGCTGTTTTCATTATATTACTCCTGATTTAATCGCATGGGAAATTGTATTTTGGGATCGCCGGCAACTTGCCGGCATTCTTCTACTTTTCCACTTTCTTCTACAAACATTATGCCACCAAGTCGCAAGATCCAGGCCACGAAGTGTGTCGGGCCTGGTGGCGTTCCATAAAAGTCCCGGCGAAGCCGGTTAAATCCATTACGAGGCTCATGCGGAACTTCCTGTACTGGCTGGGGTCCTGCAATTTTTCCTTCAGAGAAATATTCATGATGGCCTCCTAGGGTATAATAGGGTACAATAAAGCAACAAAATGATTTGTCAAGCAAAATTAATGGATTTTATTTCTCCCCGCAGGATTTTCCGGGAATCAGCTCTGCCGCCATTGAAAATCCTGCCGGGCTCCGTCCTTCGAGCTTCGCCCAGATATGTTCCAGCGCATTCATGGCATACTTGGCGGGATCGACTTCGAGTCGTGTCAATGGAACCGGGCTCAGGATATCGTAGCCCCTGTTCGAATGCGAGAGTATCGCAATGTCATCAGGGATCCTGATCCCCTTCAGCATCAACCCGAATATGACTCCCCTACAGGCCTCATCGTTCAAGACAAGAAGCGCGTCCGGCAGCTTCCGGGATGTCCTGATAATCCTGTCGACAACCCTGGCTCCATCCCGCTCGGTCGAACATATCTCATAGAAACACCTGGCGGCAAACGGAAGATTCTGTTCTGAATAGGCCTTCTTCAGGCACTCCAGATCATATTTCGAGGGGCTCCCGGCATCACTGTGCGATATCACGGCAATATTCCTGTGACCAAGCTTCAAGAGATAGGAAATCCCCTTGAACTCCATACTTTCGGTCACATTTTCCTCTGCTGCAAAAGCTCCGCTTATGACATAGGGTATTGTGGATTCTTCAGCAAGCAGTTTCCTCATTACAGGAGTATTGTCATGGCTGAGTATGCCTTTCAGTTTTCCGGAGTTGATGTCCTTCAGCAGTTCCGAGACATATTGCCTGCAGGAATCCATGTCAATGGGGTAATAAGTCGCGATGTTCCAGTTTTTCTCCCTGGCCTGGCGGATGATTTCGTTGCAGAAGAGACGGCTGAAATGCAGTTGCTGGCTGATTGCAATGCTGTTCGGGAACAAGACACCTATCGTCCTTGAATTGACTCTTTGGCTGACAAACGTCCCGCGCTTGGAGTATCGTTCCACCAGTCCGCGCTCCGACAGGATGGAAAGGGCCTGCTGTACTGCATTCCTGCCAACGCCAAACTGCCTTGCCAGTTCAAGCGTGGCTGGAACATGGGCGCCCGGAGCAAGCTTTCCGGAATAGATGGAATCCTCGTAGTACGACACTATCTGGCGGTAGATCGGCGTTGCCGCCGACAGGTCAAGATCCTTTATCTTTTTCATGATGCATGCCTCTTTCCATGTACAGGAGCTAATAGGGTATAATAATCCTTCTTTGATTTTATACAAATTTTAGATTCAAGGGAATTCTAATTATTCAGAATATGCCATTTTTAAATTGCTTCAATGCACTTAGAAATCCAACAGCCACAGAGGAAGTGGAATTACAGGATGGTTTTCAATTTTACCGGGTGTTTTCTGCTTTGAAAGAACCACACCTGCGGGATATTTCAGGATCTGTCCGAGTTCAGATGACCTGATCTGGTTTGTCCATTTCACTTCGACAGGATGCATCTTTCTCTCCCATGATTGCTACACGGGTATCGTCGCGCAGATCATATTGCCACCTGTGGTGATCCGTGGCATCTTACAATGTGCAAGCCGGAATGGCCGGTGATGGCCTTGATCGATCCTCAGAACGTAGTGCCGGTGTGGCAAATGGCGATGAGCGGTCTGGTGACGCTGGAAGCTCGCCGCAGCGTGACTTGGGCAAACGCCATGACCTGCGTCCTGTATGGTGGTGTGCGACGCGACGAGTGGTCTGCTCGTCCGGGTGTGATGCCGGTGCTGGACGATGCCCGCGTGGAGGCGCTCAAAGCCGTCTACGATTTGTGCGTTGTTCGATTCGGCCACCTTAAGCGGCAACAGATCACCGCCTACAAAAAGCTGGAGGACGGGGTACAGCACACTCGGTTTGCCGACGGTACGGAAGTGACGGCTGATTTCGCCAGTCAAGAACTCCTGGTGAATGGCAAACCCGTTACCTGCAGCCTGAACATATACCCAAAATAGTTATTTTCTTGCCGGAAAGCCTTCTCATTCCCTGACTCCTCTTAATTGTACCACGAACATCCAGTAATCCGGTAATCCATTCTTTATAACTGAACTCCCCCTCGGGAACATGTCGGATAAGTCTCAGGGAACTTGCCTCCGGCAAGGAAGCAAGCGGAATGATATCTGTGAAATAATACCAGCCTTTTTCTTGCAAAATAAATCAAAGAAAGTTATCAAGGTGGAAGTTGACTTTTCCCGATAATGTTGTAAAATAAAAATATTATTGTAAAATTAAATTTTATAATGTTTAATTGGAGGTGTATATGATACAGGTGATAAACCGGGCGGTTGACATGCTTGACATCCTGGCGTCGGCACCAAACCAGACACCTGGACTTGGAGAGCTTGCCGCAAAGCTCGGATTGAATAACGGCACATGCGCCAACATCCTCAAGACGCTTGTCGCCTGCGGCTGTGTCGACCAGCCGGAGCGCAAGAAAGGTTACCGGCTCGGCCCTAAGATTTTCCAATGGGCCGGAGGGGCAGTATACCGTGAGGATCTTGTCGCTCCGGCACGGCATGTCATGGCGGATCTCAGGGATTCTACCAATGAGAATGTGATCTTAGCCACTTTGCACAATGGCAACCGCATTATCGCCTGGGAGGAGATGTCGAGCAACGAACTCCAGGTGAAGAGGAATCATGTGAAACCCATTTACGAGTCGGCCACCGGAAGACTCATGATTGCATTTACGGATAAGACAGAACTCATGAAACTTGTAAAACTTATCGGGATCCCCTCCAAATCCGTTTGGAAGGAAGCTGCCGCAGCTAAGAATCTTGATGCAGAACTGGCGAAGATAAGGGAACAGGGCATAGCCGTACAAGTCACTGACACACATATCATCGGACTGGCCGTCCCAGTCAGACGTGATGGCAAAGTCATCGCGTCGCTAGGCATGTATCTGCCAGAATCGCGGGGAAATAAGACAAGACTTGAGTCGCTGAAAAAGGAGCTGGTTAAAGGCGGTTCGGAATTGTCAAGGCAGTTGGACAGTCATTCCATAAGCGGAGAAACACGAGAACAGCCCTTGCGTGCTTAATAATCGTCTCGAAATAGAATAGAGACGCCAACGGGATAAGGTCGGTGGGGTCTAAAGAATTATGAGATGATTAGTAACTGCCAAATGAAAACGAATATTTATATAAGGGACTAATAAAAATTTTGAATTTGCAGATGACAAGCAAGGAGCGCATCCTATGCGCCATGAAGGGAGGCACGCCCGACCGGGTGCCGGTGCAACTGGGGATATACTCAATCGCGCCGATTTTCTCCAAATCAACTTTCTGGGATGTCTATTACCACAATAAGTTTAACCTGGCCGAGCTGATGGTGCAGATGGTCAATGAATTCGACTTCGACGGCTATCTCTACACCAGTATTGGCTCCCGCATCAAAAACGACAAACGGAATGTGAAGAGCGAGGTGGTCAGCCAGGACGAGGAGTTCATCGTCCAGCGCACCACTATTGAAACTCCCGGCGGAGCCCTGTGGTCTGAACGTACCTTTCCCCGCACCGAGGTGCCGACCACAACCCGGGGCTTGGTCAAGACGGTTGAGGATTTTAAACTATATCTCGAATACTGCCTGCCCGATCCGGGTGATTTTGAATGGGATACGGCACCAATCCAGCGCAGCAAGAAATTGCTGGGTGATCACGGTGCGGTGGCGGCCACGCAGCAGGCATTGCCGGGACTGCATTCCCTGATTGGCACCTTCGACGGCAAACTCGAAGCGGCCACCTATTTCATGATGGATCACCCCGATTTGATGGAGGAGTACCGGCAACGTCATGAGAAAATCCTGCTGGCAGGTCTGGAGCATGCGATGGATGCGAAACCGGATTATGTGGAATTCAGCAATTCCGGAATGCTTACCCTTTCCAATCCCGAATGGGTGCGCCAGTTGGCGTTGCCGACCCTCAAGAAAGGAACGCGGATGTGCCGCGAGGCAGGCATTCCCTCCGAACTGCACTGTTGCGGCAAGGAACATCTGGTGATGGAAATGATCTGCGAAGAGGGTATTGAGCTTGACAGCATCAACCCGCTCCAGCCGCCGCCGATGGGGGATTGCGATCTGGCCGAATGCAAGAAAAACTTCGGCAAGCGCTTCTGTCTCAAGGGAAATGTCGGAGTGACCGAACCGATGCTGACAGGCACGCCCGACGACGTGGAAAAGGATGTCATCCGCTGTCTCGATGCGGCCAAGGCCGGCGGCGGCTACATTCTCTTCACCGAGGAAGGACTTGACGCCAACACGCCGTTCGAGAACATCCGCCGCTATATCCAAGTTGGTAAAGCGCTGGGGAAATATTGAAAAACATCAGGAGGCCTTTGATTATGACAGGAAAAGAAAGAGCTTTACGGGCGATTGATTTTGAGGAGACAGACCGGATTCCGGTGGTCGGAGGATTTGTGCGGCATCCGCCGTTTCTGGCCGCTGCGGCTGGGGTATCTGTGGACGAGTTCTGGCGTGATCCGCGCAAGGTGGCGATTCGCGACTTCCGCAATCTGGGAGTTGATGTGATCATCGGCCTGATCCTTCCGAGCCCCGACTCAGCCACCGGTTCACAGGTGGAACACCACAAGACCAGCCGCTTCGACAGTCCGGAAGCGATGCTCGACGACATCGCCAAGCTGCCAAGCCTGTCCGAAGTGCATCGGAATTTCAATTTCCAACTGCATTATGACGATTATATTAAGCGCTACAAGGACGGTCATGCGGACATCGGCGACGACATCCTCTGGATTCCCAACTCCTTCAACAGCGCCGCCAGTTTTCAAAATGAGAGTTATTTCGGCGCCGAAAACTACTACATGGCGCTGACTCTTTATCCCGAAGAAATGAACCGTTTTTTTGAGCACTCCGGTGAATTTGCTTTTCTGCGCAATACGGCGATTGCCAAAGCGATTGTCGAACATGATTTGCCGCGGGTGATGTGGATCGGTCAGGACTCCTGTGACAATCGCGGCCCGTATATCGCGCCGGAAAAGATGAACGAAATCTATATCCGACACGTTAAACGCTCGTTTGAACCTCTCAAGGAGATCGGCGTCAGTATTCTCTGGCATTCAGATGGCAATGTCATGCCGATCGTGCCGTACCCGCTTGATGCCGGGGTTGACGGTTTCCAGGGGATGCAGGAAGCCATTGAGACAAAAATAGACATCACCAAACTGGCGGACATGACGACGCGTTCGGGCAAAAAACCGGTCATCGTGGGCAGCGTATCGAGCGTCTCCACCATGCCGTTCGGAAAGCCCGATGATGTTCGCGCCGATCTGCGGCGTTGCCAGGAGCTGGCGCGGAAGCGCGATGGAGGCTGGCTGTTGAACTTCTCATCCTCGCTTGGACCGGAAGTGCCGGAAGAAAACATTAAAGCTTATTTTGAAGCTGCCATGAAATAAAACTAGAGTAGCAAAGCAGCAAGCAATTTTATAACCACAGAACACATCAAACACATGAAAAAGATATTTGTTAACTTTTTACTGCGACGGTTCAATCGTCCCATCGTATACATCCCCGAAGGTTTTACCTTAGGAAGTTTCGCGTTCGCGCAAGGCGTCAGCGCTGATCGTCAGTGAAAAAGAAAGCAACGTTTGGTTCTTTCTCCCATGATTAATCTCTTGAGGTAATTTCAAAAGTAGCCAGTAAATTTAGGAGTCAGGATTCAGAATAAATACGGATTTGAGTTCGAATTTCATTCTGAATTCTGTCTTCTGAATTCCCGCAAAACGCTAGTTTTCAATTGGCTCTCACTTCATCTGCCTGGGATATTGCACATACGGCTTCATTTCGAGTACGACTGAGCTTTTTTCGGCGGTCTTATCCGGATTGTGATAGGCCAGCCATGTGTCGGCTTCTCCCATGATTGCGGCACGGCTGTCGTCGCGCAGGAGATGTTCGGCGCATAATACTTTTCCTTCCGAGGAGACGACTCTTGAGGGGAACCATTCATCTTTCCAGCCGACTAGGCGGATATTTTTAATGGCCGACGCGCCAACTCTGGAGACCGTCAGCTTCAGATACCGCACCGGTTTGCGGATCTTCAATGGAGCGACTTCCCGGTATGCGTTGGATCCGCAGTCGCGGGTTGCCACGAGATGAGACCATTTCCGCATATCGTCAGAACCTTCAATCAGAACGCTGCGGTAGTTGGCGTCGATTTCGGCGTAGTCTATGGCCACCCAGTACTTGCCCGGCCGGACTGGTTCCAGCCGTGGATTTTTAATGAAGGTCTGTATCGCGTTGATGAAATCGTCGAGTTTTACCGGCATTCCTGCAAGCGTTCCGGCATGATGCAGCATTGGAATTGTTCCACGTTCCAGTTTCCATACTTCATCGAATTCATTTATGTTATCCGCCAGTTCCAGCCGCAGACTTTTCAATTCAGAAAGTCGATCTGACAGGGAATCGAGGATATGCACAGCCTCTGGTCTGTTAAGAAGCTGGCGTATGGCGACTGCGGTTTCATTGATGACGAGTTCCAGTTTGGCGGAATAGCTGCTGCGGGCCATGTTCAGCCGCATCGCCCGCAATGTGAACTCATTGCGTTTGACTTGCACATCAGATGAGCTTATCGCGAGAAGGTCATGGTGCAGCTTGCGGCTGGTCTTGAAGGATTCCTCTGAAACTTCATGTCTGATCAGTGTCGCCGGGTCGCTGATATCGTGCCCTTGATCTGAATAGTTTGGCAGCGAAGCATCAACGATGGCCGCCACCTTTTCATCTGTTGTTCCGAACCAGATCTTGGAAAAGCGTTCTGGGAAATTATCGATGGACACCGGAGATCTGGCCCAGCTTGCTTCAGCCCCGTAGGCGAATCCGGGCAGGCATTCCTCGAGGAATTTGTGGCTGAGCTCCCAGGTGGTGAAGTGGAAACCCTGGATACGGTACGGATCGCAGTATCTCCGGTATGACTGGATGTTCTCAATATTTGTCGCAGGAGACGCCACCATCTGGAATCCGTTCTCTTCGACCAGCCACTTGGCGGAATCGGTCGCCATATGGTTCAGTTCGCAGTACCGGCGGCGTGATGGCACATGGCTGTATTCCCAGTCAAAAAGGACAACGTCCTTTGGAATATCCCTGATGATTTCCGGGAACCAGTAGACGATGTCGTTCCAGATGCCGATCTTCTTGCCCGCCTCCAACGCTGTTTCGCGCAGGAAAAGCAGATGGTCAAGAAAGACTTTTCCATCGCCATCCTTCCTGGCTTTTTTCCGGCACAGCGGACAACTGGCGAAATTCCAGCACTCGTCCATTCCGACATGAAGTAATCCGCTGGATGATACTTCACCCCATTCCAGGATCATGCTGCGTAGAAACTCCTTTGCTTCCGGAAGACTGTGGCAGATTGTGCCGCTGGCATTGCCAATCCATGGTCTTGCAGCCTTACCTTCTCTTCCCTCGGAAAGATGCCTGTATTTCTTGTGCCGCAGGAAATTCCCCATGTGCCCGTAGCAGTTCATCATAGGATAGACTTCAACGCCCCAGAGCCGCCCGAACTCCTCTATTTCCCTGTACGATTCCGCATCCAGCGCGCCTTTCGGTGCGATGCCGGGACAGGCGCGGTACGCATATGCGTCCTCAAGGTAAAGGCCCATCCTGTTCATCTTGAACATTGCCAGACGTACAATCCATTTCCTGATGGTGTCCAGTGTTTCCGGCTGGCGGGCAAGGTCGAGCTGGAAGCTTCTGAATGGGTAGAGAGGAGCATCTTCTATCATGGAAACTGGGACGCAGTCTCCTTCACCGGCAAGTATTTGAAAAGCTGATGTTAGCCCGTACAGCAGCCCGTTCCGGTCATTTGCCCTGATATGGATTCCGTTCTGCGAAGATCGCAATTTGTATGATTCCGCCGCAGGCGCGCCGGGAACTGAAGGAATATCGCATTTGCGCGCCTGGTCAGAAATCACAATCCAGCATCCGTCCTTTTCGGAAGCAGCAGCCACATTCATTTTCCTGAAGCCATAGAACCCGGAGAGTTCCTTTGTCCATTTTTGCGCAGATACCATATGTTGTCCAGGCACATGGACTACGTTCAGCCGTCTCTTCTGCATTCCATCTTTTCCGTTTCCACTGCTTTTTGCCACGGACGGCAATATGCCAATGCTTTTATACATTTTCCTATAATCTTTCTTTTAATTATTATTTTCCCATCTTGGAGTTGGTGCTTCTTTAACTGCACTTAATATAATTTAATGCAACGGAAGTTACAGGTCGAGTTTATTAATTTTACAAGGCGCCAAGATAATTATGCCATGCTGTTGCCATATCCAGGAAAGCAACCTGCATTTCTTCAGAAAGCCGTTTCTGTTTTTCGACAAAAGGATCTGGAGTCCAAGCCTGTACAGGAAGCTCGGTGTCAGGACTTGCCTCATCGTATTTGCGCCAGTCGTCACCCAGCGGGCCGGACATCAGTAAAATCTCACACCCTGCCCGATCCCGACCATCGCACAACGCTTTCGATTCATCTTTTCTCCTCATATTTTTAAAAGCTACATATTTTCCAGCATAATTATTCAGCAACAAAGAATCAGATTTTCTTCGCACTAATTCTCCCTGAAGTTTGCTCCTGATTATTTTTTTAATTATTTTCTTTTTCGCGGCGATTTTTATTTGACAAAATATGATATGTATATATACTAA
>JBAQUG010000089.1:0-5910 GCA_049297395.1 Victivallales bacterium | reverse complement strand
AGCTCATCCGGGTCATCAAGCGCTTTCTGTTCGCACCTGAATTCGTAGCCTAGGATTTCGAGAAGGGAAGCTATGAAAAATTCCTGCTTCTTCAGAATCAATGCAGGAGTCTTGAGCTTCTCCAGTTCCGCAACAAGCCGGAAATAGTCCTTGCCCATGGCCCTGAGCCTCTCATAGGGACATTTGACTCCTTTCTCTTTCTCCGCCGCAACCCATTTAGCGAATAGATCCTTGAGGTCGTTCTCCAGGATGGACACGATATAGTGGTCCGTATAGAACTCGTTTATATTTGAAATGCCTGTGACATCCATCGCCATATGTTCAAATTCCTTTAAGCACGGCGGCAATCCGTATGAACGGCTTGTCCTCCGTAGTCATGGTTTCCCTGATCCATTCTGAATAATTCTCAAATTCCTTCTCGATTCTGCGTTTCTCCTCTTCCTTCCTTGAAAGTCTGACGCCTGAGGACTTTGCATCCTTGAATTCGAATTCGAGCTGCTCGAAATGTTTTTTCCGCAGCGATGCCAGTTCCCCAAGGTGTTTTTCAAGCTTCGGCTTTTGTGTTTCATTGTACTCATCCCTATTCAGGCTCATCCATTCGGTTGCCTTTGAGACGACGCCAACCAGGTGCGTCTGGAGCTTTGAAACGTCCACGTCCTTGTCTATGTTTGTGAACTGATCCTTGCCGTGCTTGATTATCTTCAGTATTTCATCGAGATTGATGATATCCATTACGGCTCCCTTTAGGCCGACGCCAAACCAGCGGTGTATGATAGGATGGCTCCGGCGGTTTGCGATCAGGCCGGCGACAAGGAATATAGCGTCATTGTTCCTGAGCAGTTTCTTCTGGAGGACAAGCACCGGAGCCTCCTGCCTTTTGAAAGCAGTCACAATCTGGTCGTTTGTCCATTCCATGAAAGGATGGATGTCCCAGAGCAGGTGCAGGTCCGGCCAGGCTATCTCCTCTTTCCTGCAACGTGCAATCTCCCGCATGATCTTGGCGGTATCAACCGTCAGGATAAGCTCGTTGTTCGCGTTGAGCTTCTGTTTCACTTCAAGCGGGAGGTTCTTGAGATGAGGAAGAAAATCCTGCGGAACCGTTATCCTTATTTCCTTTGCCTGGTCATCCGTGGCCACTTGAAGATCTTCTCTTTTTGTCCCGATGAAGGCGAGTGCATCCTTGACATAGGCGTAATCGTCTGCGAAGATGGTGGGCATTGCTGAAGTATAGGAGGCCGTATCGTCTTCTTCATCGTCATCATCGCCGCTTCCAAAGAGGATTTCAAGAGGATCCTCCTTCAAGTTCTTCTCCATCTGCTTTTCAAGGTCTTCAGGCGCCTTGCCTTCTTCGATGTGCTTGGCAATTATCTCCTCCTCCAGGTCAATGTCATAGACCTTCAGGAATACGGAGGGGTCTCCGATGTTCTTGTACGCCTGCTCGTCTTTTTCGGTGAGTATCTCCAGTATCCTCAGGTCGCCCTGTATCTTGGAGTTTTTGGTTTCCGTCATCAGATATATGATCTGGGGTTTCTTCTCCTGGCCGTACCTGTCGATACGCCCATTCCTCTGCTGGAACACCATGAGCGACCAGGGAATGTCGAAATGGATCAGTCTATGGCAGTTGTAATGGAGGTTTATACCTTCTGCGGCGATATCGCTGGCGATAAGGATCCTGACAGGAGCATCATCTTTGCCGAAGGCCTCGACAATCCTCTGCTGGTCTATATCGTCGGTATTCCCGTAAAGTATCTCAATCTGATCATCCTTGAGCTTCAGATCCTGCTTGAGATTCTCCTGGAGGAACTTCAATGTCTCTATTCTTTCGGTGAATATCACTATCCGATCATCCGTGGCCTTTGGGGACCAGTTGGATGATTTTATCGCCGATATCAACTTCTGGTACTTGGAGAATTTGGTCTTCGGCAGAGACATAAGTTTTTCCGACAGCTTTCCAAGCATGGAAATATCTTTCAATATACCGGCAGTCTGGTCCTTATCTGAAATATTCTCTATTTCCTTCTTGAGTGTGCCTATCCTGTTGTCTGCGGATTCAGCGCAGGCAGATGGACTCGAGAAGAGAGCTTTTTCAAGGGTAGTTTTGAATAGGCGGTTACCGCTTTTCTTCTGGTCTATGCGCGAAAACTTCATCTTTTCAAAGATGTCGTAAATCTCCTCTTCCGAATCAGATGCCGAGGACCTTGCCCTGACCACCTCCCTTTCCTGGAACGAAGATGAGACTTGGTGGATGATGTCCTTCTTAAAGCGCCTTATGAAAAGTCCCTTGATGTCCTTGGGGCCATAATCGTTGGGGTTTGCTATGGCGGTAGGATTGAGCATGTTCATGAGGCTGGCAAATGATTCCTTCCGGCCGTCATGAGGGGTAGCTGATAACATTATCAGCGTATCGGAACGGGATGATAACAGCTTGGCAAGCCTTGCCCTGAGTGAACCGCCGTTCCTCTCCGCCACGTTGTGGGCTTCATCAACCACGATTATATCCCAGTAGCAGTTCTCGAGATAAGGACGATATTCGGAATCCTGCTTCAAGGTGTCAATGGAGATGATGGTCCTGTCAAAGTGATAGAACGGATTGTGATTTGAGGGAATATGCTGCCTGACCCTCTGTATCCCTACTGAGTCCAGACGTACCAGCGGGATGGAAAACCTCGACCACATCTCCTTCTGGAACTGGGTGAGCATGCTTTTCAGGGTCACAACCAGTATTCTCTTGCCCCTGCCACGCCTGATGAGCTCAGTCATGAGTATGCCGGCCTCCATCGTCTTTCCAAGGCCTGTGCCGTCGGCAATGAGAATCCTGCATCTCGGCTGCTTGAGAGCCTTTATCGCGGGATCGAGCTGATAGGGGACAAGATCCATCGCGGCCTTGTGTCCAAGGTAAATCTTCTCATCTGAAGGTGGATCCGTGGGAGGTGTCTGACGGAAAAGGCTTTCGATATACAGAAGGGAGTTGCGGTAGCCTGGTGATGTGTCCCGGGCAAGCTTGGTCTGCTCCGGAGTCAGCATTTCTATATCCTTGTCAAGATCCGTCAGGAAAATACAGTCCCGGCTTTTGACAATCTCAGATATGCCCGTGACAAAGATGGCCTTGCCTCCGGTTTCGGTGGCATCAACCTTCTTTACCAGCCATTCGACGTTTCGTACGACTATGCGCGCGCCAGGCGCTATTTGGGAATGATCGGCATTTGCCATGAAATGATTTCCCGCGAATTATTCATGTTATTCCAGAAAAGAACCCCTCGAACAATATTCCCCGCAAAAGGAAATTGCCTCAACTTAAAAATCTAACCTATTGTGAACCTTTATTCAACGCCTCAGCAATACGCAAATGAATATTTTGGAGCGAATTGACTATGTTAAATTTACATCGCCACCATCAGGCATTTGATTGGGTTCTGGGATATTGAGACTTTGTATCAATTTCTCCAGCTTCAGGCATTCAATGAAATCAGCATGAAACTTCTCCAGCTCAGCGTCCTGCTCGAGCTGTTTGATTAATTCTGAGGCCTTTTCCTTGCGTTCTTCCGTGCCCAATGTTTGATCATTCAATATTGACCAGTAGAAGTTCATGCCAGAATGAATCTTTCGGAGGATGGATTCAAAAGATTTGAAAACTTTTACGTTCGGTTCGCATATTTTCTCCAGAGTGCATTTAAAGTCATCGTATTTGTGCATGCTGAGAGCATATCCGATTATCTCCCTGCTAAGGCCTGGCACCGTTGTCTTATTGCTTTTGTCAGTAATAGTCCAGTCTTTGGATGCCAGAAAGATATTGGCGGCAGCGGCAATGCCGGGCAGGGTAAGTTCCCATGTCTTGTATGCCTCCCGTCTGGTGAATTTTAAAAATCCATATTCCCTGAGCTTGTTTGCCGCAAACCTTACATTGGTAAAGCATCTTGTCGTACCGGTTTTAGTCTTCTTGAAATCAAGAATGCCCAGACTTGGTCGTACCTTGTCAATAAAGTGTTCAATGATTTCATAGATAACATGATCTTTCCGGCGATACAGGAGGAGATACATGAGAAGCTTGGGCTGATAGCATATGGGTGCAAGTCCGGTGCCGGCATTTTTTCCGCTGGAAGAAGTAAATAAGATCTTTCCGCTGTCAATCAGGCACTTCCCTGAAATGAAGTCCTCAAGACTCAACTTCTGAGCCTTGTAGCTATGGCTGAAACGGACGCTGTCTATGAGGTTCTGCAGGAGATCTATCTTGTGCTGCAAGGTTACTTCAACACCCGGCTTGCCTTCAGCAAGGAAAATATTGTCAAAGTCGTCCTTGACCGGAGCAAATTTCAAGTGGACAATGCTATTTACCAAATCCTCAAAGTCCTTGAGGCTGGCATCACCATTGTTATTTCCAATCTGGCCAGGCTGCATGTATCCTCCTGCATTATATTTAACATTACGCTACGGGTTACTCTTACTATTTGATATCAGGAGATTCAAATTATTCTATATTTTATATGCCGACAGATGCACCAGCTTGTCATCGTCAATCAGAAGGCCGGCTTTGTGCTTCTTGGACTGGCTCCGGACATATTGACCTTTTCCAGGGGATCTTTCAGGTGCTGCAGCATTCTCCAAGATTCCGTCCAGGAACTTCTTTATCTCCTGGTCGGCCTTTAGCGTCCCCTGTTTCTTGCTTCCAGACTTATTCGCGGATTCCACGGCACCTAGAGCCACGCTCCTGACGATGTCATCCCAGCTTACCTTCATTAGTTCCGGATGGCCGAAGTAATCCACTGAGACCAGCTTTGAGCCGTTGAACACTGCAAGCCCGCAGGCCTTGTCGGGATATTTTATCTTCTCGGAAAAGTCCTTGAGCTTCTTCTCGTAGTTATCATATACATCGTTCAGGCATGATGTCTCACTTTTCACGCCAGCACCTTCGGCAACCTTGTCCACGGTGTTCCATATCTCTCCTTGGTGACTACAGTATCTTCTGTAAGTCTTGACGTTCTCGTTGACGCTCTTGTGCAAGCTATACCTGACTTGCGGTGCGGCAACATTGCTTTTCCTGAACACATTGTTCGTTGAATAATGCCACCTCCGCGCTTCCACGCATGAAACAGGCACTTTGATCTCAGTCTTTATGTCTATGATGATGGAAACATTCACTATCCTGTCCTGCTTGGCTCCCTTGAGACCCTGTCCACTAATTATGAAGACCGGCTTTTCCCCTCTGTTTGTCGCGGAGAGGGTTGACACAACTCCAGACTCACTGACTTCCTGGACGTTAAGCAACTCCTTGTCGAGAGCGTCGCCGCAGCTCATGTATTTACAGTCGTCATCGATCTTCCCGAACAACGGCACCACAGTCACGTTTTCGTTGCTTATCGCCTGACCGATGCCGATTTCCTTGAAGAATTCGCGGAGCTTGTCGGTCATGGGTGGCACAGGCTTGTTTTCAAGTTCCTTTATCCGTGTCATGATTATATTGAATATGAGCTTCGTCTCTGGGAGCATAAGCACGTCACCCATTACGGTTGAATACTGGGATATGATCTTCTTCAGGGTTTCGCAGGAATATCCGTCCAGGTTGAAATAGATCGTAAGCAGGGAGTTATGCAGGACCGCCTTCGGGGAATCCTGCCTGTTCGGACTCAGCATGGAGTCGCCCCGGCTTGTAGTCTTTATGGTCAGCTTCACGGGTGTGCCTGTATGAGAGCCGTGATGAAGTGGAGCCGCCTTCAACTCGATGAGTCCTCCGTCCATCAGAGATGCGAGCCAGAATGCATCCTGGCGGTTCAGATAGCCGATCCTTTCATTTCCGCTCATGACTTTTATCGCATTGCTGTCGTGCTTGTTTTCAGGTTCGCGTTCAAGAATGAGCTTCTCTCCGGCCTGGACTTGTGCAAAAGTATATTCGAGTCCTGCGAGATGGCTGTGGAT
>JBAQUG010000088.1:0-9364 GCA_049297395.1 Victivallales bacterium | reverse complement strand
CGACAGGCTCTCAGACAAGGGGAAAAAGGAATACAAGGACGAGGGAAGCTATGTCCAGATCTTTGAAAATCCAAAGGATTTCTCAAGGAAGAAGCTTATTCTGAACGCCGTTTTCCAGAGCATAACCCTCAAGCCTCCGAAACCTTATGACGAACTCCTTCCGAACTATAGCATCGTCAACATTGAAAACTCCAAGCCCATACCCCTAATGTTTTCAAGCAAAAATGACGAGCTGAGGAAAGTCATCAGCGAACTCCAACCCGGGAAACTGATAAAGTTCTTTGGAACTCTTTACCATAAGAACTATAGCCTCAGGAAGGCTGGCAAGATAAATGTCGATAACGAGAAGTTCTATCTGTTCGAAATAGATGACATCGAACCGCTGTCCTCTGAAAAAGATGAAGAGAAGCCTTCGGCTCTCCTGAACGAGGACTATTTCACAGAAGTTGAGTTCCGCAGAATTGACATCCAGTATGCCAAGTTCGTGGACAAGAAGGTCAAGTTCAATATCTGCTTCAGGGACATTGACAACAAGCTTCCTCCCCAGTTCATCAAGCTTTCAAATATATCGGAGGATACGCATTTCCAGTTGCTCGCAGTGGAACTTTTCCATACTCCCATAATCGTTCAAAGGGATAATGAAAAGGCAGTCAATACACTTGTGAACGCAAAGGTGAACGCCAATCTGACCGTATATGGAACACTGAAAAGCGTCTATGATCCATCCCTGAAGAACGAAAGTCCGCAGTTCTATATAGATGTCAAGGACATTAAGGAAGAGTTCCAGGACATACCGCTGGATGTGAAGAAATAAATCTATTAGAGATTCCCTTATTTCTTCCGGAGGGTCTTCACCTGCAGGATACCTTTTGCGAATTTCGCATCCAGGAGGGTGCCTTCTGGAATGTCGGGAGATGTCACTACTCTCCCATCCGAACTGCTGGTGACAATCACATATCCTCTTTCCAGAACCGCCTCCGGATTGAGGTTTTTGAGCCTGCTCTTCAATTCCAACGACTTCGATTTCATCCTCTCGGTGAAGAACTTAAGGGAGTTCTCCATCCTCCTGGAAATTTCATCAACTCTCTGCTGGCGTTCCCGGATCATGTACAAAGGCTCCTTGAAGACATGGCTCTGCGATGCCTTCTGGAAGCGGTTCTTCAGTCTTTCCAGATAAATATCGAATGACCCTTTGAGCCTGCGGCGGAAATCGGCGATTGCCCCGAGAAACTCCTCCTGTTTTCCGACAACCAGTTCGGCTGCCGCAGACGGCGTAGGAACACGCATGTCGGAAACGAAATCACAGATCGTGAAATCAATTTCATGCCCGACTGCACTTATAACCGGAATTCCGCTTGCGGCGATCTGCCTGGCCAGGACTTCCTCGTTGAAAGGCCACAGATCTTCAAGGCTCCCTCCTCCACGGGTTATGATTATGACATCGACCCTGCTTTTCTCGTTGAAGTACCTGATTCCGGCAGCGAGTTCCTTTTCGGCTCCTTTCCCCTGAACTGGAGACGGGTAGATCCTTATATTCAAATTAGGGAAACGCCGGCTGATGATCTGGAGGATGTCCCGAATGGCGGCTCCATCAGGAGAAGTCACTATCCCTATTTTTCCCGGGAGAAGTGGAATCTGTTTTTTTCTGGATTCATCAAAAAGACCCTCTGCAGCCAGCCTGTTTTTCATCTCCTCGAAACGCCTGTGGAGATCCCCGACACCCCTGACCCGCATGGATTTTATCAGGAACTGGTATTCTCCACGGACTTCATATACGGACAGCCTGCCAAACGCTTCAACCTTGGAGCCGACATTCAAATCGAGTTTCCCTGCAATCTCGGCTCCGCCGAAATAGGCAGCCCTTATCTGGGATTTCTGGTCTTTCAATGTCAGGTAGACATGCCCGGATCTCTGCATGCTCAGGTTTCCGATCTCGCCTTCCACCCACATGGGAACAAAACAGCCTTCTATGACCTCCCTCACGGAGGCATTAACCTCTGAAACCGACCATACTTTTTCTTCCTGCATCAGAAATATCTTTCTAAATGTAAATTCTTGATTATATAAACACTGGTGATCACCATGGTATTCACCGTCAGGAAAGTTATTGCGTACCCCGCCATGAAAATAAATCTGCTTGAAGCAAGGATTGCGATGGCCATGACGATAAATACTGTGTTTTTGATCTTTTGATCAACCCTGTGCATTCCCGGAAAATAATAGGCAAGGACTTCATATCCATCCAGAATCGGTATCGGCAGCATATTCAAGCAGAAAAGAACCACGTTCATAACCGCTCCCAGCGTAAACAATTCCCTTGCACCATTAAACACTTCCTGGGACATGCTGTTGCTTTTGAGCGTAACTATGACGATCCCCATACAGAAAAGCAGGAAAAGTACTAGGTTTATAAATGGACCGGCGAAAGCCACAAGAGCAGGGCTGTAGCGGTGTTTCATCCTGGAGTGATCCACCGGAACCGAGCCAAACGCCACGCCTATTATGAATACGAGGACGAGAGAAAACATTCCCATCTGCTTAAGGGGATTCAAAGTGAGATGACCCTGGTCCGCAGCAGTGCTGTCCCCCTGCCAGAGGGCAACACGGGCATGCATGTATTCATGGAGGCAGACTGAAAATATCACAACTAAAATTACCATGAAATATTCATTCGGATTAGATCTGGCTAAATCAAGCATAGGTAAATTCCAATCAGATTTTCACTTCCCAGCACTGATATGCCGGAGTTTCATAAGGATGTGATTTTTTAAGCGCTTCTATCGCAGCTTTAATATATTTTGAATCGCAAACGAGTTCGACCTTGTATTCCGGTATTTTTTCAATTTTACCCTTCTTTCCGATGAAAGGACTGCTGCCTTCGCACGGACGGAACTGTCCCTTGCCGTTGGTTTCCCAGCAGCAGCAGTCATAGTTGCCTATTTTTCCAGCACCAGCGGCGAAAATCGCATCCTTCACTTTTTCAAGATGGGTCTTTGGCACATAGAATTCAATCTTGCATAATTTTTTCCGCATGATTCTGCCTCATGGGTAAGGCGGTTTTTAAACCGACTATTGTAAATCTTAAGAATTGTCGGGCTAAAGCCCAACATACTTTAATATCATGATGTTTTCATCCACAGGAATTCTGCATCACCAAATTTGCGTTTCTTCAACATCTTCCATGTCTTGCTTTCAAAAAGGACGTTGTTGACATCGTCAGATCTGCTGTCTTGAGGCAATTCCCAAATTAGAACTGCCTGCTTCGCCCATTCTGCGAACTTCGCATCGGAAAGAAGACTTGAAAGTAAATCCGTTGTTTCATCATAAGGGGGATCTGCGATTATCATGTCGATTGAAGGCAATCTTCCATATCCACGAATCACATCCGAGCATACTACTTTCATTTCCGATAGAACTCCTGCCTTTGCGACTTTCGCAATGTTTTCAGAAATCATCCTGCAGTTCCGCTGATCCGACTCAAGGAAATAAACCTTTTCGGCTCCTCGGCTGGCTGCTTCAAGCCCGAGAGCCCCGCTTCCAGCGAAAAAATCGGCGACGCTCAGTCCGGTTAAATTTCCGATGCTGTCAAAAAGAGATTTCCTCGATCTTCCAACGGTCGGTCTTACGGAAAACCCCCTAGGCACAGAGAGCTGGATCCCTGAAGCTATACCTCCAATTATCTGCATAAAATAAATTTTCCCGTGTGAAATTCATAACTTACAGACATAAATGCTTTTGACAAATAAAAAACCCGTTAAGGATGAACCTTTCACGGGCTTTGTTAAACCTGACAATTCCACAGGACAATTGAAAAATAGAATTTCTAATTTTACTTCTTGAATCCTGGTTGTTCTACTGCTGCGCCTATGAATGCAAGAATATTTCCGAGGGGAACATCACCCTCTACAGCGTGTGCCGGCGAGAAGATATAGCCACCCCTGAGACCATTTTCCAGCAGCTTGCTGCTTTCAGCCTTGACATCCTCAACCGTGCCTTTGGGAAGGGTCTGCTGCGTCGACAATCCTCCGTGGAACGCCAGTTTTCCATGGTATTTGTCCATGAGTGCGAACACATCCATGACCTCCGGCTGGAAGGGGTTGAAACAGTTCAGTCCCATGTCGATGAGTTCGTCGAAAAGCTCATCCACGTCTCCGCAGGAATGGATGAAAACTTTTTTCCCTGCTCCCCGAACCTCCCTGTACATCCTCGCAAGTTGCGGTTTTATAAACTGCCTCCATAGTTCCGGCCCCATCTGCAGCCCGATCTGCTGTCCCCAGTCGTCACCGAAGTAGACCGCATCGATATCAAGCTTCACGGCTCTCCTCACTAGTTCAATGTTGAAATCGGTGATGCGTCCCATTATCTCCTCGACGAATTCCGGATGATCAATGAAGTCCATCATCAGGTTTTCCATGCCTCGCAGGGTCCAGGCACGTTCATAAAGTGAGAACCCGATGCTGTAGACGCGGTATCTTTCCTGGGCTTTTTCGCTTTTGAGAGTGTTATTCGCAGCCCAGAAGATAGGATTGTCTGGATCCGGGAACGAATATCCTTTCAAGGTCGGTTCAGGCAGTACGCATCCCTTCACTATTCCAATGTCCTTATCTACACTCCTGTCCCAGACAACTCCGAAAATGTCCCTCTCGCAATCTTTGCCTATCTTGGTGAAAAATCCATTTCCTCCTCCAATGCCGTAAAGGTGCGGATGAAGAAACTGATCCAGATCCTTTGTACCGTAATGCTTGTGGAGCATCTCGGCAGGCTCCTGTGTAAATCCGAAGCTCCAAGGGGAATAAGGAACGTTTTTCCCTTCAACGGCAAGCTTCACGACTTCCCTCTTCGATATCTTCATGTTCTCCTCCTTTTATAAATGTTTTTCATCTTATCCTCCAAGATATGATGAAAAACATTTATTTGGAATGGAGATAACTGTAAGAGGCATGGACTTTTATGCAATATTGTGTAATATTATATCCATGCCACGCAAAGAAATTGAAAATCTGAAGGTTCTCCTGAATGAAAATGTCCAGACAGCGCTGGACAATTTTTCCGGCTGCTTCGGCGCCAGGATTGCGTATTTCGCAACCGACATGGGCGAACTCAAGGTCGGACAGAAGAAGCAGTCGTGCAAGTATTGCTCTTTGATCCGTTCAAGGCTTTACGGAAATGGCCGCTGCATTGAGCTGGACCGTAAAAAACTCAAAGAGGCTTTGGAAAGACGTACCCTCATATCCTACACGTGCCACGGAGGGCTTGTTGAGGCAATATTTCCAGTGTACATCGACAATGTCCTTGCGGGTTTTGTAATGGTCGGACAGTTCCGCACCGCCTCATCTCCTCCAAAGGGAATTCTTGATGACTGGAAAAGGAAATACAGGAATGATTCCGAACTCCTGAGGTCTTTTACGGAAGTTCCTGAAATATCTCCTTCAAAACTCCCAAACATGCTCGGACTCTTCTCGATGCTTGTCCGTTCGATCGCAAAGGAGGGTATCTCCGCGATACAGGGAGACACAGTGATAGAAAAGATCCTCCACAGGATAAGATGCAACCTGGAAAATCCCCCGACACTTTCAGAGGCCGCCCAGCTTGCGGGGCGTAGCAAGTCCTCTGTGTCGCATATATTCAAGGCAAAGCTCGGAAAGTCATTCAAATCATGCGTAATAGCCCTGCGCCTTGACCGCGCTGAAGAAATCCTCAAGAACAATCCAGGCACGACAGTGAAGGAGACCGCTTCAAAGGTTGGATTCGACGACGAATTCTATTTCTCGCGGATATTCAAGAAATATAAGGGTTTTCCGCCGTCGAAACTGATAAATCCATGAATTCATTTCTTCTCAAATTCATTCTTTAAAAACTTCCATTCAGCCTCATCTGTTTCCCATTCGCAGTAGACTGCAATTCCAGAATAGTTTTTTGGCAGTTCCTTGAATCTGCCCAGTCCTGCATTGATGCCTTTTATTGAATTCTCCAGATTTTCAACAGAAGAAAAATGATATCCTACTCCTGCGTCATCATAAGAAGGAACACCTAGAAGTACTTTAGTATTTCCACACCAGGGAATTATTTCCCTAGTCCAATCGCTCATCAGTTTTTGATAAATTTTCGGAACACGGATTGAGGTGTCATACATCATGACGGCAAGCTGGTCTACCTCATTTGAAATTTCAAAATAATAGCTCTTCCCCCAATGAACATCTGAATATTGGTGCCATCTCGTTGGCGGCGGATATGCTGCAACAGAAACGATTTTGCCTGCGGGGATTGAAGACTTGATCTTTTTCAGAAGGATAATATAACCTTTATTGCCATCAGCCATAGGCTCAATATTTACATGTATTCCAGCAAGTCTTGGGTGTGCCTGGAGAAGTTCTACGATTGAAGCGACAAATCTTTTACGCCATTTTTCAGAATCCGGATAACAGCATCCCTCGTATACACCTCCAATCCATGGTAATACATCCACTCCATCCATGGCATCAAGAAATTTTTCCGTTTGTTCATTATCTACTTGAGGCAAGTCCCCCCTTGGAGAAGATGGACATAAATGCGGATAAGCATATTTAATTCCATGCTTTTTAAGAAGTCCTGCTAGTTCCTCTATTTTTTTAGAATCTCTGAATTTCGATTTATCTCTTCTGTTTACTGAAAACCATTTGTCATCTCCTAGCCAGCCGTGTTGAAGCCAAATTCCATTTGACCGAAGATCATATCTGCCATCATAAACCCTTTTACCCGGGCTCCAGACAAGATAGCAAAAGAAAATGAATAATAGAACTGCCAGCAGAAGGAGTAAAGTCCTTAGAGGAGGCCTTTTAAGATAATACCATGTTCTGCTTTCTCTAATACCCATTTGATTTTGCCTATATCCTAAAATAGTCTTTTCTACTCTGGCTTCACTTCATGTTCCCCCATTTACAGTTCCATGGAATGGCGAAAACATCTTCTGAAACCTTATATGCGTGATCCGAGCAGCATATGATGGCGCCAGTTGCGATGTTCGCGTTTGGATATGTATTTCTGAATGCTGAAATCCCCCTTATGTCATTCCGCGTTGGCTGAGTTGTCATCTTTATTTCCATGGGATACAGGACTCCATCCCTTTCAAGAATGAGATCCACTTCCCCTCCTCCATGTGAACGCCAATGATAAATGTTTGGAGGAAATGACATAAGGGAACACTGCTTTTTTATTTCATTCACCACCCAAGTCTCAAAAAGAGCCCCGGAAAGAGGACTGCCGGCGATGGAGGAGGGGGAACTGATAGCCTGGGCGGAACATGCCAGACCGGTATCTCCAAAATATCCCTTTGGTTTTCCGCTTATCCTTTTGACGGCGTTGCCGTGGTAAGAAGGAATTTCCGTCCACTGATATGTTCCTCCCATTATATCGAGCCATGCATGCGCAGTCCTCTGAGTCAGACCAATATCCCTTCCAAGCCGGGAGTAATTCACCTCCTGCGCCGTCAATGCCGCAGAAATGCTGAAAAACCTCCCGAACTGCTGATAGTCATGTATGTTGGAGAGAAGGCGTATGTCCCTTTCAATATACGTCTGCCTATATGACTGATGGTAATAACGGAGGCTTTCAAGCTTCATCTCCCTTGCGTCTGGCAATGTTCCACGGAAAATCTGCTCGTAAATGCCAATTCCACCTCCAAAGATGATTGAACCCGACTGTTCAAGCATTTCCTTCTGATCAACCATCCATCTTTCTATCCAAGGCTCCATTGACAATGTGCAACCGGACAGTTCCACCGCATTAAATCCGGACAGTTCTAAAAGTATTGCACGACCCGCAAGGCTTTCAGAAATATTCTTGAGAACCTGCCATTGCTGACTGCCTGTCAGAATAAATCTTCCGGGATGCCTGTCCTTGTCAACCCTCCTCTTGATTGCCGCAACAAGTTCAGGAGCATATTGTATTTCATCAAGTATCAACGGCTCCTTATGATTGTTCAGGAAAAGATCCGGATCCCTCCTCGCATTTTCAACATCAGTCGTAGGATCAAAGACTACATAGTCTCCATTGCCGGCAAATAAATGATTGAGAAGAGTTGTCTTTCCGACTTGCCTTGCTCCTGTAATAATAATCACAGGAAATTCTTTGAATAATCCTAATATTCGGTCAGATATTTGGCGATATATGTATTTCATATAAAATTTTTATTATAGTTGATAATCGATACTGCTAGTATCGATTATCAAGTTAAAAAGGTAATTTAAGGTTAAAATCAGTAAAAAAACAGCTTGTTTTTGCGATATTCAACCCTTCCCATCTCATTTCAGCAGCGTTGACAACACGGAGAAGTCTTTTTCTCCCAGTTTTTTGGAGATGCCTTCATTGTAGAGTTTCTTGAGTTCCCTGAGCTGTGGAAGTCTGATGTCTCCAGCATCTTCCAGAGCCAGACGCAGATCCTTATCCATGTGTTTCAGGGAGAACTGGGGCGAAAACTCATCGTGTTTCAACTTTTCCTCCTTGAGATCGCTGAGTCCTGAACGGGAGGCGTTGAGATGCAGGGCTTCAAAATATGTGTCATCGGAAATTCCCTGCTTGCGGGCGAAGCTCAGACTTTCATTCAAACCTTCCATTACCATTGCGATGTTCATGTTCATAGCCAGCTTCAGGGCACTTGCGGTTCCAATGGCGCCGATGTGAAGCCTGTGGCTTGAAAGTCGTTCAATCACTGGGTTAGCGGCTTCAATGTCGGATTTATCGCCTCCGAGATAGAATACGGTCTTGCGGTTCTCAGCCGCAGGTTTGCTTCCGGTGAACGGTGCTTCGAGATAGCGCGCCCCGGTGGACTTGACCTGACGTGCGAATTCCAAAGTCCATTTTGTGGAAATTGTGCTGCTCTGTACTATGGTCTGTCCCTCCTTGAGGACAGGCAGAATGACATCCAGCACCTGCTGTACGGCTGGCGGATCCGCCACCACAACAAAGATTATCTCCGAACCCTTCGTCGCTTTCACCAGGTCGGGTTCGAAACCGGGGAAATCCTTTGGCGTACGGTTCCACGCTTTAACTTCGATTCCGTCCCTCTGAAGATTTCGCGCCCAAGCAGCTCCGATAATGCCCAATCCTATCATACTAACTTTCATGAGTATCTCCCGGTTAATTACTATATTTCAAAAAAATAACTTACGTCTTTAAAACTACTAACAGATAAGTTAAGAACGATATATCTCACATCACTAGTTTCCGGCTTTAACTACAACAGAATCAACTGGATGCAAATATCAGCATCCTTGCTTTGCTGTTCAATATCTGTAAACAGTTGATTAATAGGTACTTTCTCAAATACGGAAACACTGAAAACCTGTAAAATATTGTAGAGGCTATGATTTTCAAGCCGCAAATCCTT
>JBAQUG010000087.1:0-16046 GCA_049297395.1 Victivallales bacterium | reverse complement strand
CATCTACACGGCAGGTGCGCAGACCGAAATATCTTGTAAGGAAATCCGCAGTCTCCTTCACATTGCCTTTCGGGAAAGGACCGAAATAACGGCTCCCGTCATTTCTTCTTATCCTTGTCAGCCTTATTTTCGGATATTCCTCTTCAGGATTTATCCTTATGAGGAAGAACCGCTTGTCGTCACGAAGAAGGACATTGTATTTCGGTGCGTATTCCTTGATGAGTCGCGATTCGAGAATGAGGGATTCGGATTCGTTTTTCACCGGAGACACTTCCCAGGAGTCAATCGTGTTTATCAGCGAACGGAGTTTCGGATCGGCCATCCTGGAGCGGGATCTCTGGAAATACTGCGACAAGCGCTTCCGGAGGTTTACGGCCTTGCCGACATAGATGACGTCCCCGAACCGGTCCCGGAAAATATAGACGCCGGGCTTCTGCGGAATGTCCCCGGGATTGAATGATACCTTCAAATTCATAATTTTGTCCTTGACAAAATTATAAGTTGTAGAACTCCTTCGGACCCGAGTAGCAGACCCTTTCCGCGAGTCTCGCGGCGATAGGAGCAGGCATCTGTCCGTAGTCGACCATTTCGCCGATGACATCGCAGAAGATCCTCCTGAACATTTCAAACCGTGAGCCGTATGAGAGGAGTTTCCTGGAATCCGAGACCATTCCTGCGAAGTTCGCAAAGAGATCCACGCTTCCGATGTATTCGAGCTGTCGCCTCATTCCGACAGGCGTATCGCAGAGCCACCATGCGGAACCGAGGTTGACATTGGCGCCGAACGCCCTCGTCAACGTTGCAAGGGTGGCCTGGTGTCCGGCTTCAAGGCAGTAGAGGGTGACCTTGAGCCTGTTGTCGAAACGGTTGAGGAATTTTCTCAGAGGCGAATGGATGTCGAGATTATGGTTTGAAACGTCGCCCCCGGAATCCGGGCCAATGCCGTCGAAGAGGGATTTGCGGACGTCGCGGACAGCGCCGATATGCAACTGGAATACCCAGCCTTTTTCAGAGTCCATCTCGGCCATTTCGCCGAGGATATAGCTCATGAAGACACCGCACTGCTCGCAGGTGGGTTGTTTGCCTGACATTGCAATCTTAAATACCGCTTCCGCATCTCCTATCCTGGCATCTCCTGCATAGGGGATTTCGACACCATGGTCGCTGGCCCTGCACCCGTTCTCCGCGAAGTAGTGGTGCGAGAGGCGCAGAGCGGTCACAAGCTCCTTGACGGATTTAATCTTCATGTTGAACCGCTGTTCCATCTTGCCGATATAGGGCTTCCAGTTCGGCGAGAAAATGTTCATTGCCTTGTCTGGACGCCATGTCGGACGTATGGTGATCCTACCCATGGATTTGTTCACCTTCCCGTGGTCTTCAAGCAGATCCACAGGATCGTCGGTTGAGCACATGACTTCAACGCCGATCTCCTTCAGCAGGGCCTGCGGTTTTTTATCGTTCCTGGCAAGCGCCTCGGATGCCTTCTCCCATATTACCAGCCCTGTTCCAGGACCGAGGATCTCATCGATCCCGAGATATCTCTTGAGATCAAGATGCACCCATTCGTAGACGGGGTTTCCGGCGAGTTCCGGGAAGACAGACGCCATTCTCAGCCATTTCTGCTTCGGGATGGCTTCGCCTGTGAGGAATTTCTCCTCGACATTCCTTTTCCTGAGCACCTCCCAGACATAATGGTCGGTTGCGGCGAAAAGCTGCCAGGGATTGGGATAGTTCCTGTTATCCGCTATCTCCTTGACGTTTGCATGGTTGTGCGGGTCGATGATTGGCAGATCCTTCACATGCCTGTATAGATCGCGGGCGGTCTTGCCTTTGAGAAGATAATTTTCATCCAAGAACATAATTTTAGTTCCTTCCTTTAAAATTACAGGAACTAAAATTATAACTTGAAATCAATTTTACAAAACTTCAGAGCAAATATATGTATTGAAGCTAGATTATTCGAAAATATTTTTATTTTGCGAGCAAAAGAAAAATGAATATAGAAATACTCACATCCAGCTGGTCAGAGCACGAACTCCTTGATTCGGGAAACCGGAGGAAGATGGAACGATTCGGAAACCATGTGCTGGTCAGAAGCGAACCAAAGGCGTGGTGGAAACCGTCGCTTCCCGATGATGAATGGAAAAAAGCAGACGCCGTCTACGATGATTCCGGCAGATGGATCCTGGGAAGCAGGAATCCCTCCCGCGAATGGATGATGAAATACGGGAAGATGACTTTCCAGTCCCGCCTGACCGATATGTCGAAGCACGTAGGAGTATTCCCGGAACAGTCGCCTCACTGGGACTGGATAATCAGGAAGATAACTGAGTCCGGCAGGAAGGACATAAAGCTTCTCAATCTTTTCGGTTATACCGGAGCCGCGACTCTCGCAGCCGCTTCATGCGGAATAGGCGTAACACATGTGGACGCATCCAAGCCTTCTGTGTCCTGGGCAAGGAAGAACCAGGAGCTGTCAAAGATGGAAACCGCCCCTGTCAGGTGGATCATCGACGACGCGGTGAAGTTTGTCAGGCGCGAAATCCGCAGGAACAGCAGGTATGACGCGGTCGTGCTGGATCCGCCGTCATTTGGACGTGGTCCTGACGGGGAGGTCTGGAAGGCCGAGGAATCCATTGCAGAATTCATGGACCTGTGCAGGCAGGTTCTGACCGACACGCCTCTTTTCATAATTCTCACGATGTACAATCTTGAAGCTTCTTCCATAATGCTCGGGAACATTGTCAAGGACACGATGAAGCAGAATGCCGGCACAGTGAGTTTCGGGGAACTTGCATTGAAGGAGAAATCTTCAGGAAGACTGCTTCCGATGTCCATCTATTCGAGATGGGAGAAATAGACAGTCTAAGTAAAACATTTTGCACCCCTCCCTATATCTTGTCAATATAAGTATGTTGGATAAATGATAAAATATTTATTAATTACTATTCTCGCACTCGTTTTCACGATAGGGTCTTTAGCCATTAAAACTGAAGGTCATATTTGTGGACCTGACAGAGGTAGTCCTCTTCCAATCATAACTCCAATATGTGGAGCCACATCGTTTCACATCCCGATAGACAACCTACCTAAATGCACACGTACAGTTTTTGATTATGGAGCATTTATTGCCGACATAGGTATATTTTGGGCTATTATCTTTGTTACCTATAATATTAGCGTAAAACTAGAGAGAAAGAGAAATATAAACAAAGAATCAAAATCCAAACATGCAGATTCTCCCAATGGCGAAACGCCGTAGGAAATCGTAGAGCGTTAGATGAAGAAAAAAACAATAACTAAATCAGTTTGTTTCCGGATGCTTGCTGCTGTCTGCCTTCTAATGGCCTGCGCGCCCGCTGCATGGGCCTGTCCTGGATGTACCGAGGGGAACGTCATCACCCTTCAAATGAGTATTGCCGCGCATGCGCTGGCGATTTGGACAACGGTGTTTGTGCTATTCTGGTACGGTTCTGAGAAGAACCCGCCGGCAAAGATGCTGCGTTTAGTTGTCGCCGCCGGGTTTCTGGCGAGTGCAATGCCAGTGTCCACGATTTGGCTCTTAGTTCTAGTACCTATTCCCTTGAGCTGGGGTACGGTTGTTGGTTTCCCTTTCCTCCTAATCAAAGCATCAAGAGAGAGAAAAGCGGAAAAAGATTCCCCTTTCCCTGGCACCGCGATGAAGTGCCTCTTGGGGCTAGTCCTGGGCGTATTGGCCGTTCAAACTGCACCAATAATCAACGAATTGATCCAATGGCCCCAGTTCAGCTATGGACGCGAATACGGTGATCGCAGTTCAGTCGTGCTCTTGTTCTGCCGGCCCATCCCGCTTGTGGTCTTAGTGCTGGTCTACTGGTATCAGAGCCGGCATCGCAGTAAGCCACTGATAATGTGTATGCTCCTGCTGATGGCCGCCCTCTCGGCATGGTTGTCGTTCCCGCTGCGTGAACTGAACGGTTATGCGTGGTTTGCCGGAAGCGGCATGGTTGCAAAAAACTCGTTCAGTGCGCAGTTGCTGCCGTTATTCCGGTTTTTGGCGCCTGTTCTATGCCTTATTCCCTTGGTGTATGGTGCGCTCTGTTTCCGATTCCGAGATGAATTTGGACTCAGCCCAAAGACCTTGCGCGTAGTTGTTATCGTCGGAGCAATAGCCGGAGTACTGGCTCTCACGGCATCTCTATTGCCAACCACCGACAACGGTGCCAGGGGACGGACCCGAATTATCTCAGACTCAGGCAATCTCAAGCAGATAGGACTGGCTCTGCGCATGTACAGCGCTGAAAATTCCGAGAACTATCCTCCCGATCTGGGAATGCTCTTCGACCAGGGCTACCTGACATCAGGCAAGACTTGTGTTTCGCCAAAGTCTTCGACACTGCCGCCGGCATCAGGTGATGACATCCGTGCAGGCAGATGTGATTATATTTACTTCGGTACAGGACACACCGAAAAAAACTGCACCGTTGATATGCCTCTCGCGACCACGAAGCCTGATGCCGTTAATGCGGTGAGTGTTTATGTGCTTTACGGAGACGGTCACGTAAAAGGATACAGCGTACCTCCGTCCGATGTCAAAGCTCTCTGGAATGACATTCCATCCGACCAGGCACAATCGGGTGCGCACAGAAAATAGCGGGAGGGAACATTGTCCGGGACACGATGAAGCAGAATGCCGGGACAGTGAGTTTCGGGGAACTTGCATTGAAGGAGAAATTTTCTAATTGCTGGCAGTTGATTTCAGCATTTCGGCGTCGAGGAGGTCTTTAGGCCTTCCGGATGTGATTTTATTTTTAATTAGATCTTTCAGTGATAGAACCATGATCTCCAGACCATCTATTTTCACCTTTACGGCATTTTCCTTTGCCTTCTCAAACAGAAGACCGGATGCACCTGTGATGATGTCTATATCCATTGTCGCCCGGGGATAGCCATGTGCAGCAAGCGCATAAGCTCCGACAAGGATATATTCAGCTTTTTCTGCGTCTAAGGACAGTAATATGTCTCTGTAGTCTTTGTTTAGCATTGTGGTCCGGGCTTAAAGATGCGACTTCTTCGGTCAGGGGCCACACCAGTCCAATTCTTCTGCTGACTGAACCGGGGACAAAATTATCATCCTGGTGTTCCATCAAATTACCTTTATGTGTTCTTGTCTTCTGCATGGTTATAAGATACTGCGTGAAGGAGATTCTTCAATTTACTAATTGTCGTCAATTCCGAGAAGTGCATCGAATTCGTCGGCACCCTGCGGGGGCTTGGGAAGAGTCTTGAGCCTCGAGAGAAGTTCCTCGACGGAGGCGTCCATCGCCGGGATTCCGCTCTTCCTGACAATCCTGGCTGACTTCACATTTCCAGCGGAATCAATCGCGATATGGATAGTGACAGTCGGCTTCTGGTTTTTAACATCCGCCTTGGAAGGTTGCTGCCACATGTCGTACAGGAAGACCGTCACCTGATCGTAATAGCTCGCTGACACAGTACCGGCGGCATTTGCGTTATTCGGAAGACCAGTGGGGGATCCGGTATTATTGTTATTGTTATTGGTGCTTGTGATCTTGCACTGGTTCTGGATGGACTTCAGCTTGTCGGCCAAGGAACTCGCATTGATTTTCGGTGTTGGCGCCTTGCCTTTAACAACCTTGGACGAGGGGATGATTTCATTCGGTTTTTTAGGTTTCCATTCCTTGGGCGGTTCTTTTGGCGTTTCCTTCTCAGGAGGTTTCACCACCGGTTTGGGTTTGGTGTCGGAGGGGATCTTGATCTTTGGTTCAGGCGGGGGAGGAGGTTGTTCGACGACAGGTTTCTTAGGAGTCGGGGCGGGAGGTTCCGGGACGGCCTCCTCTTCAGGCTGTGGTTCCTCTTTCTTGGTGTTCTTAGGCTCCTCCTTTTTCTGTTCAGGAGGATTTCCAGGGGGCTCATCCGACTTGATTGGTTCCGGATTGAAAGTGGCAATGATAACCATCGGAGCCGGTTTCTTGTCGTAGAATTTCTCCCAGAGCGCGAAGAACAGGAACGGACCGGCGATGAATACGACATGGAAGACTATGACACTGAAGAACACCGCTCTCGACCTGTCTTTGTCAAAGAGGGTGTCATCGTTGTCGTAAAACTGGCTCAGATTATAGATTTTGTCGGTCATTTTAATTCTTCCAAGTCAGCGGTCTTTTGTCGTCAGCCGTCATGGTTTTAAGTGTTAAGTTTTAGGTATTAAGTAAGAAGGCAAATTTAAAATATCCATGATAACAAAAACCCTGACTTAAAACTTAACACATGAAACTTAAAACTAATTTTCAGTTTCAAGCATCAAACCTATTTCTCAGCCTCGGTCACAAGCCCCACGGTCAATATTCCCGCCGTCCTTACAGCCTTCATGACTTCCATGACTTCATTATATTGACGAGTGCCATCGGCCCTTATTAGGACAACAACCTTTGGATTCAGCTTCCTGACAGTATCAAGTTTTTCCGCAAGTGCCTTGGCGCTAACGTTTTCCTTATTGAAAACAATCTGTCCCTTTTTATTCAGGCTTATCACCTTGGTATTGTCATCCGGGAGCTTGTCGGCATTCATCTTCGGCGGCGAGACATCAATGCTGTACTCAAGCAGCGGGGCCGTGATCATGAATATGATGAGCAGCACCAGGACCAGGTCGACCATGGGGGTCATGTTGATCTGGTTGACCATTTCGAGCTGTGATCTTTTACCTCTCTTGGGCATCCTGGAAATCCTCTCTATTCGTACTGTTCGAGTTTGACCTTCGCCATGAACTCCTCAACGAAGTTGTCCATGCTGACGGTTATCCTTCTTATCGTAACCGTGATGAGATTGTATCCGATGAGGGACGGGATGGCGACGAGAAGGCCTACGATCGTGGTGATAAGCGCGCCGCTGACACCGGGAGCCAGGGCCGACATATCGGCCCTGCCCTGAACGGCAAGGGCTGCAAATGCCATGGTGATTCCCCATACTGTACCGAAAAGGCCGAAGAACGGGCTTGCACTGACAGCTGTTGCAAGAATACCGAGCTTGTCCTCCATGATAAGGATCTGGTCGGACACAGCCCTGTCCAGAGTGCTTCTCAGTGTTTCAATCTGCGCGGTAGTTAGCTTCTTGGCAGGATGCCTGGAGGAACCGTAGAGTTCGGCGAATTCCGGCGGCATCTCATAGAAATTGAGAAGATCCTCCGAGCCCTTCATATAGACCTTGGTCACCGGACATTTGACCTGTTCTGCCTTCTTCCATAAGGCAAGCGGATATTTCTTGTCCCTGAAAAGATATATGAAAAGCATGGTGGCCTTCTTGGCCTTGTAGAGGGCGATTCCCTTTTCGATCATGATTGTCCAGGTCATGATCGAGCCGATGAATAGCAGCCATACGACGACCTTCCCCATGATGTCGCAGTGCTGGTAGGCATAATAGATACCCGAACCGGAGGTCATGGTAACCGTAATAACATCATTCTGCATATGTCTTTCTCCAGATAAATTTGATTGGGATTGAAATCAAGCGAACCTCTGGAAATCCTCATCCGGCGATTGAGAGTTCAAAAATCCTCTCCCATTAATTTACTTTTACGCGCCATATGCTAATTTCTAGAGGTTGCCTAAAGTAAAATACCGTAACTAATACATTTTTCATTTTAAAAAACAATGCCACAGGAACTTTTAAGGAGAATTTAGATGAAGAAAAACGGACAGGTTGTTCTCGGCTATGACATAGGAGGAACAAAGATCGCGGCCGCACTCGGGACTGGCGATGGTAAGATCATCGGTTCAAAAAGAATAAAAAGCGAACACCGCGCGCCTGGAGACGTCCTAAATGAAATGGTTGCGGATGGAAATGAGCTCCTTACGGAGAATGGATTTAAGAATTCCGATCTCACGGCAATTGGGATAGGCGCCCCCGGCCCCATGGACATTCCAAAAGGGACCATGTCTCCATGCAACATGAAAAAATGGGTGGATGTGCCTGTCAGGGACCACATGGCAGCCAAGATGGGCGTGAAAACATATTTTGACAACGACGCCAATGCCGGCGTCCTGGCCGAATGGTTCTTCGGGGCCGGAAAAGGATGCAGGCATCTCATATACCTAACCATGAGCACTGGCATCGGCGGTGGAATAATCGCCAATGGGCATCTCGTACAGGGTGCCTGCTTCACCGCAGGAGAGATGGGACATATAGTGCTGGATCCCAAGGGACCAGTCTGCAACTGCGGGCTCAGGGGATGCTACGAGGCGTTCTGCGGCGGAAGGGCGGTAGCACAGAGGATGCAGAAGGAAATCGCCGGACAGCCCAGCCATCCGATAGTTGCCTATGTCGACGGAAAAGTTGAAAAGCTGGGTTATCCGGCGCTGATCGAAGCCGTCAAGGACAACAATGGATACGCCCTTGATCTCTGGGATGAGATTTGCCTCAGGAACGCACAGGCCATAGGAATTTTTGCAAACACTTTCAATCCCGAAATGATAGTGCTCGGCACGATCGCATGCCATGCCGGTCCGCTCATGCTTGATCCCATAAACAAGCATCTTCCCCAGTTCTGCTGGAAGGAAATGATCCATGCGATGAAGATCCATACGACCGCACTGGGGAACCAGATGGGTGAATATTCCGGGATCTGCGTCGCGCTCAATGGACTCTTCGAAGAAGGCAAATGGCAGCTTCCATGGGAGAAGTGATAAATTTTTCCGCAGGAAAAATTTATTATATGAAAGTTTCCTTCCAAGGAAGTCCGTGTTTCTTCAGTTTCATCATGAAGGGTTCAGGATCGAATTCCTCCATGTTGTGTACCCCTGGCCTCTTCCAGGCACCTGTCACCATCAGCATAGCCCCTATCATGGCGGGAACGCCTGTAGTGTATGAGATCGCCTGCGATTTCACTTCCCTGTAGCATTTCTGGTGGTCGCAGACGTTGTAGATGAAATATTCCAGTTTTTTCCCGTTCTTGCCGACACCGCTTATCTGGCATCCGATGCATGTCTTGCCTTTTGTAAGCGGACCAAGTGAAGCCGGATCCGGCAGGATCGCCTTCAGGAACTGCAGGGGAACTATCTTCATACCCTTGTATTCAACCTCGTCGATCCTGGTCATCCCGACATCCTGAAGCGCCTTCAGATGCTGCAGGTAGCTGTCTGAGAAAGTCATCCAGAACCTGGCCTTCCTGAGCGATTTGAAGTTCTTCACGAGGGATTCAAGCTCCTCGTGGTACATCAGATAAATCTTCTTCGGCCCTATCCCCGATGGAAAATCATAGGTGCGCGACACGGTCAGAGGTTCGACATATTTTAATTTCCTGCCCTCATAGAAACGCCCCTTGCCGGTGACTTCACGGATATTGATTTCAGGATTGAAATTGGTGGCGAACGGTTTGCCATGGTTCCCGGCGTTGCAGTCGATGATGTCAAGCTCGTCCATCCTGCTGAAATGCTTTTTCTGCGCCCATGCGGTAAAGACATTCGTCACCCCGGGATCAAATCCGCTCCCGAGGAGGGCCATGATGCCGCGCTTTTTAAATTTCTCATTGTATGCCCACTGCCATTTATAGCAGAAGTCGGGGTTGCCGGGGGATTCATAGTTTGCAGTATCGAGATAGTCGACACCGGTTTCCAGGCATGCATCCATTATGTGGAGGTCCTGATAAGGAAGGGCGACATTTATGATCACATCAGGTTTGAACTTCCTGATGAGCTTCACCAGACGGGGGACATTGTCGGCATCGACTTCGGCGGTCTCTATCTTTCTTTTGATCTGCGAGGCTATCTTCCTGCACTTGTCAATCGCCCTGCTCGCCAGGCAGATGTCAGTGAAGACTTCAGGAACCTGCGCGCACTTGTGCGCGACAACCTGCCCCACTCCGCCTGCACCGATTATAAGCACTCTTGACATGAGATCGACTTGTTCCCTGTAGATTTAAACACGAATCAAAACAAAATAGAGTTCAATTCAAAGATAGTCAAGCTAGGAAGTAGGTACATGCTTTAGCTTGTACCATGAATTAGGAAGAAGACTGGACTCAGGCACTAAGAACAGCCCTTGCGGGCTTGACTACGAACGAAAAACAAAGTGGATAGTCTAACGTAGAATTGCCTTAAAAGTAGGTTGGGCTTTAGCCCGACAATGCTGCGATCTCCACAGTCGGTTGTTGCAAACAAATACCGTTAAGAAGAAATGTCGGGCTGAAGCCCAACCTACTTTTTCAGACAGCGAACACTACATCGAGATCGAGACCTTCGGAAATACGCATACGGAATGTCCGCGCTCCTTAAGTTCCCTTATAAAATTTTCCGCAGGAAAATTTTATTCTACGGTGACTTTCCGGGAGCCTTTGGTCACTTGTCCGATGACATCGGCGTTGAAGCCGGAGTCACGGCAGATCTTGACGGCCTGCGCGGCTGATTTTTCCGGGACGAACCAGACCATTCCTATTCCCATGTTGAAAACCCTGTAGGCCTCCTCGTGGGCGATATTGCCTTCCTCGACCATGAGCGAGAATATTGGAAGGATGGGCATGATCTTGCTGTTAAAAACAACGTTCACGTCCTTGGGCAGGATTCGCGGGACGTTGTCGTAGAGTCCGCCGCCGGTGATATGGGCGATTCCATCGAGAGGAAGTTTCTTGTCCATAGCCTTCTTTATCGCTGGCCAGTAGGAGATATGGGGCTTGAGAAGGGCTTCGCCGATTGTGCAGCCGAGTTCCTTGAGTTCGGTGTCGATAGTATAGCCGCACTGCTGGAAAAGCACGCGCCTTGCAAGGCTGAATCCGTTCGTATGGAGACCATTGGAGCCAAGTCCGATGGCTACATGTCCTGGCTTGATCTTCTTTCCGGTTATCAGCTTCTTCTCATCGACTACGCCTGTGATAACTCCGACGAGATCGAAATCATCGCCGTACATTCCGGGCATTTCGGCGGTTTCACCTCCGAGAAGCGCACAACCGGCTTCCTGACAGGCGTCAGCTATGCCGGAAAGGACTTCCTTGTAGAGAGGGCCTTTGAGTTTTCCGATTCCGATGTAGTCCATGAAATAAAGAGGTTCGGCGCCCTGTACAGCTATGTCGTTGATGCAATGGTTCACAATGTCATGTCCGACTGAATAGAACTGGTCCATCATCATTGCGACCATGAGCTTCGTCCCGACGCCGTCGATGCTGGAGACCAGCACGGGATTCCTGTATTTTTTCAGGTTGAGCTTGAAGAGTCCGCCGAAACCACCGATGGGCGTGAGCATTTCAGGGCGGTGCGCCTTGGAAAGTTTCTTTTTCAGCTTGCCGAGAAGTTCACCTGCGAGATCGATATCGACTCCAGCTTCCTTGTAGGAATTGCTTCTGATTCTGTTCATGTATGTTTCCTGAATTTAAATCTCCAGAAGACAAATTCTTCAGAGACGGTTAATTTTAATATGAAGACTATAATAATACTGCAAATTAAAAAATCTAAATAAGAAGCGACTTTTTATTGCACTTCACACGCTTTTTCATAGTCCAGCCTCCATGCCGTGGGGAAATCGGGCTGCGACACAAGCACGATGAACGGATATCTCCAGTATGTGACGGAAACCTTCTCCCTGGCCCCGAAATGCTTCAGATACTCCTCTATCCTTTTCCTAGGATCACCGCCGAAACCAGGCTTTTCACCGGTTCCGGACAGCGCCAGCCCCTTTTGAAGATCCTGGTTATACACCTTGTAGTCCTGATATTCCGCCGGAAGGCAGTAGACATGTTTTTTTGCGGATTTCGCAATATTTTCGGGCCAAGTTCCGGAAATCAAGGACGGATCCTGTGCGAGATCCGCAAACAACCTGCCCGGCCATATCTTTTTAAACCTCGCGTCGACCACGGCGGTACTGCTTTTCCCGCGGACTTCGCAGACGACATGGATGATGTTTCCTGAATCATCGAAAATTGATACTGCCATGACCTCGTATCCAGACTGGTAGAACGCCTCGCTCAGCGTCCTCGTAATTTCGTGTGTGTTGCCATATCCTCTTTCAAGGATTTCGGATATGGTGCGTGCCTGGCAGGCTCCTGACGGGGTAGGCCGGCATTCCAGCTTGTCCAGAACCGCCTTTGCGATACCTTCAATTTCTCCGGCATCTGCGCTGATCCTGCGGCCGGACAGGAATTTCCTGACGGCAAAGGCATCCTTCCATCTCATGAAATCATTTTCGTCGAATGGTGCATTGAAGACAAGGGTGCTGAATTTCATCTCCGTGGCCAGCCGCAGGTAATCTATGTCCGGGATCCGCTTGAATTCGCATCCTCCGCAGAGCCTGGTGGCATACGCTCCCGCTTTCTTCTGTTCTCCGTTCCTGACCGCTCCTATCCATGCGGCCGCATCGTTTTTCTGTATGATCGGAGGCGTCTGAGAGAAAAGCTTTCCGGAGTGCTGCCTCAAATAGGAGACCCCTATTACGGCGATAATCACGGCACATAGTATAAGCGCCGGCACATTCAGGGCTGGAGTTTTATCTTTTTGAATGTTCATTTTTCAATATAAAGCTTGTATAGTAGTGTTTTTAAATTATTTTTATTAACTTAAATCTATTTTAACAAAGGGAAAGAAGTCCAATGGGTAATCTTAGGAAAAAACGCCGCAAGAAGATCTCCAAGCATAAACGCAGAAAGCTGTTGCGCGCAAATCGTCATAAGAAGTCATAGGCGCGGACAAGCCTTTTAAATATATCAACCGGTTCCGATTTGACGGTCGGCCGGTTATTTTCATTTTCGTCTGAAAAATCTTCAAATGGCAAAGTCAGTTCTATTCTTTTTTTTTCTTGTTGCAGGCCTGACCTGTCCTGCCGACATTGACATCGAATCCGACACGCTGGCGAATACCGAGACAATCGACTCCAGCGTGTTCCTGTCCCCCGATGCCGACAACATCGCGAAGTCGCTTGCGAACTTCGCAGTCGGATACATGCTTCTTCTTGACGAGGACAATCCTTCCTCAACTTCGAAGAAATTCTTTGTCGAATCCGTCGGCAGGAATCCAGAGGCGATATTTCCGGTCGCCATTCTCATAAGTGAATGGTTCAGGACCAAGGAATACCAGCAGTGCATCGACAATTTCCTGCCCATCGCCGAGAAGCATCCTGAAGCCGTGGAGCTGAATCTCGCGGTGGCGACCGCATATATCTTCCTGAACAAGGAGGCTGATGCGACGGCTGTCCTAGCCAGGACGTTCAAGACGTTGGAGCTGCCTCCCAAGGGCAGCAGGGAACTGAAAAACCACCAGAACATAATCGGAAGCCTTTCCGAGCTATACGGGAAGCAGGGGAAGTTCGAGGAAGGCGAGGATATGTTTGATTCGGTGCTGGACGACAAGATCCTGGCGGAAGACTTCAAGATCAGGCGTGCCGCAGCCGTATTCTTCTCAATGCGGGCCGACCAGGGCGAAGATGGTTTCTTCGCCGGCTGGACAAAACGCAGGTTCAGGAAAAAAATGGACCAGAACCTGGAGGCCTGCGAAAAGCTCTGGTACGAGCTGATACAGCCAAAGGGCAAGAAGACCGGGCTTCCCTCAATCATTGAGCTGGCCCAGATACTTGAAGTGAATAAAAGGTACAAGCTGTTCGAGGATTCAGAGCGGATTGTCATGAACACCATGATCTCGTTTCCTGAAAACGAGTATCTCATCAAAGTGCTGGGGACGATCTGCAGCGACCAGGGGCAGTACGGTCTTTCATGCAGGATATGGAAGCTCCTGACACAGAGGAACAACACCGAACCGGACTACTATTACGAACTTGGGCATAACCTCCTCATAGCCAACAATTATTCGGATTCAGCGAAAGCCCTCGAATGGCTTGTGCTGCTGAACCCGAAATACAAGTATATTCCAATCGTATTCTACCAGCTCGGCATCTGCTATTTCGAGATGAACAGATTCGACAAGGCCATCCTGAAGCTTGAGAAGATCCCCGACATGCCTGAAGCAGAATACATGATCGCCGCCTGCTTCAGGAACGAGATGAAATACAAGGAGGCCGTCAAGGCTATGGAGGAGGCCGAAAGAACGGCCATTAAACAGAAAAGAGACGATTATCTCACCAGGGAATTCTATCTGTCGTTCGCAGTTGCATGCGACAAGGCGGGGATGCTTGACAAATCTGTCGAGATCCTGAAAAAAGAGATTGAAAAGGCTCCTGAAGACCCGGAAACTGCAAATTTTCTCGGCTACCTTCTTGCCGACAAAAACAGGGATCTCGCCTATGCCGAGAAGCTCATCAGGCTCGCCGTCGGAGCAGAAGGTGAAAATCCGGCCTTTCTCGACAGCCTTGCCTGGGTGCTTTACAGGAAAGGAGACTTCAAGTCCGCAAAGGAATACATTGAAAAATCCCTCAGGTTCCAGAAAGGTTCTCCGGACGCTGTGATATCCGACCATGCCGGCGACATCTACCATGCCCTGGGAGACAGGGAAACCGCGCTCAAGTTCTGGAGGATTGCCGCGGAAACATGGAATCCTGACATAAATCCCGAAACTGTCCGGAAGAAAATAGCTGAAGACGAAGGCAAGTAGGCGTCTTCATCATTTCTTCCTATGCATGACCATGTCGCTGCCGCATATGCTGCAGGTGGAGGGGTTGTTTGGATTCGCGCAAAACGGACACCATGCAGTAGGACATTTACTGCAGAACAGCCCTACCTCATGCTTCTTAAGATATGCCAGCAGAACGGCCTCTCCCCCCAGCTTCTTCAGTGACAAAATCCCAGTCGGGGGTTTCGACTGTTCAATCAGGACACGTTCGGCCGATTCATCGGCGGCAGGCCCGGCAGGCGGCACAGGACATCCGCATTTCGCGCAGTGAGTTATTGATTTTTCCAGCTGCGCAAGCGGCGTCCTCTTTCCGTAAACAGGGGCTGCTCCTGCATCCATGGTCTTTAATTTCGCATCCCCTGATGATGGCGGACTCCCAAAGTGTCCATTGCCTATGGCTTTTTTCACCAGTATCTTCATCTTCAGGAGGAGCCTAATACCCCGATGTCCGGAACCGAGCATTTTTGATATCCGGGCAATTGAATCATCCATCAGATCAAGGTTTTCCCCCTGCTCCTCCGCGCTTCCTCCATCCGAAGGAAAATGAGCGAACGCCGTTGCGTGAGCTTCCAGGAGATTCAAGGCCGCATCCTTGACCGAATCGTTCGTCTTCCTCCGGCTTATCTCCCTTATCTGCGAAGCCAGCCTGTCCAATTCCCAGTTGATCTCTTCAGATGTCTTCCTGCGTGTCATTTTCAATACAAGCAGTACCAAACCCCCGACAGCTCCAGCTATTATTGCGTAAATCCATAAGAAGGACGAATTCTTTTTCCCGGTCTCCACCGGCGGGGCTTCCATCTCAGGAGGTCTGGTTTCCTTAACCGTTTCAAGCGGAAGTGCCTGTGGATTCGTATCCTGTGTTTCTTTAGCTGGAACAGAAACCTGTTGTGGTGTCACTGGAGTTTCAGTCTTTTTATCTACATTCGGAATTGCCGCTTTAACAGGCCTGGCTGTTTCTGCAGGCTTGACCGCCACCCGAAATTTCTTAAGCGCCTCTGATGCCTTGTTCCGGACACCCTGGTCCGGATCTTCCAGGCATTTCTTCAGCGGTTCAACGGCCCTGTCATCCCCAATCCTGCGCAGCACTTCCACAGACCACATGCGGACAGAAGGATCCTTGTCCTTGAGAAATGAGATCATCGGATCAATTGCGCGCTTGTCTCCAAGCACCCCCAGCGCCCTGATCACTTCAACTTTCGACTTCGACTCGGGATCCTTCAGATATTCCAGGAACGGCATCACTGCACGCTTGCCACCTATCAGAAGCAGGGCCTTTACGGTCTCCCTGCGTACGGATGCATCGGAATCATTCAGGGATTTTACAAGGTACTTGAAAGACCATTCGCCGGCAATGCTCTTCAATGCTTCAACCGCTTCCAGGCGTACCTCCCTGGAATGGTCGTTCAGGCATCTGGCCAGAGGTTCAGCCGCCAGGCTGCTCCCTAGTTTTCCAAGTGCCTTTGCCGCCTGCTGCCTGACATGCAAGTCCTTGTCCTTTAGGCTGTCTACAAG
>JBAQUG010000086.1:0-38451 GCA_049297395.1 Victivallales bacterium | reverse complement strand
TTACATGACTGATACTGTTGTCAATAATTTAATTGAAGAAGAAAGATTTTTTACTCCGCAAGAATTTGATAATGCAGATCATTCGATTGTCGGCGAGTTTGATAACCACGGTCAGTTTAAGGGGGTAGTCTCAGTTTATGGAGAAAAACATGAAGACCACATAATCCCGTGGGATGGCAGTAAAGGCCTTCCTACACAATGCGGTCCTTTCAAAATTGCATTTGCAGAGGTCCAAGGCAATACGAGAGAAAGCACATTGCCTTTTGATGAGCATGCTGCAATGACAGACAAGATGAATCGAATCGGCGGGCTTTATGTTTATAAGGATGGCATAAGGATATTGCCATATGGCGATCCTAATTATGACTGGGTTGGTCTCGAATTTAGGCGGACAAAGAGTGCAACCTATTACCATTTCTCATACCGCAGGATGTTTGGAGTAATACAAATTTCTAGCCAGAACAACTCATCATTAATTGAGAAATCGGGACGTGAAGGTTTTCAGGAAAACAAGGCGTATCGGCAAATACGGGATATTCTTACTAAATTCTTCGTTCAGCTTGCCGCCGATTTCTTCCGTGAAGGTGGCACTAAAGCTGAGGATTACCTAAAGCGCAGAGATGAACTTGAACGCTTGTATAAGGCTGAGGAAAAACGCAAAAAGTTTGTCTTAAAAAGGAAAGCTGATCTCCAAAACCAATTAACTTCTTTTTTCACCGCAAACGATACTGGCCTTATTGAGAAAGAAGCCCTTGAGCTCAAATCTCGTTTCCAAGATCGTTTAAGCGCCTCCCAAAATATAAAAGATCGAGATTTGCTTGCAAAAGAGCTTTTCGCGATTGAAAAGGATGGGCTTGTACAACTCCATGCCTTCATTAACAAATACAAGATAGTTAAACCTAAAATTGGATTGCCAAAAAATATCTTGAAGGACTGGGAGGATTATCTTGAGACATATTCTGGACTTGAAACCGTCTTTCAAACCCTCAGGACTGAGATTGAAAATGAAATCACAAAGGCCGCCAGAGATATACGAGAAACGCTAAGCCGTCGCATCCGGGTTGAAAGCTCTTTGAGAAGTATTGGGGAATCTGCTAGCACATCACTCCGTGAAGAGGATCGCAAGACCAATGTTGCATTGACTAAGGTTTCTGAAGAAACAAGAGAGATCCTTAAAAACAGTCAAAAACAGATTCAAGATGAGCTTAACTCAGTATTTGCCGATTTTAATCGTCTTGACCTAGAGCCATTGCCGGAAAAAGAAATAGTTAAAACGCGCATGGTATTCGAGAAGCGAATGGAAGATGCGAGGTTAAAATGGGAACAAATTCTAATCAGTATCAGGACGCAGTTGGAAAACATTTCGTTTGATGGCGATAATTCGACTCAGGATCAGATGGAGGCAGTCGAGCAAAGAATGGTTGCATTGGAGGAACAAGCCGACGTTGACATTCAGTTGGCCCAACTTGGTATGGCTGTCGAAGTAATCAACCACGAGTTTACGGCAACTATCCGAGCTGTTCGCAACAATCTTAAGCAACTTAAGGCTTGGGCTGACGTTAACGATAGTCTTGCGCCTCTTTACAATGGCATTCGTTCTAGCTTTGACCATCTTGATGGCTACCTGGCTCTGTTTACACCTCTACACCGGCGCTTGTATCGAAATCCGGTTGATTTTCAAGGTTCGGATATTTTCAAGTTTATTGTAGACCTATTCTCTGACAGGCTTGAACGCCATAAAATTAAGTTTAAAGCATCAAAAGACTTCCGTGAACGCCACTTCCTGGAATACCCGTCATCCTTCTATCCGGTTTATGTCAATCTTGTCGACAACGCCATCTTCTGGCTTAAGTCCAAGAAGGATGATGACCGAATGATCTCATTGGATTTAGACGGCAACGACCTCTTGATAAAAGATAACGGTCCAGGTGTGACCATCCGAGATGTAGGAAAGATTTTTGAGCCTGGCTTCACACGGAAACCAGGCGGGAGGGGAATGGGGCTGCATATCTCCAGAAGCGTACTCCAGAAAATAGATTATTCACTTAATCTTGATCCTCCGGTGAAAGGTCAAGGAGCATGGTTCAGAATTTCTTCAGTTAAGAAGGGGGATGGCAATGCCTGAGGCAAACCATTCATTTGAATGTTATTCTCGTGGAATTGTCCAAGAGTTTCTTCATACGACGTTACTCATCGATGACCGCGCCTATCAAAATCCTCACCCGGGCTCAACTACGCCTCCACCTCAAACACTTCTCGTCCCAACACGTGAAACAGAAGCAAATCCACCTGCCAATCCACAAACGGCACATGCCGATGACAAGGGAATAGATATCGAGAAAATCATTGATGGTTTTTCTAAAAACAATATTATATGTGGTGTTATTCGATATGTAGAACAAAGTACTGAGCTCTTTCTGAATCTTGCAATAAAGTCTGACATCCTGGTCTTAGACTGGGAACTGAAAAGAAACTCCAGCGATGAAGCGAAAGATATAATTAAAAAACTTTTGGATAAAGATAAATCTTCAAGGCTTCGGATGATATGTATTTATACAGGAAGCTTTGATTTGTCGAGCATTGAAGACGAATTAACTGCTCTATTAGGGGATGGCGTTCATAGTATTTCCAAGCATAAATTAAAAAAGGATGCAACGGTTGTATCGATTTATGCTAAACCTGATGCACGCGAGCATATGCCAGCAGTAGAATCTGCATTCGCAATAGATTATGACAAACTTCCCGAATCATTGATATCTGATTTTACATCTGCCTACTCGGGCCTTATGAGAAATGCTGCAATGAAAGCGCTTACATTAATTCGTAATAACACCTTTAATATTCTTTTAAATTTATTCGAAGGTGTAGATGCTCCATACTTGGCACATCGTTGCCTTTTGCCAATTGCCAAAGATGCCGAACAATATGGAACGGATGTTATCCTTGAACTTATTGTTGAAGCAATGCAAGATGAAGATATTACAACTTGTCTTAATTCAGAAAGAATAACTGAATGGATTAACAGTCAAGGATTTTTACAAATAAATGCCGGAAGACAGTCTGTCGATAGAATCCAGCTTATTAATGGAGCGCATCAGCCGGATAAAAAAAAGAAGGATAAATTCTCTGATGACAATAAAGAGCGCATGACATCATTTTTCTTGAAATCTAATGAGCAATTAAAATTGAATCATGCATTTTCATATATGACTTCAATGTGCTCAAACAGACATCATTTTTTACACATAGGCAGTATTTTGAAGGATATTGATAACGATTATTATTTCTGCATTCAACCGGAATGTGACAGCGTAGGAATAGAAAACAAACATAACTTTGTTTTTATTAAATTAATTGATAAAGACAATGGTAAATTCAATGTCATAATTCCTTTGGATAATTTAAATTATGTTGAAAAACTATTATCCGCAAAGAATAAAGAGCTTTTAACGATCCCATTTTTTCCAAATCCTGGCAATGACAAGATTCTTTTAGAGCTCGGGAAAGAAGTGATTTCATCTGCTCCCGCACCAAAGAGTTTTGTATTTGTTGCTCAAATGCGAAGTGATCCGGCCCGTCGCTTTGTCTCGTCTTATCTGAAACATATATCTCGTATTGGAATCGATGAATTTGAATGGCTTCGTCGTAATAGCCCAAAAGACAGTTGATTATACTAAATGTTTTTCTAATGTAACGGTCGCCTGTCCACCACCCTATGCAGTCTCGAGTCCGGAGATACAACAATGAGTACAACTGATTTGAGTTTATTCCCATACTGATCATGCCCTTCATCTTCCACGGCTGTAAGCCAAAATCGCCTACAATTGCATTTGCCTTCAGCTTCATCGCCAATTAAGGCGAAGCTTTGTCCGCATTCATAACACCATATATTAAAGTCGTGGCAAACGTCACAAATTCCAATGCCAACTATGGACGAGGGGCTGGGAGCTATTCCAGGAGTAACATTGCGATGATGAGATAAAAGAACCCAACCCTGTTCGCTATATCGACTATTTCTAGTCAAACATTTTCCGACACAGGATTTCCATTTGATTGGATTAAGCGAACCAATCTCTTCTAGGGTTAAAATCTTAATTGTTATTGCTTCTTGGGTTCTTCGTAGAGCAGCTGGAGTATAACCGCTAGAGCAGACCAAAATACCACGATGGGCACGGCAATCTTTCATCATACCTTCAAAGGATTCCACATCCTTTACATCTATCTTTCTTCTCCGAAGTTTTGCGTCTATTATAATCCGCCGAGAGATATCTTCTTGAAATCGAGCATCAATTAACAGGTCAATTTGACGTTCAACACCACTGATGCACCCAGTAATCTTTGCATTAGGAATGACAGTCCTTTCAATTGAAGATTCTCCGGAATGCATTGAAGAAACAAATCGTTCATAAAGACGCCAGTCACGATTGAGATGTGTGCTTTTCATACCTGTTTTTACTTATAATATAGTAATACAGTCATTCCAGTTTATGACTTAATGCTCTAAAGAATTGCAGCTCATTTAGCAACTATATCATTATAAATAGCTACTTTTTTACAGTCATGTCATCGATTTCTTTCATGCGATCACCCGCTTTGCGACAAATCGTCGGTCTCTGAACGAACAGACCGCGATTTTAGCGTTATCTATTTGATAACAGATCGACGATGACTGCCTAAGAAGCCTATCATAAGTCATCACACTTAGCTCTGGGACTAGAGCACTAGCCTCTCCACTCCATCTCTCCTGCCTGGTTGGATTTGAAACGTCAGCACGCCGTCCGAACACAAGATAACCTCGAAAGCTAACATCATGGTATCTGGGCATAGAATGGTGATACATCTTTCCCCAGGAGCTAAGAGACTCGCGAATGTTGGCCCTTGACCAAAGCAACCAGTCTGTAATTTGTTGCCGAGCGTCAAAGTAGTCGCGATGGAATTTATCATCTTGTCGAAATAGGAGTTTACGAAGACAACCTTTCACAATTGAATAAAAATTATTTCTATCTAATCGCGGACACTCCGGGAGGCTTAGAAGGTTGTCGGGATGTTCGCCATCGGCTTTTGTCTTCAAGTACTTGTGTCCGTGTGCGCTGACTGCGACAATAACATCGACTGTACTGCCACCAGCAGTCACATAGAACTCCCATTGACCAGCTTCTATCCCGGTAATAGCAGCCTCTTGAGTAAGCTTCCAAGGGGATTTGTCGGGATTGATACCACCCACGTTAATAATTCTTTCGTGCGGGTTGTACCTGTCTGACTTGTTAATACACCGGATCTGGATACGACTTGCCATAATTCTTCCCTCCTTGTTGTTCATCCATGTTAGTAGTAATGAGCCTATCATTTTTATCTTTCGTTATAACTGGAGGATGCCGCTTGTAATAGCAATCTATACATAAAACCTGGTCCGCCATTCGGAATCTCCCTTGCCCCATTTTCAGGACTTTTCCGCAAACGGAACACTCTTCCTCATAACTCTCTGCATCAACATCCTGACTGCTCATCCCCCTCTATCCCCTTTCAAGTCTGATTCTTCCCGGAGTGGAAACATTCTTTCAGAAGAATGTGCGCAAAGCGCAAGGAATTGTTTTTGAACACGAAACCAAGCCTATGGTTTGGATTTCGTGTATGAAAACATTCTGAATTCCACTCCTTCCCCAACTCATTTTAAGTCCGTGTAAGTCTGTGGCAAATACTTCTTCTCCGCGATCGCTGCGTCTCTGCGCGAAACAATCTTAATCTTCCTTCTCGTCCATCGACTGACGACCATCGACCGGCGACTCCAGCAACGCTGCCGATTCCTCGTCCAGGAACATCCAACAATTCCTGTGTTTCTTCAGGATTGACGCCGGGACAAGTTCCGTTACTTCCCCTTCCACAACATTCTTCACTGCCTGGGCTTTCCGTTCATCCGGAACAGTGCAGACAATCGACTTGCTCTTCATAATCTGACGTATGCTCATTGTAATGGCTTTTGCAGGCACATCCTCAAGAGTCTTGAACCAGTCTTCTCCAATCTGCTGTTTGCGGAACTCTTCATCAATATCAACGAGGATGAAAGGCTTTTCGGCCTTGAAATCAGCAGGTGGCTCATTGAATCCAATATGGCCGTTCTCACCGATGCCGAGGCATGCAACATCTATCTCAACTCGGGAAATAATCTTGTCCAGCCTGCAGCATTCGTGCCTGGGGTTGAATGCTGTCCCATTGATATAGTGGATCTTTCTCAAGCTGACCTTGCTCTCGAAATATGAGTTGAGGAACTTTCGGAAGCTTGAGGGATGATCGGAGGGTATTCCGACATACTCATCAATGTGAAAGACTGTAACCTTCCGCCAGTCCAGATCGATACCTGTCAACTCATGAAGCATCTGGTACTGGCTTGCCCCAGCTGACAAGACGATATTGGCATATCCCTGTTTTGAAATCGCGCCGTTGATGAAGTATGCCGCTTTCCATGCGGCATATCTTCCGAGATTGTTGCTATTTCTGTAGATTTTAATTTCCATATGTCGTGAATCCTTTATATCAGTATTGCCGGCCGGGAGAATATCCGGCTGTTTGGGGAGACTGTTTTTGTCCCGGATAATGTTCTCGGGAATGCAGGAGCATTGTTGAGCAAATCCTCCAACATCCCAAGGACTCCCCCCGGTCGGCAAAATCCTTGCTTATCCTAATCTTACTTTTAGATTGTTCAGAAGTTCATCAAGCAATCCTTCCAGTGGCGTCCTGGCAATTGCAACACAACGGTCGGCCCCTCCGTAGGAAATATACAGATATCCGTCATGGACATATCCGCCCACGGGGAACACTACATTGTCCACATCGCCGAACTTTTCGTAGTCATCCTCAGGTTCGAGTATCGGATACGGAAGACGCGCAATCACCTTCGACGAGTTCTCCAGATCAAGCAGGGCCGCTCCGGCACGATAGGTGAAATGAGGTTTCTGGCCGGGATGATCTTCAACCCCATGATATACGATCAGCCATCCCTTATCTGTCTTTATCGGCGGCAGGCTCCCTCCCACCTTCCCGCTCTCCCATTTGAATTCAGCCCTCATCACCGTCGAGTTTTCGCACTTTTCTGCATCATACCTGTCCCAAAAAGACTGATCCAGGAGATCTTCAATTGAATCGAAGTAGTCTATCTGGATATTTGGGATCACCCGGTGCATGTAGGCTATTTTCCTATTAATCCGCTCAGGAAAGATGAAAGCGTCCTTGTCCCAGGTGTAGTGCTTGATGACTCCAAGCTTCTCGCAGCTCTTGAAATCCTTGGTTCTCGCAAACCCCACCCCGGGTCTGTCCTTGCCGGACGGAACAGTGTTCTTGTCCCAACCGCAGTATATGAGATAGTACCATCCTTCAAACAGCACAATCCTGGGATCCTGGCATCCTGACGAATCCCACGGCAGGGACGGCTGAACCAGCGCCCTCTCCGTGTCGCAGATCAGTTTCCCTTCCGATGTCAATGTCGCATAGCGGATATCATCGACCGCGTAGCATGACTGCGAACTCTCATCATATCCAAGCTTGCTCCATACCGAATAACGATACGCCATATGGACTATGTCCTTGTCCAACACCATCCCGGCATTGAACTTTGCGACTGTCCGAAATTCCTTGCCGCGCGGTTCAAGCACGACTCCAAGCCGTTCTAAATTTATCTTGGACATTTTAATCATTCCTTAATATTTACTGGCTTTATTTTTTGGCTTATTCATGATTTGCCCAACCTCAAGCCTTCATCCACGAAATAGCGATAGGTCTCGTATTTGCAATCAGCAGGTATCGAGTGATCTGAATGCAGGATATAGCCGGAACCAGCCTTGACAACCGAGATCTTCTCTTCAAGCTCCTTCCTGATGGCGTCCCTGTCGTTTGCAACCAGATTCCTGGCATCCATTCCTCCGCAGAGGGCAATTTTATGCCCGAAATTCTTCTTGAGACTTATAAGATCCATTCCCGCTTTGACTTCGATAGCCTGAAGGCAGTCCATTCCAGCTTCAATGAGCCCAGGCACAAGAGGCTCTACAAAACCGCAGGCGTGTACAAGGACTGGAAGACCTAGTGAATGAGCATAGTCAAATGTTTTTTTATGGGGGGGCTGAATCATTTCCCTATACATCTCTGGAGACATGAAAGGCCTTTCCTTGAATCCCATGTCCTCATAGAACCAGATTCCGTCTGGCTTCCCGCATTCGGTAAATAAAATTTCCATGTGTCTCAGGTTGAGATCCGAAAGGGTGTCTGTCATGTCTTTTATCCAGTAAGGATCCAAGGCCATTCCCATCAGCATATATTCGTGCCCGCAGATTGGGTGCATCTGTTCAAAGACGTTTACCCCGGACCAGCAGAAAAAACGGTTGGCCTTGGCGGCGGCTTCCTTGGCGCTTTTATAACCTTCAAAATTGATCCTGCGTCTGTCAGTTTTGATAAGGAAGGGTTTTATAAGTTCTTCCCAGCCGACACGATCCTTGACAGTAAAATCGACGTGTTCAGGAGTGGCGTTGTGTAGTTTATGCCTGCGGAGAATGGCGTAATTCCCGTCTTTTTCGAGTTTGGTCTCGGTGTCTTCTTCAATGACTTCATTCTTATAGTCGAGATTGGCAACGTAATTGAATGCCCATATTGTCGACATATCGAAACCGAAATGAGCGGCAAGATCTTCATCCTTCTTGATATATCCATGTTCAGTCCAGACTTTCTGGGTATCTCCCCAGAAATGCTCAAAAAGCCCTATCCGGTCCACAGGTTTCCTTTTCAAGATGTTTGATATTCTTTCCTTTCCTGACATCTCCATATCCATAATCCTCCATATTCTCCATCTGATATTGTACAGCGTTTATTTATTTACGAATTGATTTACCCATGATATTTATTTTCATTTATTTATGGTCTCACAACTTTTCCCGAACATCGCAAGTATATTTTCAACAGGAACATCTTCCGGTAGGGAGTGGGCTGGAGCACAAATATATCCACCATCCTCTCCCAGGACTTTCATTCGCCTTGCGGTTTCAGCCCTGACTTCATCCGGAGTCCCAAAGGGAAGAAGTTTCTGCAAGTCAATCCCTCCATGGAAAGCAAGCCTCTTCCCCACCTTGGAACGCAACCCTTCCGGATCCATGCCGTAAGAATTCGGTTGTATGGGGTTTAGGATGTCGACCCCCATCTCAATAATTTCATCAAGGAGTTTGTAGACCGAGCCGCAGGAGTGATGGAATAAAAGAGATTCCGGAGCGGCGGCATGAACTGCGCCATAATGAATTTTGTAATAGGGAGCTATCAGCTCCTGGAAAATCTCCGGGGACATGAAGGGGCCGGTCTGGAGACCGAAATCATCGCCGAAGCAGAAAATATCGATATAAGGAGCCAGCGGCTTGACTGTCGTTTCCACCTGATGCAGCTTTTCTTCCATCCAGACGTCGAAAAGAGTCCTGACAATGTCCTGCTCGCAGAGCAAATCCATTGCGAACTGATCATAGCCCCGGGCATAACAGCCGCTCTCGAAGAATCCTCCTGACACCCAGTACGTGGTGGCGTATCCGGCACTGCGATATTCCTTCGCCGTTTTTATGAGCCAGTCCATGTGACGGGGTGGTTTTGAAAGTTTCGGTTTGATTGTCTTAATTTCCTCATAGCTCTTTTCCGCGAGGGGGAAGTTATGGCTGACAGATGTGGTTTTAATGTCTTCAGAATGTCTTTTCTCGCGTGCCTTTGACAACAGTGCCTCCTGATAAGCTTGATGATCAATCTCCTTCAGTACTGATAGTGGGGGAGAATAGGGGACGAAACGCAAATCCACACCAAGATATTTCTGGATTTTCTCATCAACCCATGATCCGTCTTCATCTCTATCGGGAGGAAGAGAAAAACCAAGTATTTCTCTCATGGCGTCAAGAAAGCCGCTCGTGCATTTGCTCATGCATGTTCCGCCGAAATCCACAGGAACCCGTTCCGTCTTCCTGTGTGAACAGGCATTCAGAACTCTTTCCCTGCTGGTCTGATTATCCATGACGAATTCCTCCTTTGTCTATTATGTTTTCTATCTGTCAAGTAAGTCTCCTGCTGTTTTAATATATCTCAGAGCAAAATTCTTATATATTTTCGACGGTGAAGTCAAAAACACCCTCATTGTCCGTTGGATGGAATTTCAAGCGATGGCATTCCGCAGGAGAAGAGATTTCCAAGAGCCCGTTTGAATATTTGCAGTTGATCGAGGGAGCTGAACCTTCCCTAGGGCTTAGAACTACCAAGTAAGGCATGTTTGGACCGTTGCCGAACTCCACAGAACAGGTATCGATGACCTCTGCGGTTGTAAACTCAGGATGTTCCGGCAAGACCACATGCAAATCCAAATCAATGCCATGGAGACCAATAAATAAGGCGTGATTGGCCTTGAACTGTACACTTTTCGCCAAGCAGTGTAATCGATAGTCCGACACATAGGGGGCATCCAGGATGCTATCGTAAATGATGAATATGTCAGGTTTGAGATAGATTATGTGCCGGAAATGCCTGATTGCCACATCAACTGTCACAGCACCACCATGCCCTCGCTGATTCTTATCCGATACAATCAGTTTTTCCTGCCGGCAATCCAGGACGGCATATTCGAGATCTGGCTCTGAAACGAATCCCAGCAGGTTCTGCCGGTTCGGCCATACATACTGCATCGGGTCCTTATCATCGAAGCGGATTATGTTATGGCCGCAGGCAAGTGTCTTAAGGAACGGATACCCTTCCATAGTTCCACGTGCCGCTTCTGTGATCAATGGTGCATTCTTGTAATACATGAAAAAACTGCCGGCATCAGGATGGCCGTGCGGCCAATACGGGGAGGCTCTAGCGATAAGATAGGTCTCGCGGTTGTCTTCATGTAAATGATGAAAAACGGCTCCAAATCCAGGACAGCCGTGGCTGTTCCGCTCCGGTCTCTTAGGGGTAAGGTCGAAATCCGTGTTCAACGCGACCATGGCTTCATGATAAGAGTGGTCGGTACGATGGTAGGGCTCAAACGGATCGTGGTCAATTTCGCGATAGGCCCACATCAGTTCTCGCGAAAACTGTGGATCGTTCTCCCGGTAGGCCCAGGCGGCCTGCGCCATCAGGTAACCGAACGCGCACCCTTTGTAGGCGGCGCCGTGGTAGTACTCGCCATAGCTCCCGAACCCGGGATTCATTCGGTGTCCGTCGTAGAGGGGATTTAGCGGACTCAGTGTGTCCATCACGAAACGGATCATCTTCTTGAACTTGGCGTTGGCGAACAGGTCTTCCCCGACATTGCGCATAACAAGGGCATAGTTCATCAGCAGGTGCAGGGACCAATGGTAGTAGTTCCACCCCTCGCACCAGGCCCCGGATTCCGCCACGAGTTCGTCCATCTGGAGCCTGAAGAGCTCCGAGGCCATTTGCCGCCAGGCAGGCGCCATCGGATGATCGGGAAAGATCGCTCCGGCAATGCCGATGGCAACGAAGCGATCAGTGCCAAAGTTCTCCGACCGCATCCCCTTGTAGAGGTGCATGATATGGTTCGGATGGCCCTCCGGCAGCAACGCATATCGCCCGAAATAGTAGTCCTCCCGGCTCGTGAAATAGGCCATGAACGCCATGATTGCGCACGCCCGGCGATCCTCTTCCGGCGATAGTGCGTGGTGGGCAAGAAGCGTCTCGTAGAAGTACGGACACTCCACAAGCGGGCGGCACATGACCGGGCTGATGTTACAGCCGTTGGCGCCCAGTTCGATGGCGTTGTCGCGCAGTTGCTCCAGATGCCAGAAGAACGCCTTGCGGAGCGATTCCAGTGATCCTTTGTGCCCGCTGAAGAGCGGATGCAACTTCGTCATCTCCTCGAACCGCCTGCCACTCGTGCTTTTCAACTTTCCGACGACCTCCGCGAAGCGCTCAGGAGTCGAATGAAGGAACGGGTAACTCTGGGGGTGTCGCTCCCAGTCGAGTACCATCTCTTTCACATCGTCCAGGCGTACCATGGACCATTTCGCCGATAGGGCGAAAACGCCTGTGCCTGCGTTGCCGACAATGGCTTTCCCATAGGTGAAGTCGGAGCGTCGCCGAATCCTTGTGTCCTGCTGGCGAATGGCAAACAGGGCAAATGAACAGAATCCCGGTGTCAGCGAAAAGGAGTAGCGGATATCTGGTTCTGTGGTGGTATCAAGGGAAATGAAATTGTTGCCGATGTTCGTCCAACCGTCACCATTGACGGGGAAGAGGCCAATTGCGTCCGCATCACGATTCCCTTTCGAATTGAAAAGGAACGAATTGTCCTTGAAGTCTTGGTACAGAGAGTAGTGATTGAAGAATATATGCCGACAGATGTGTTCGCAACGATTGTAGTCGGGCTTCCATGCATTACTGTCGCCGAAGCCGAGATGGGCACTGTCCGGCTCGAAGCCATCGTATAATGAAAAATTCCATGCCCCATCGTCCTGGACGTCTTTTTCAACAGAAGCGATGGCAACAGGGGACTGGCTGTAGATTCTCCATGATATTCTGTAATGCTTTCCGTTCTGGAAACCGTATTCTATTACGGCTTCCGCAAAGACAGGACCACGCGCTGACACCCACGACTTCACATAGTCGACATGTGTCTTAGAATTCCATCTCCCACATCCCCGCCTTTTGCGCTCTGGGCCCTGGATCCAGAGCAAAGGGGCTGGGATGTTCAGTCCGGCACGTTGAGAACTGTCGACTCTGGGAACTGCAATGGCAATTTTGCTACTGGCGAGTATGGACACATCCGGTTCTTCCTTTACCAACACGTCCGATTCGGGAATATCCACGTCCACTGAAATTTGGAATGTACGGTTCTCGTCCGCCAGCAGGTCGGTCATGAAATAGACTTTTCCGTCGGAACCGATCTGTCCGAATAATGTGTTGTCATAGGTCAAATCCCTGATGGCTATAGCAGTTCCTGCAGGCATCTCTCTTGCGACCGGATGACTGAATGAGACAAGATGAGATATCCAGTCATGCCCCAGATGCTCTGTTAGATGAAGAAGGTCATGCTCATACACAATATTGCTACTCCTCCCGTTTTATTTTGATTTCTGCGACTATGCAATAGTTCACTTCGGCTGTTCAACAGAATAGGTCAAATCTCCTATGGGCTGCCCCTTGGTGTCTCGTATTTCTACGACAGCGTGCCAGAGGAACGTCCACATGCTTGTCTTAAACGCCACCCGGTTCCATCCCTTGCGGAGATGGATGGGGTTGTCCACCCGTCCTCCTTTCTCCTTCACGAGAATGCCCTCGTAGACTTTGGCATCATTGATCCAGACCGTGTAAGCCTCATTCGGCGTCCAATTGCCACGGCGTATAATCAAGCGGGCGTCCAGATCTTCCTGAGCATGCACCCAGCGCACACCGAAGGCTGTTGACTGAAGGAGGCAGTCATCCAGGTTGTAGAAGTCAATGCCATCTTGAGACCCAACATTCACATAGGGCGAATGGTTGACATACTTCAGCCACCCTGCGGTCTTTCCGGTACGCTTGTCGAGATACTTCGCATCCAAATCGAGAGGCTCAAACACGGTCGTGCGGTCTTCCGGATTGATATCGATCTTCCAGCCTGGCACACTGGTATCCACCAGATACGGATTCTTTTCTCCTCGAAATGGAACCAGAACCAGCCACGGCGCCTGGAGCTCACCTTTCACAATACGCTCGCAGGACTTGCCGTTGCGCGACCAGTTCGCAGTTGCTACGAGTTCCGTCTTCCCGTCCGTAAGCGGACCCCGAACCGTCAAAGGAATTTCTTGAGACTCGCCCGCTTTGATGGACAGCTCGGTCGGCACAGTACCGTCCGTGATCTGAAATCCGTTTGGCAATGTGGTCTTCAAGGACACCTTGGCCGCTTCAGTTCCGAAGTTTGTCAGGTACAGGCGCCAGCTGACAGTCGTATCGTTTGCTTTCGCTGTGTCCACCGACGTGATGTCGTAAGACCAGGCGATACCCTCGTCGGTAATCCTTTTCCTCTCCGCTTCCGGCAGATATGAGATTGGAGCAGGCATGACCTTGTCCGGGCCGCTAAGCCCCAGCCCCTTCAGCACGGCATGGGCTATAAGCCTATTACCCTGATGATTAGGGTGGATTCCGTCTGACGTAAGACGCACGTCCGGATAGAGTCTGCGGATGCCCTCAACGGCATTCCAGAAATCGTCCTGGGTGGAAAGGACTCGGGCACCGTGCTCGGACGCCAGCTTGGCCAGCAGCGGGCCATATTCCAGGACAATTGTGTTCTTATGTGAAGTCTTCCTCTCTCCCGCGCAAAGCGGCGGACTCAGCCAGATCTCCCTCGGCTGGATCATCGTGCGGATCCGGTCGACACCCTTGAAATACTCATCCATAATCCGTGTCATGTCCGCAGGGCGGGACTTGGCAATGTTGTTGGCGCAGACATCGTTTATCCCGAACATATAGACCACGATCGTCGGCTTTGCATCTATTGCCTTGACCAGGTTGTTGATGCTTTCACCGGACTTCTCGATCTTGCCGCTCTTCACATCCTGATAGTCTTTTCCCAAAAGGCGATTCACTAAGCTCGCACCTGCGCCTGGGAACCCACAGGAGTAGAAGCGCACGTCCCATTCGGGCTTCCACTCCTTGACGAACTTTCTCATCTGCTCGACATAGCCCCATTTCTGATCGCCGCTTGCCGTGATGCTGTCACCGAAGCACATCACGACGTCGCCATCGCGCAGACCAGGCTGCTGGTCACCTTCCGCAGCAGTGCAGGCCGATGCAGCAAACAGGCCTGCTGCGATCATCATGAGCACACTCTTAAGTTTTGACATTTTAGGCTCTCTTTCCCGTTGTGGCACATTTTTACTCATGCGTTTCTCCTTAGAAGTTTTAGAGTTAGTCAGCGTCAACATGCTGTCCTTTCTGTTTTATTTTCACTCTGCTAAAGGAGGAGACCCTACGATTTTCAATTTCCACAACGTTTCGGGTGGCGCATCAAGCCGCACGGTCATCGCACCAGCCCCATAAATATGGTTATAGCGTAGCAATAGCGTATTCCAGCCGGGGTTGAGTCTGACTGACTGCTCCTTGTCAATTCTTTCCCTGCACTCAGCATCTTTGCCGGTCGACAGCAGTCGTTTGCCGTTCAGCCAGCCCCGAATACCGTAATGGCCGGCTTTAGGGCCGTCCACTACGATTTTCGTTTCACTAACTTCCGGTGCGTAAATCCAAGTCGCGGCATAGAAGGACATGTCGTTGGAAAAACTGATGTCTGTCCTATTTGTAAGAATTTCCCAGAAACGCAACTCGCCAGGCCCGGCCAACGCTGCCCGAGTCCATTTTGCCTCGCATACGCGTTCGAAGGACATCCTCCTGTCAGGCGCAAGCCTATGCTTATCGATGTCGCGAATTGTCGTCAGCTTACCCTTGTATGCGGCCTCAATGTCTATCTTATCTTCCGGAGGATACACTGTCGACGATATGGCTTTGACAACCTTCACCCTGTCCTGAGCCGTATCCAGCTTGGATATTCCCTCGAAGCCGAATGGTCCGATGACCTGCCAGTTCCTCACAACCAGTCCTTCACCCATTCCGGCAAACACGAGTGGTGCCCAGGATCCCGGATACAGCCTCGCCTCGGTAGGTTCATCCCAGGTTTCCGTGGAAATCGATCCGTCGCTGTTGGCCCACCAGAACTTGTTGTGTCCTCCCAATGTCACCTCGAAGTTGCCCATCGTGCGCAATTCGTCTTTGACCTCAGGCAGCTTGGGTATTGCATCCCTGGGAATGGAGACCGCGAGGACAAAACACTGCCTGTCAGGATCAATCTTGTATCCCATCCGCACAGTTTTAAGAACGGCCACGTTTTCGAATGGAGCGGATCCCACGGCTGAGCCGTAGGTGATCGGTGTGGGTTTGCCATCGCCAAGCCATTTCGGATACAACCCGAGAGCCACAGGCATCACCTTGCCCGCCTCCTCGAACAAACCGAACACGATGCGGACATCGCCGGAGCGGCCAATTGCAGATCCACCGGACTTGGCGTCTGGGTTCCCCTGAATGTAGAAACTTAATGTGTCGGCTTCGCGCCCGTGGGTGAAGATATACTCCACAGGCAGCAGTGGCTTTGCGGCAAACGGGCGACCGAGTCGCACCTGCCAGCGCAGATAGATGTTTTGCGGATCATGTAGACAGCGCACCTCCACGTTTTGCTTGTCATCAGCTTGGAAGCGAATTGGTTCGGCACTCTCCCAGCCAGACATCGAGCCATCCAGCATCGGTACCCCGCCCGTTGCGGGTTGAAACTTCGCCACGCGAGCACTGCCCGACCCTCCCCTTATCTTCAAGGCATGCTCTGACGGAGGGGCTATCTGTGAAGACGCGATTCTCACCGATGACTGCACAGTCTTCAGCGGGTTTACCGGGTTCTCGGTGGTGGACCAGCCGTCCACCTCGTATAAAATACATGGCTGATTGCTAGTCATGGCCACATAGACTTTGCCGTTGTTCCGGTTGAGGAAGTTGTGTCCGCCGAAATTCTCGCCGGAAAGCGAGTACGCGCCACCTTTATTGCGGGGCATACGGTGGTCGTCGTAGAACAGCGTATCCACATACATCCCTTCATCCGTATAGAGATGGTAGAGCCCGGCGGTGGAATCCTGAAGTCCGAGGATGCCGTTGATCGGCTTCGTGATGAAGATAGATCCGTATATCTCTCCGGGAAGTGCGGTGCCGCGGTGTCGGCCGTTGGCTGCACGTCCTACGCGCCATTTCATCGCAAAACCGCCTTTTCCGTCGGGAACGTAGCGCGATATCTTATACTGCGGTGCGTAGTTTGCATTGAAACATCCACCGCGGGCATTCACATAGAAGCCATCCTCCATCGAACCGTCCACGCATTGCCAATCTCCCGGATATTTGTCTGTGAGTTCATTGCCGCCATACAGGGCGGTGGCCTTGCCTTCCTTGCGTGCGCGGAGCACAGTATCAACCAAGAGCGATTGCCATGTCTTCCCATCAAAGACCGGATTACCGTGCTTGTCGAAATCCGACGGCGTGATCCGCCATGTGGTGTCATTGTCTGATACCCATGTGAGGGACAGATCGTCCAACCAGGTGTTACCCCAGTAGCCCATGCGGCCCGGAGGCAGATTTGCCGGACGGTCCTTGTATTCCTCCTCCTGAAGCTTGCCGTCGCCGTTCATGTCGTTCCACCAGAACCACTGCTTGAAAATCCGTTTTTGAGTATTGTCCTTCTGGTTGCCTGTCCCAACCGGGATGAGTCCGGCGGAAGGAATCCAGTTGTCGCCGTCCTGCCGGTAGACAATGTAGCCGTATCGATCAAGGTGCGTACGGGCAAATGCGAGATATTTGTGACCGAGATGATTGATAATCTTAGGGCGGGCGCTGCCGCCAGGGAAATTTCCCCAGGTGGCACTGTCCCCGCTGGTGCAGCACACGGTCGGCCATACCGCATCAACTTTCCATGTCCGTTCTTCGTAATTCACTTTGTAGCGTATCAGCCCGGATCCAGTGGCTGGTTCGTAGGTGGCGACATAGAGGTGCTCGGGAATATCGGGATCGATGGCATAACCACTATCCGCACCAAAGGTGGCGGCCGACCATTGGCGGACAAGCTTACCGTCGGGCGTCCACTCGCTTACGCGGTTGGGACCGGAAAGTTCGACGACCAGAAGACGTTCCTCTCCACGCTGGTCCTTCCATATTGCCAGGCAGCCGGGCGACATGAATACTTGTTCATCGTAGTGGCCTGGTTTTTGCTCAGTCATACGTCCGAACCGATTCAATATTTTGCCCTGCGCATCCAGCTTATAGACCTGGTTGGCTTCTGTGTCGCTGATGTAGATATTGCGCTTCGAATCCATGGCGAAACCAGCCGGGTGCTCTATTCCCGCAATGCCACACAGCCTCCTCCATGCACCATCGGGAAGGCCTGCCTTCAGAGCAATCGCACTCACAACCCGCTTCCCCTTCTCATCTATGTGCATCGCCACAAGCTCCCTGCCGTCGATCACCTGGATCACTTGTGGATTGGTGATCGCAACCGTGCTAATCAATGCCGCAGTCTCACCATCAAGGATCGTAATCTTGTTGCCTGTCGGTTTGGTATTCCCAGTGGAAGATGCTGATGAAGGCTGAAGTTTGGCCTCCTGTGCAACGTAAAGATAGCGCTTGCCGGTCACGGGATCTCGCCAGGCCGCCAGATCCGATGGATTGCCGTCTGGTATATAGACATCCCGCCGATATGCGGATATACCATTGCCGAACTTCCTGCCATCGGCCCGGTAGACAAATGAAATGCCTTCAGAACCAGAATCCTTGCAGGCACACCATATCATCTCACCGTCAGTAGCTACTGACCATCCGCCGGCCGTTCCTCCCGATCCATAGCTTGCCAGCACCTGATCCCAGGCAATCGGCTTGTTCAGATCCAGAAGAAAAGGATTGGTTGAATTTTCAATGTAGTTGTGGTAGAAGGCCGCCTTGCCGCCGGGAGCAACATCAATGGCCTTCATGTATCCTACACCGGCACCATAGATCCAGGGGAACTTCGTGTCCTCCTCGCGTTTCGGGAACCAGGAATCCCCGGCTCCCACAACCACTTTAGGAATCAACGTGTGGTATTCGCCCGTGATTTCCCATTTCTTCGCAGACATGTAGATGCCCTTGACTCCGTAATCGCCGGGCGGTATGGGCATAAAGTTGTCATCCAAGCCATCCCAGGTTTCAGTGAATTTTCCTGCGTTCTCCTTTGTAACTGTGCGTACGCCTCCCGCAACGAACTGGCTGATGATCCAGTCCGGATTCTTAGGATCGGTTATCGCCAGCGTTACACGGTATGTCTTCGGAAGCTCCCCGTCCGCAGGCAGCTGGTAGGTAATCGGTACACCGGCTGTTTGCTTGACTGTCGCCTTGCCGTCCAGCTCCTCAGCCAGGCTGGAAACAGGGAATAGCGCGTTAAAGGTGATGAAAAGCAATGAACCGGCAGAAATCCACGACCACTTTCGCAGATCGGATAACCGGACGAACTTCACAGGGAAAAGGGACATTTCAAAACCTCCACTTTATTGTACTCTAAAACATTCTTTCGCAATAGCCCGTATTCGGGCGTTCTTGAAGCAGGGAGCGACTTTCTGTGTCTGGGGCAAATCAGAAGCCTGTCCCATTTCCAAGACATATTAGTACATGCTTCCGCCGTCGCAAAGAAGCTATGGCGGACACGGGAAGCACGTACCTACTTAACGCGCCATCATCATTTTTCTCCGGCGCTCATGAATTCCGCAGGTGCCCAGGCGTTCGGATATAACCGCGCCTCGGTGGGAACGTCATAGGTCTCCCGGCTGGCTGATCCGTCGGTATTGGCCCACCAGAACTTGGTACGACCACCGAGGGTGGCTTCAAAGTCAACATTCGTGCGGACTTCCGGTCCGAGAACCGGCAGCATCGGAATGACCGAGCGGGGGATTGCCGCCGCAATCACAAAACCCTGCTGGTCCGCATCGATGCGGTAGCCAAGCCTTGCAGAATCAAGAAGTCCAGCATGCTCGAATGTGACGTCGCTGACGATGGAACGATATGTAATTGGAGCGGATTTACCCGGTCCAAACCATTTAGGATAAATGCCCCAGGCAATCGGTTTGACGGTCTCTCCTTCCTTGACCAGGCCGAATACGATGCGCAAGTCTCCATGACGACCTGCTTCCGGTCCTTTTGCCTTGGCATTAGGGTCTCCTTGTATGTAAAAGCTGACGGTATCGGCCGTGATTTCATGGGTGAAGAGCCGTGCCGTGTCGGAGGCGGGGGAAATCTTGACCTGCCGGGGCAGACGAACCTGCCAACGCAAGTAGATTGTTTCCGCATCGTAAAGGCACCTTACTTCAACCTTCTGCTGGGCATCCGCCTGGAAGGGGATCTCTTTGCTCTGCTCCCATCCCCCAAGCGAGCCGTCCATGGCCGGTTTGTCCGCTGCTAGCGCGAACCTGGCAAGCCGTAGAGGGGTGATGCCGCGAAAACCGGCGGCCAGCTCCGTCGGCGGCGCGATCTGGTCTGCCTCCAACGCGATTGCCGGATCTAACACGTTCAGGTTCCGAACGGAGTTCTCCTTCGCGGTCCATCCTTCAACCTCGAAGAGGGGGCAGGGATGGTTGGAAGCCATCGCCACGTAGACCTTGCCGTTCTCCTTGTTCAGGAAATGGGTGCCTCCGAAATTCTCTCCACCGAGTCGGTAAACTCCTCCGAGTTCCGGATAGTGGGCGATGTCGACGAACAACGTATCCACATACAGGCCATCCGTGGTATAGAGATGATAGGCGCCCACAGTCGAGTCCTGCACGCCGAACAACCCATTGACAGGAGCTGTGATGTAGATGCTTCCCCCGATGTCCCCGGGTTCCATGACATTGCCATGGGCATACAACGCCCTTCCCACACGCCACTTCATACGGAAGCCTCCTTTACCATCAGACACATATCGTGAAATTTTAAACTGTGATCCGGTGTTGGCGCCTGCATTGGGGCCGCCACGGGCATTGACAAGGAAGCCATCGGACGGGGAACCATCGATGCTCTGCCAGGCTCCGCTGAACTGCATATCCAATTCATTACCACCATAAAGGGGAGTAGCTTTTCCTTCAGCCCGGGCCTTGTAGATAGTGTCTTCCAAAATGATGTCCCAATTCTGGCCGTCGAAGGTCGGGTTGCCATGCTTGTCGAATCCAGTCGGCAAAGCCTTCCAAACGGCGACACCTTTGGACATCCAGGTCAGAGAAAGATCATTCAACCAGGTGTTGCCCCAGTAGCCAAACGGATCTGGCGGCGTAGTGGGGTTATCTTTATACTCCTCCTCTTGGAGCTTGCCGTCTCCGTTGGCATCGCTCCACCAATACCACCTGTCGCACAACCGTTTTTGAATATGGTCCTTTGGATTTCCCGTGCCAACAGGAACCAATCCTGCCGATGGAATCCATGTGTCTCCGTCCTGCCGGTAGACAATATAGCCGTAACGGGAGCGATGATTTCTGGCGAATGCTAGATACTTGCGCCCCTGGCAGTTTATTATCTTTGGCCTGAAAAACCCACCGGGAAAATCCCCCAAGTTAGCTTTGTCAGGCCCAGTGCCGCATATCTCAGGCCAGACAGCATCGATCTTCCATTGCCCTGACTCGAAGTCCACGCGAAATCGGATCAATCCCCGGTCTGTACACGAGCCGTCCGCCACGACATAGAGATGCTCGGGCCGCTCCGGATCCATGCAGTAACCACTATCGCCGCTGATGCCCAGAACCCATTCGCGCAACAGCTTTCCTTCCGTTGTCCATTCGCTCACCCGACCTAATGCTCTTTCCACGACAATCAGCCTATCCTTCCCTTCAGAATCAGTCCAAAGCGCCATTTTTCCGGGAGACATGAATACGTTTGGATCATACTTTCCGGATGTCTGCCGGTCGGCCTTGCCGAAACGCTGTACAATTTTTCCAGATAAATCCACTTTGTAGACTTGGTTGTGATACATATCGCTAAGGTAGTAGACCCCATGGGCATCGGCCTGTATGTCTGAAGGATGGATAATCACGTCGATTGGTAATGATTTTCTACTATTTATATCCGGCATACCTTTGACCAAAGTAAACTCATTTATCTCCCATTTATCCGCCGTATTCTGTGAGAGGACCACCAGGCGTTTGTCACCGGACACAGTCAATCCCTGCGGATTCCGCAATTGGATTTCAGCCAGCTTTTCCCCTGAATCACCCTCTAGAACCAGAATGCTGTCGGCCCCCTGCTCGTCCTTTTCCCCATTAATACGCGAAACATATAGGAAACGCTTCCCGTCTTCCGGATCCCGCCAGACCGCCAGAGCAGTGGGTGTACCTGCCGGTCTGTACGTGCTTGATAAGCTGCCTACACCCGCATCCGAGCCGAACTTGCCACCATCTACGCGGCAAATAAACCATGATTTTCCAGATTTTTGCGATGCCCAGATGGCTTCTCCATCTGTAGCTACACTCTCTCCGGACGGACCATATCTTTTAATGATTTGATGCCAGTTAATCGGTTTATTGAGATCCACCAGCCAGCAGCCATCACCTTCCATGTAGCCGGACAGGAAAGCAGCCTTACCGTCATTTCCAACAGCAACTGCGGCAATCATCCCCCCGCCGTCGCCAGCCGCCCAAAAATAAGGGGATTTATCGTCCTCATGCCGTGAGGGAAACCAGGAGTCGCCCGGTGCCGAACCGATTTTCGGAATCAGCGAATGATACTCTCCGTTGATCTCCCATTTCCTGGCAGGCATGAAAATTCCCTTTACTCCATATTTGCCCGAAGGCAACGGCATGAAGTTGTCGTCCAGGCCGTTCCATTTCTCCTCAAACTGCCCCTTGTTTTCCTCCGTCACCGTGCGCACCGCTCCACACACTGGCTGGCTGACAATCCAATCTGAGTTGGTCGGATCTGTGATCGCCAACGTCACACGGTAGGTCTTCGGCAGCAGCCCATCGGTCGGAAGCTGGTAGCGGATACTGGCCCCTTTGACCGTCCCGGAGAGTTTCAATTCCCATTCAGCTGGTGGCAATTTTAGATTACCCTTTTCTTCCACATATACAGGCCCCCAGTTTTCAGGCTGCCGGTAATAATCTCCTCCAGCTATCCCACCCGCCACGACATTATCTGCTATCCTAAACTTTGGGTAATTGCCTACACCTTCTCCCCACATCAATTCCACGCCACATGTGAACTGCTCGCCAGGCTTGTATCTTTTTGAGTCCGCGATCAGCGTCCAGGGCAGCTTGAGTTCCTGGACATATCCTTTGCCGTCCGCGTCCTTCAGACAGGCCATTTCAGCACCATCCTGGAGACGCACACCTTCCTTCTGGAAGAAATCTTTGCTCCCTCCTCCAAAGGGTTGCAGCACCCCTTTGCCGTAAGATACATTGATGAACGGCTCGTTACTGGCCGCATAATACCATGCGGTGACATGTGCCACCTTGTCAGTCACAAGACGAAGCTGAAGGCAATCACCGCCAAATCCGTATTTGTTGACTTTAGGATCATGCTCGTTCCCCATCGGCACCGGATCTTTCCAATGGACGGAGACATATAGGTAGTCCGTATCATACATGAGTGCGATTTCGCCGGAATAACTGTCGCGCATCGTCTCCACGTCCGGACATACCAGTATCTTGCCGGACAGATCCCAATCGTCCAGTTTGCCGTCGATGTCCACTTTGCCGGGAACCGGCACTGCATGAATTCCATTGTTGATAGTGGACGTTGCCCAAGTGCTGATCGGCGACATGGAACAAATGATTGACAGTGTCGCAATTAATAAGAAACTCCTGAATTTCACAGTTGCATCCATTAACAGATCGATGTTTAAAAGTTTATTTTCTGACAATCCATTCATATTTTTATTCCTCCCCATTTTCTGTAAATTCTGCACTTTTTATTCATGTATATGTAAATTCAAATATTAGTCAGTAGTACAAATCCCTACGAGCGCCTCCGGGATCTCCGGACGGAACGTTCATCATTATCAGCAGACCTGAAGGAGGGCTGCCGGGAAACCAATAATGCTGGGAATAATATTGTTTTGAGGTGGAACTTCCCCAATACGATTCCCACTTCATCGTATCCGAACTAGCCGTGACCCACTGTATATCTCCGCTTCCCGAGAGGCAATTCGAGCCTGCTGGGCGGCTGCCTGAAAGATGATTGTTATACCTGGTGTAGTAGGTAATTGCGCTGACTACACTGCCTGGACGCAGACATGTGCGATCAAAGGCGAGAGCCTTTGGACCGGCAGGGCCGGCCTTGGATAACTTGCTGAATCTGACGAAGGCATACTCTGGGGAAATGCTGAGTCCAGGCATCCAATATTCACATAAAATAGGGGAAAGGCTATCTTTCCTGGCACCGGGGCATGATAATATATCTGCAACATTATTATTTGCTCTCTTCATGTACGTTCCGTCGGGCACCAGATTCAAGTGAAGATAATCGACTGCAAACTCCCCGAATCGCACTCCGATTAAACTATCAGTGAATATATTATTCGGAGACGGGGGGGCATAGTCGTTATAATCGTCGGCGTACTGCCCAACACCAAGGTAAATCTGCTTCAGGTTAGAAATGCAGACAGCTCTCTTTCCCATTTCCTTGGCATTGCTGAGGGCGGGTAACAGCAGCGATGCGAGAATTGCGATAATCGCAATGACGATCAGCAATTCAATAAGCGTGAAATGCATACAGCTGATTTTATGAATTCCACTTGATCTGGAAATTTCCCAATCCGCTTTATCTGAACAATAATTCATCTTTCACCACCTTCCTGTAATGGCACCTTCATCGTGCTTGGGCGCATCATGCCATTATTATGCATTATTATCCTTTATTATCCTTTATTATATGCATGTATATCAAAATGTCAAGCGGGTGATGAAAAATTATCTTCTTGAATTTAGAACCAACCAGCAAAAAGAAATTCTATTGGCGGGCACTAAATTCAATTGGCAATCTGGCTTTGACAGTGAAAACGGGGCATGGAAATATTTATAGCCAGTTATTACAGAAGCTCAATGACACTAAGTTAAGGATTATAACAATGCCACGCTGATGCTGTGGTACTCCAATAAAGGAGTCTTATCTTAGTGCTATTCATTACAGGAGTTTACTATTCGCCTTTTTCGTCAATCGCGGAAAAATCCAACATGACTGGCTTTGTTGATTTTTTATTAAGCTGCCGTTGCAACTGCTCCCACATGCTTTGAGCAACTGTATGGCAGCTTGATTCAATAAAAGTCGCAGGGAACGGGCAAATATAATTCAGCTCAGCATGACGATGCAACGCCAAATGAAGCTCTTCGGCAACCTTCACATTTTCCTGAATCACTGCAGTGACCACACCTTTCGCCATGTTGTCTGGAAAAACCATCAATCCTTCCGGACGGTGCGTCTGCTTCCAAAGCTTCCGGAATTGCTCATATCCGTATCTCTCTTGCTTTGTGATAGGTTCAGATGGCCCCCGAAACCATTCATCACAAATCTTCATTCCGGCCTTTTTTACCGCCTTTTGAAAACAGTCGTAATCCGTCGAGTCTTTCCGGTAATGCGAGATAAGGCCGACACTGCGACATTTCTTATCCGATAGACTTCTAAGAGCTAATTCATAGAACTGCGCCATCTCATATCCAATATGACAAGGGATTGGTCTGCCCAAGCCGGTCATAGGAATTGGCATAAGCGACAGCCATTTTGCTTGCTGTCCATCTGAGTTTAACACCATGAGGCTTTGGATTTCACGTTCTCGAACCGCTTTCTCTAGAACATCCCAGGGATTACCCTGTTCCTTGCTTGGTCTAGGATCTATGAAAAGTATCTCTTTCATGCTATTTTCAAAGAGGATTGCCTGGAAACAGCGATAGACCTGACGACAATAGTCCAGTTCGCCCAATCCGGTATCCCATAAACCTCCTCCGGAGTAGATTCCAACCGCAGGGGTATCCGCGTTGTCTTTTACATAATATCCCTTACCGTTTACAGGTGTGACAAATCCCTCCTTGGCGAGTTCACATAGCGCCTTAATCACTGTTACCCTGCCTGCCGATGACATCTTCTCGAGTTCGGCTATGGAAGGGAGGGAGGAGCGACTCTTATATTTCCCACTCCTTATACAATCTATGAGGTAGTTTTTTATCTGGACAAAAAGAGGATCTGGCGAATTCTTATCGAGTTTAATCACGGCATTGCCTTTATTATTCGTTATTATCCTTTATTGTAGATTATTATATATTGGAAAATGTGGATGTCAATCTCAATAATTTCATGACGCAACTATCCATTGCAGTAATTCAATATTTTTCATGTTCCAATAGATATTTAAGGTTTGGCGAAATAGAAAGGAGATTCGCAAAACCATCTTTCAGCATCTGCTCGTTGAGCATGACAAAACGGTTGTTTTTGTCAAGGATGTAGACATAGGCAAGAGTACGGCCATATTTGTCGAGTTTCTGGACATCGTATTCAAGATAAACGAACTCATTCATCCCTATGAATTTCTTCAGGTGCGCCTTTGATTTTTCTCCAAGTTCAAGGATTGTTTTCCTGTCTTTATTCTGCTGCCTCATCTGCAACTCAAGTCGTTTATTCGGTCTTGATTCCGGAGCATCTATCCCAATCATTCTGACCGAGGCTTCTTTTCCATTCTCATCCTTGACCTTTATCGTGTCCCCGTCGACCACCCTGACGAACCTATATTTCTGAAGAGCATTAACATCAGCTTCTCGATTTCCTCCAGATAAAACACTCTGGAAAAGGATTCCCAGGAATATTATTATCAGCCAGACTAATTTCTTCATGTCTTTAAATCCTTTTTTTCGTCATAAACAAAGAAAGACGGGAAGAGCAGACCACAATGGGGGGCAAAGTGGGCCGTACTCCTCCCGTCTTTAAAATCTTTATATCAATTTGCCTCTGACTTTCACAAGACTTTCCCTCTCACAAAGGCACAGAGTCACAAAGTTGAGAAAGATGGAATTTGCCAGAGTTCTTGTTCCTTTTGTATGCTTATCACAAAATCCATTGTTAAGTTTTCGCGTAGCAAAAAGTTGACAATGATTATTTTTCATGTCATTCGTGTGTATCGTGGTTAAAACATCTGTGTAATCTGTGGGTAATAATTCCTTCGCGAACTTCGTGCCCTTCGTGGTTAATATTTACTGTATTGTCTGCCTGTCACGGCGTAGCCCTTGGGCGAAGACTGATGGCTAAAAATCCCCTCTTTTCCCAATCAACGCAAATATCCCATCCTCCACCGGTGGTTTAAGTTCAACTATCCCGACATCATAATTCACATACCCCTTGACATTCTGCATGTTCTTCACGAGTTCCCATTGGAGCTTTTTCGACAGGGCATTCTTTGGTTTTGTCAGCATAAATCCCTGTCCATTGCGAAATTCGCAGGATAGGGCTGAAGAGAGACGCACCTGGTTCCATTCTCTGTTGGTTTTCTCAATCCAGCAGGCCAGGAATTCTGCATCCTCATCCAGATGTAACACCCTTGCCTGACGATGGTCCCAAATCGCAAGGCCTTGGCCTTCGGTTCCGATTATCAGGTATTTGTCCTTTACGATTGTCCCATTCGGATATCGCAGGAATCCCTCCAGATAACAAATCTTGTCCTCGGCATCCTTGTAATACTGTTCGGCTATCTTGTAGCTTCCGGTCATATAACCGACAACATATTTTATTCCTCCCTTCCTGTTCATCTCCCAGGAGAAATAGCAACTCACCAGCAGCACGCAAAGCAATATGAATTCGCTCCTCGATGCTACTGGAATCCTGAAACTCTTGCCCATGAGCACGAAGACCTTGTTGTTCAGTGGTGACAGCAACTGAACTCCGGAGATGTTGAAGCAGTCGAGGAGGCAATGCGTGACCGCTCCTATTCCAAACCACATCCCCGGAGTCCAGATGAACACGGACAAGAGAATCAATGGTGTCCATAACAAAGCAGAATGGATCAGTTTCCTATGTCCGAATCGATTGTATATCGGAATGCTGAGCGGTTTCAGGATTTTCCCGACAAATGATTGCGGATGATCGATATCTGGCATGACAGAGCCAATAACGAACAGAACCGTCTCAAATTCGCTTGCCCCAACCGCTTTTGCGATCGTAAATCCAAGCGCCGCATGTGTAGGTGCCATCATATTTTCTTACTTTCGTGTAATTCGTGTGTTTCGTGGTAGGTTCTTTCTTCTTCAAGTTCCAGACTTGCCACAAGAACAAATTGTTTTTCCAACGGCGTTATCCCATTCCGTATCCACCCCAGATAATAATACGCCGCAAGATACGGCTCGATCTTCATCTCATTGGCAATCCTCTCAAGTATCTTCTTTGCCGGAGCAATCTTCTCTTCGTATCTGCTACCAAAGAAAAATGCCAAAGCCTCCCTTATTCCAGTCAGCTCCTCATTCAAAGCCTGAAACTGTTCTTTTATCTCTTCTTCACTCATAAGACAACTTTCCATCTTCTTATATGTCGTGCCTGTCCTCCGTAGCTTCTCTGCGAAGGAGGATGTTTCGTGGTTGTCCATTCATCTGTGTCATCTGTGGGCGTCATCTTGTTGCAAAAAACCTAATAAAAATCGCTATCCCCATTCCTATCCCTCCAATCAGGTACAAGTCACCTGATCCCGATGCCTTCCCCGTGTATCTCAGGCAAATCATGAATCCTACGATAAAAACCGCAAGGACAGGGAAAATATCAATTTCCTCGCCAACAACCTTTTCATCATCTTCGACGACCTCGCCACGGCACATCGCCCATATGCGTCCAGGAACACCTTTTCCGGAATCCACCAGGGATCTGAAATCGATGACTGCCCCGGTCGTAGCGATTGCGAGTTTCGCAATTTCCTCGGAATCCTCCATGTTCAAGCTCCTGATCTGGACACGCTTCATCCCCCATATTATCGGCTTAAGTTCCTCACGGATCTTTCCATTCTTCCCTGCGAAATACATCCTCCATCCCGGAATCGTGTTCAGGAAATTCAACATCTGAGGCTTGATGTTCTCGACATTGTCTATGAAAAGAGTCGCCTTCTTTCCCGACATCAGGATGCTTTTTTCAAGAACCTGAACTGACATCCTTTCGGCATTCGGGAGCCCGAGAGCAGCTGCAATTTCTCTGATGCACTGATGATATCTCCAATTGCATGAGAAATACGCCTTTGCCTGTTCCTCGCAGTTCTCATGGCACCATTTCAGGAGGACTGTCTTCCCGATTCCAGCCTGTCCCTCAATCAGGAACGGCTTTCCTTCCTTCAGACGGGGATAAAGCTCCTCCTTGATCAGTTTGTCCCTGCCGATGATTGCATTCTCGAAAGTCCTTTCTATGCTATTCCTGTTTCTCGAATCCTTTGACCTCCTTGAATGCTCCTCCGCATCAATCTTCAAATGGCACGGTGCACACCAGGCTTTCAGGTTCTCTGGTGTACAATTTTCCGGGTTGTGGTCAAGAAGTGCAACCGTCAACGTGTCCTTATGGCTTTCAAACGGCTCATCTGGGCGTCTGCACTGCTTCCCGCAGTTCTCGCATTTCCAGCTGACAGCTTTCTTCTTTGCCAGGGCTATCTCACCCCAGTTCGGCGGATACTTTCTCCTGTTTTCAGCTTTGTTCGTCATTTATCCTTCGGAGCGCTGGCCTGTCCCGCCATAGCTTCCATGCGACGGCGGACCTCTGGCCGGCAATATGTTTTTCCTCCTTTTTAAAAACATGCGAACTTCGCAGACGGAAGTCACGGCCGCCATTTTCCCTCTTTCGTTTTGTCTGCCGTCTTCTCAGAATCTGCGAAATTCGCAAAATCCTTTCACATCTTAAAGTTTTTATAGAGTTCGAGCATATCAATCCCCAGATTCGCTTCGAGGAACCTGATGATCCGGTTGATTTCAGATATGGACTTCAAAATCTCCTGTTCAGTCCGGTAATAGGTGTCGAGTTTTGCCGGGCCAGTCTCTTCGATGACTTTCAGCGTGACCATCCGCTTTTCCCTGAGCAGTTCGATATTCCTCTGCAGATACTCAAGATCCCGAAGATTGTTGAACATCTTGTCCAGGAAGAGCTGTTTCCGGGCCTGTGTCAGACTGTATTTGTCGGGCTGATACAGGGGAATCGACAAGGAGGCTGCTATCGGTGGATACTTGCTTGATGAACTCGTTCCTGTATCGGCCTCGAACATCCCCAACTCGAAACGTGTTCCTACGTTCAAACTAATTGGAGGAATCACCCTGTTAAAAAGATAATCTTCCTTCTCCCGGATCAGCCTTGTAATCTCTTCGATCATTCGCTGGTTGATGAAGCAAGTGACACGGAGCTTGAAGCAGTCTTTCTTTAAGCTGGTCACGGAACATCCGTCTTCCTTTTTCAAAGTCTCGACTTCAAGCTGATCCATCCTGCTTTCCCTACTGTCATCAACACGTTTTGAATCATGTTCACGAAAAGCAGAGGCATCCATGGACATATTCACATCCTCGCCTGGGTTCTCTTCAAGTTCCCTGATTTCATTCGTGAATTCAGCTTCGTCCTTGGGCTCTCCCATATTCTCAGCAGGTTCTTCATCCAAAAACGTTTCCTCTGCGAAACTCGCAATTGCGAAGTTCGCAAAAAGCAGGAGCAAAAGCAGCAATCTGATTATCAGGAACTTGAAGTCATTTATCATTCACACCTCCATTGTTTTATTCTGCATCTGCGAAGTTCGCAGAATTTCCATCTTCCCATTTGCTAAGAACTGTGTCGGAAAGCCAGTAGGGCAACTCGCTGATATCGGAAGGATTCTTTTTCAGTTCCCCTCGCACCATCTCCCGAAATATCGGGTTGAATTCACTCTCATTTTCAGCGACGGACTTCAAAATCCTGTGGAGGCATTCCTTATCAGCGTTCTTCCGGAAATCTTCATGCCTGCGCTCGATTGCTTCTGCCTCAAGTTTCCGTTTCTCATCATCGGCTTTCTTTTTTTCATCATCATCCTTCTGCTTCTCGTGTTTTATCTTCTCGCGGAGATTCTTCGGATTCACCGGACGGTAGTCGTTGAGGATGAATTGCGTGACGTAGGCCTTCACGTTGTGCTTGATGACATGCTTGTCCAGATTATCCTTGCAGTAGCAGAGGCAGTCCTCGACGTATTTGTCGTAATCCGTCCTGTGCCGGATTTTCCGCAACAGCTCATAGGCCTCGTTACGCTTGAATCCAAAATCATTCACAAGACGGGACGCATAGTCATTCCGGGAGATCTTGAAGCGGATTGCCGTAGGCCTTGACCTGACGAGTTGGACGCTCAGATCGGTCTTTGAAATCTTCTCTATCTCCGGATTGATGATACGCCTTACCAGGTCGCATCTGCGTTTGGAACTGCGCCCGACTATCATCTGGAACTTCCTGACATCATGCTCTACGGTCTCGCATGGATATGCGGATTTCGCAAGAAGATAGATCCTGACCCCGGGGAATGTGTTGAACATCCTGAGGTTCGAGAGCAGCACCTTGAAGAAGTTCGACTTCTGCTGGGTGAACAAGCCCTTGATGTCGTCGTTGAGGGCAAGCTCAAAACGGCCCGTGTAGCGTTCTGCGCTGGCCTTCCGGAGGATTGTGAAGCCCATCCAGCCCTTGTCAGTCTCAAGCTCGATCTTGCGGGTGAGAAGTGTCCGGGCAGTACGCTTGAACTCGACGTATGCGTTCTCAAGCGGAATGCCCCATTCAGACGCGAACTCCCAGGCGCTGATCTCGGCCCGGGTGTTGCTGTCTGAGATTTTCGTCAAAAACAGAAAGAACAGCCTCATTTCGTTGACTCCCATGTCCCACCTTGCCGTGGCAAAGGTGTTGGACAGAATTATTTCACGTTTCTTGGTTTCGGCCTCAAAAGTTAACATTTATGCGTATGATCCTAACATTTCAGCGTAAAATCCTAACAAAGTGGCGTAAAATCCTAACATTCCAGCGCAAAATCCTAACAAACCCGCGCATTTCATTTTTACATCATCCGTATTTGCAACAACTTACAGCTTCCCTAAGAGTTAAGAGTAAAGTGTTAAGAGTTAAAAGAACTATTAAGAGCAGTTCTTGTTGTTCTTTTTGCGCACACGTAAAGAAATTATTTTTCATACTGGCTTGGAGACCTTCCTTCGGCTAACTGGTTGATCGCCCTGTCGACATCCGCCATCCGGTAGACGACGTTCTTTGCACTTGTGATGGAGACCTTGACGATACCCTGTTCGCGCCAGAGCTGCAGTTGATCCTTGCCGATCCCGAACAGGACAGTTACCTGCTTGCATCTGGCCCAGATGGGCTTCATGTCTATATTTTCAACCGTCTTCACTTTCCCCCAGTGATTTCATTTGATGATATTCTCAAAATGAGCTTAAAAAATAATTTTTATCATGAATATTGCAAGCATTGCATGATATATTTATACAATTAGGCATTATTCGTTGTTATCCGCATTGGCTATTTTTGAGTTAAGGTGTATGATAATTGGCAGACGCTTATGCAAAACGGAGTATCAAGCATTGACTAAGACAAATCCAATCCACTGGACGGAAGAACTCAGGACGACCCTTGAGAAGGTCAAGTCCAGGCTGAAGACGAACAAGAGGATTTCCTCGGAGACTGGAGTTGACCAGTCGACGATTGGAAGGCTTCTCGTGAAGAAGGAAGGCTGGGTTGAAGAGCATAACTTCAGGGGGCTGTGCAAACTGCCTGAATTCGCAAAGCTTGATTCCCTCACAGTGCCGAACATCCCCGGACTGAATCTTTCCAAGGAAGCCATTGAAATCGGACAGATACATGATTCATTGCCTGACAGCTACCGCAAGGACATCAAAGACGCCGTTTCTGAAGTCCTGAAAAAATACCATTTGAAGAGCTTCAACAGGAACTGAAAACCTACGGTCAAACTTTGGTACATCGGGACCGCTTTTTCGTTAAAATCCGTTATTATTCGCATTTTGGCAGATACGCATTATATTATAAATAATGAGGCTAGTATACTCATCTTGAAGGCATTAAATGTGGAAAGGCTGGACGATTCCCTCCCTCTCCGCCATTTTATTGAGACTAAAAGCCTACAGAATAAAGCCGACAGCGTAGCAGCTTGCGGCTTTTTTTATTGAATTAATGGTATCCCTGGCATACCATGCTATGACACTAAGGGTCCGGCATCATAGGGGCAATAATAATCTGATTGAAGAAGGATTGACTTATGAGATTGCACCCCTGAACAGCTTGAACGGACAGATATATCCGGCGACTCCTGGCACAATATTCCTCTTCGACTCATATGATGCGCATGACAGGTTCTATTCACCTGCAACAGAAAATGTCGTACATCTGTGGATCTTTTTCCTGAAGCCTCGGGCGATTGCCCGCATCCTGCACGTAAACAGGGGAAAGCTCGTCAATGCAGGAAAGGGGGAATTGATCCTGGAAAACAGCAGGATCTGCGACATGTTCGACCAGGAATGGGGAGGCATGAAAAGTTCTGTTCTTGACGCAGATCTGAAAAGGAGGAAGATGCTCTCGCTCCTCTCATTGTTTTTTCTTGGAATTGTCGAACAGGACATGGCCGGCAATACAGCTGAATCTGGCGATGAAAACCCGCAGGCCAAGATCATACATGCCATCCATGAGCACATATGCACTGCATCCGGAAAGGCCATGACAGTTGAAAAACTTGCGAGGATCGCAGGATACAGCAAGTTCCATTTCTTCCGGCTTTTCAAGAAGCACACGGGGCAGAATGTCCATGACTGCATCAATGTGTCAAGGCTGAAGAAGGCCGAGGAAATGCTCAAAGGCGGTTTTCTCCAGAAGCAGATCTCAAGCGAACTCGGATTTTCCTGCCCGGCTGCGTTTTCCAACTGGTACGCGAGGCACAAGGATTCCTGAGATTGAAAAGACCGGGGCCGACTGGTATTCGGATTATCCCAGCCATCTCCATTGCGACAAGACAAATCAAGCAGATGCGGGAAATCAAGAGGGATAAGGCAGCGCCCAGGATATTCGCGGAATTCCATAAGAGAGCCGTCAGGGCTCGGGATTGATGACGCCAGTAGGTGACCTCATCTCCTGCCGGCCAGGATTGCAGCACCGAGGGCTCCTGTGATCTGTGGGTTTGCAGGAACAACTATATTCGAGTCCGTCTCCTGCTCCAGCGCCTCTGCGACACCGTTGATCATAGCGACTCCGCCGGTAAAGACGATCTCCTTGGAGGAAAATGATTTTCCCATCAGCGAAACGACACGTTTGGCGACCGAAACGAAAACCCCCTTGAGCAGTTTCTCCACCGACACTTCATTCTGGAGCAGGCCCACGATCTCTGATTCCGCAAATACCGCGCACATCGAATTTATCTCGCATCCAGATACTTTCCTGAACGACATCTTCGAGATGTCCTCGATCTTTATGTCAAGGATGTCTGACACCATCTCGATGAAACGTCCGGTCCCGGCTGCACACCTGTCGTTCATCCCGAAATCGATGACTTTTCCGCCAGGAAGCATCTTGATCACCTTGGAATCCTGTCCGCCAATGTCTATGACCAGTTCAACATCGGGAAAATAATATGCAACTCCTGCTGCATGGCAGGCTATCTCGGAGACGGCCTCATCGGTCTCGGTAAAATGGTTCCGCCCATATCCGGTCGACACCGTCTTGAAAAGCTTGTTCTTCCTGATGCCGTTCTTCACAAGAAGATTCTGATATGCTGACAACGCCCTTTCTCGGGGTTTAGCTCCCGTATTTATCACGATCGAGTCGACTATCTTCCTGCCATCAAAAAGCACGATGTCTATCGACCTCGCGCCGATGTCCACGCCGCATGTAGTTTTGTTCTTACTGGTCTTCATCAGTCTTGTCCCAGATAAATATTCACGTGCTCAATTTTAAGGATATCAGTGGCAAAGTGCCCAAGAGACCGAGTGTCCTAGTTCAAGGATAAACAATCCGAAAAACTGGCCACTTGGTCACTGGGCAACTATTCCATTATACCTTCCCGTTCATCCATCAATCCAACCATCCATCTTGTCTCGCCGTAGCTTCTCAGCGAAGGCGGATCATCCATTTTATTCTCATGCCTTCGCGATCTCGAGGAGCGCATTTATCCTCACTCTTAGCTGTTCACGGTCGGACGGCGAGTAATCCGTCTCAACTTTCAGGAAAGGAAGCTTCAGTTTGCTCTTCACGAATTCACCTACGATGTGGGATTCGACATTATACGTATGGCAGGCCTGCCAGATCAGGTCTATTACTGCGTCCGGCTTGAAATCCTCTGCGAGTTTCGCAATCAGTTCGATCCTGCCTCTGTTCGGGGTCAGACAGGAACATGGCAGATGGAAATGCCGTTTTGCTATCGCCTCTATCGGTTCGCCCTTCTCCTCTGTCATCTCATATACCGACTTTATTCCGCTGCAGGCCTCCTGTACGACGACCATGCCGCCGCATTCCTCTATTATCTCGATCACTTTCCCTGAACCAGAGCCTGTCGGACATCCCGTAAGCAGAACCCTCGGTTTACCTGCCATCTTCCTGCTCTTCCCACGCTTTTCAACGGCCTCTATGTATTTCTCAAGCATCTCGAGATGTTTCTCGAAACCTGCAACCCTGAACCTTATCAGCGCAAGTTCCAGTCCTGTAACAATAGAAGGATTCCTCATGCCCAGATTGAAGGCCTTCTTGAGAAGTGACCGCTCTTTGTTCATCAACTTTATCGCCTTGCGAAGATCGCTGTCGGTTATTTTTACCTTGAATTCAGATTCAAGGGTCTTCCTGAATTTCCTAAGCTCATCAGTCCAGTGTTTCAACGCCGAGGCCGAATCGGATTTCTGAGTGAGTTCCAGTACTTCGACATGCTTGCGCTGCCCCATTATCTCATACATCTTCTTCTTTCCGTCGCAGGTTGTTTCAGCAACGATGAGATCCGCCATGGTGATGAAAGGACAGCTGTCGGTTATGAAATATCCGAATGAGCTTTTTATCAGCGGGCAGAGGTTGGACGGAAGTATTTTTTCGGCGGCAGCGACAGTGCTGTTGGATGTTCCGCAGAGGCAGACGGGTATCGCGCCCGCAGCCAGGATGATCTCGCGCGGAGTGTATTCGCAGTAGATGCCGACAATCCTGCGCCCCCTGCTCTTCTCCTTCTCCACGAACTCGAGCTCATAGTCAATCGCGTTCTCGAAATACTTGAATGGATTCTGGTTTTTCATATCAATTTATATTTTGTGGTAAACTTCCTTCTCTTGATCACTCGAGAACTTTCGCAATCCCGGACTTCTGAACTTCCCTTTATCATCTCTATGAAACTCTGCATCCTGTTCACGACCTGTTCCGAATACCGGCCGGGCGAATATGGCACGTCAAACGACATCACAGGAATAGAAAGTTCCCTTTTTATCATATCACCGATTATCTTTTCTTCAAAAGGACAATGGCTCGCCCCGAATATTCCGGTAATAAGAACTCCGTCGGCGCGAAACCTGGCCGCCTCCTCGACAATCTTCTTCGCGCGGTGCTCCAACGAGCCTATCATCAGGTCATCCATATAGTTTTCGGCTATCGCCTTCAACGGAGGAATATTGGCCCTGAGCTGATAATACGAATGGCTTATCATGTAATCAGTTCCCGCAACGCACGCGCCGGAATCCTCAAGCAGAGTTATAAGCGACGCGTCGGTCGGCGGCGTAACCCAGTAGATCCTGACAGGCTTCCCTTTCAGAGGCGAAACTCCGTCGCGGATCCTGCGTTCCACCTCTTCCGTCAGGCATTCCAGCACATTTACGGCCTCCTCAGGCTCGCTGCACGCGTGGATTCCGATGAATTCAACGAGAAGCGTTTCCAGCCCTGGCAGAGGAACATTCTCCGCACCGTAGACCATTTCGCGGATATTCCTTACAAGACCTCTGATCTCATTGAATTTGTCGAGGCTGCCCTTCAGCATAGGCTGAGTTATCCGGCAACCAGCCTCTTTTTCAAGGGCCTTTACGATCCCCTTGTATTCCTTCTCCAGGAATTCCACGGCCTTCTCAGGATAATCCGTCTTCCCAAACGGTGTTCTTGCAAATTTGCCGGTGACATTGAGAGTTGTCTTGTCCGGCCTCGTCGGGATCTCCCACCAATGGACTTTCGCCCCCTGCCACTCGATTAGCTGCATCACCGCGGAAAAGTCGTCACAGCAGCTGCCGACCCCCGCAAAGCAGAGATCGGGCATTGGAAAATAATCAAGTGTCTTGAATGCTCCTAGAGCAGCCCTTACAAAGCACAGCTCGTTTGTAGCACCAAGCTTTTCAGCCTCGTCGAGAAGTCGCGGGTTCTCCGCGAAACACGGCGCCCACCAGAGCGCATCGGCATAGAATGAAAGCGATTTCGGAACAGAATAAGTTATCACAGGCGTCTGCCCGAGATCCTTCATCACCGCAAAGATCTTCCAGCCGTTCTCCTTCACCAGGAAAAGCCTGTCCTTCTCGCTGAAGATGAACGCCCACAACCTGAGCGCTGCCGGCGACGGATCGAACTTAAGCCTGTCTAGCAGCCTGTCACCCTTTCTCGCGTATTCGGATGGCGCGAGAAGATAAGGTATCCCCCCCTTACGTATGCTTCTCAGATATCTGCACTCGCGGCGGAACGATTCCGGGATCTTCCTGATTCTTTCATCCCATGCATCAGAGCTTATTCGAACTGGTTTTCCATTATCAATCATTTGAATCATGCCTTCATAGAGCCTTCCAATAATTTGGATTTGCTGGCAGATTTGCAGGCTTATATCCGATATTTGCATCCATGCGATCTTTAACCGAAGGATGCACGAAATCTGTATCAGGGATTGAGCGCTGTTCTGCCCCAAGAGGAATCCATTTCCCTTCATAGGAATTATGAATTGAACCAGCAGCACTGGGGACAACCTTCTGGTTGACATATTGAGCCTTGAATTTCATATCGAGCTCCATCGCGCGGTCAATCATCCATCGCAATGCCGTATCGGAGAGCCCCGCATCAGCATATCCTCCGCCAACGTCGCTGTGCACGCCGGCAAACCAGACTTGATGCACGCGGGCATCGTTGTCCCATTTCAACACCGGAAAGAATTTTCGCCGCTCATCAATCGACATCGCATGATATCCTGAAATAACATTTGGACTGAGTTGACTATCGTGGTAATCTTCGTCATTTGTGGCCTTGACAGTATCCCACACCCCGATCATCTCGACAGGAATGTCAAAGAAACGCCCTTCTTTCTTCAGCTTTTCAGAGCTGACGGTATCCTTTTTCCTGTAGAGTTCCCATCCAAGTTCATCGTCAGAAGGTTTAACTGGTATTCCGCTGTGGGCGATAAGTCCGGCAAGTCTGCGTACAGTGTAGGCGCCTCTGCTGAATCCAAACAGGAATACTTTGTTTTCGTCCCGTTCCCAATCGCTGTCGGCAAAGCGTTTTCGCAGGAAGCGATAGTTAGCGAGAATACGTTTATCAAGACCATAACCATACATCCCGCCAGGCAAGGCTTCCCATACTCTTGTCCCGACGCCTTCCTCATAGTTTGGGATCTGTTTTCCACCGTCGCTGGCAAGTGCATTATACAATTTCACGACATTGGTCGGGGCAGCTTGCCCGTTGTCAAGCTGTTCCGGTTCGTTATTGGTACCGTCACATAATACTATAAGTTTCCGAATTGCCGCCATTGATTAAATCTTTCTATATAGAGCTGATTACAAAAGTGCAGGAATTGGGGACGAGAGCAAAAACTTTTTGAAAAATGTTTCTTTCCCTCGCCCCAATCCCCACTCCCTTTTACTAAAACTTTTATTTCCCATCAGATTGCAGCTGCAATCTGATGGGATCGCAAACAGGTTTGGAAAGGATTGGGGTGCGGGGAAGGGAAGAACCTTTCCTTAAAAGGTTTTC